>JABMMX010000290.1 GCA_013205435.1 Deltaproteobacteria bacterium
CGCTGGCGATGGCCATCAGCACGGAGGGTGCGATGGGGCTGGTGGTCGCGACGGTGGGGCTGGAGCACGGGCTGTTGAGCGAGTCGATGTTTGCGGCGCTGGTGGTGCTTGCGGTGATCACGACGGTTGTGCCGCCGATCCTGCTCAAGCGGCTGGTTGCGGCGGTGCCGGTGGGCGAGAGCGAGAGGCGCCGGATGGCCTGGGAGTCTTCTGATGAGGAGGGGTTCGGATCTTCGCTGCGCCGTGTGCTGATCCCGACGCGCGGCGGCCCGAATGTGCAGGGCGTGCTCGCGCTGCTGAGCCTGGTGGCCCGCCGGAAGATGGAGGTGGTGGGGCTGGAGGTTCTGGCGCCGGCTGCTGCAACCTCCGGCACCTTTGCGGCCCTTCGGACAACGCTCGACCGTCGGTTCATGGGAAGCGGTCTGATCGGGCTGGCCTGGCGTTCTGTGGTGAGCAACGATGGGGCCAGCGCGATCCTCCGGGAGGCCGCTGCGGGATATGATCTGTTGGTTGTGGGTGCGCCCGTCGCGGAGGCAGATGGGCTCGCCAACCCGCTGGTGGGCGAGGTGGTGCAGCAGTCGCCCTGCCCGGTGATGGTCTTTCGTGCGTCGCGCACGGCGCCGGAGGAGGGGACGTCGTGGCGGCCGATGACGCTGCTGGTGCCGACGGTTGGAAAGGCCTCCTGCCGTCGTGCGGTGGACTTCGCGGCGGCTGTCGCTGTGCGGCTCTCGGCACGGTTGGTGATCCTCCATGTGGTGGAGGCGACGGCGTCAGAGCAGGTGCTTGCAGACGGGGCCCGGTTGGCCTCGTTGCGCGACCTTGGCGACCGGTTGGTAGTTGGCCATGTGGACCGTGCGCTGCGGGTTGGCGCGCCTGCGGAGGCGTTGGTGGTGGTGGCGGCCTCTGTGGAGGAGGCTGTGCTGCGTACCGCCCGAGAGCAGGGCGTTGAGCTGCTCGTGTTCGGGAGCAACCTGCGCGCGGTCGAGGGTCGGGCCTACTACGGCAGAGTTGTCGACCTGGCCTTCCGAGAGGCCTCGAGCGCGGTGCTGGTAATGGGTTGAGGCATGCTTCGTGCGGCTGAGCTCGGTCGCGGAAGATTGCTAGACAGCGGCCCTTCGGGTCACCTAGTTTACAGCCATGTGACGCTGGCCCTCGGTTGGGTGCAGCGCCTCGAGACTTCACGGTGCAGGAGCAAGAGATGGTGAATCGGAAGCTGATGGTTCGCGGCCCGCTGGCGACAGTTGCGCTCCTCATGTTGATGGCAGGGTGCGGTTCGGACGAGGTCTCTCGTTCGACCGATCGTGGCGGCAGCAACGGCGGAAACACCGAAGACACCGGCAGCTCGGCCGATGCCTCCGACGATGCCCAGATCACCATCGACACCGGCTCGACCGGTGACGCCGATTCCGACACGGGCACCGCCGACACGGGCACCGCCGACACCGCAGTCGCCGACACGGGCGGCGGCACCTTTGAGTTTGGCGACCCCGACCCGGTCCCCGCCTACTCCAGCGGCGCCTGCCCCACCTTCGCGTCGGGCAGCAACGACATCACCACCAGTGGCGATCCCCGCGACTTCCTCCTCTTCCTGCCCGCCAACCCGGCCGGTGCGCCCGTGATCTTCCTCTGGCACGGGCTCGGCGATAGCGCAGCCAACTTTGCGGGCGGTATGGGTGCCTCGGACATTGCGCAGGAGTATGGCGCCATCGTCATTGTTCCCTCCATGGCTCCGGGCGGCGGCATGCTCGGTCCCATCTGGAGCTTCCCCAGCTCGCTTGGCGGCGCGCCCGCAGAGCAGGACCTCACCTTCTTTGACGACATCCTCGGCTGCGCCGACGGCCAGTATGACCTCGACAACCGCCGCGTCTATTCGGCCGGCTTTTCGGCCGGCGCCATGTGGACCACCTACCTGACCATGAACCGAGCCGGCCTGCTCGCCTCGACGGCCATCTTCAGCGGTGGCGTCAACGATCGGCTTACCTTCCCCTACACATCGAGCGACTACCCGATGCCGGTCATCATGTCGCACGGCGGCTCGACCGACTCTTTCAACGGCATCCTCCAGTTCATGCCCATGATGATCGATCTCTCGGAAGGGCTGGCGGCCGATGGCCACTTCGGAGTGCTCTGCACCCACAGCAATGGCCACACCATCACGAACGAGATTGTGTCGGCGGCCTTCGATTTCCTCTTCCGCAACGAGTGGGGCACGGGCACCAGCCCGCTCGCGACCGACGGCATTCCGTCCAGCTACCCGAGCACCTGCGCAGTGGTGGAGTAGCCGAGGTCACGGTCGTCTCCGATGACCGCTCGCGCGCCGCTCTATCTGCTCGCAGGCGGTCGGTCGTCCCGCATGGGGAGCGACAAGGCGCGGGTGGAGGTGGCTGGCCTGCCGCTCATCCTCCGCGTCGTTGCCCAGTGCGGCTACAGGCCTGACGAGGCGACGGTGGTTGCCGCGCCAGGCCGGAGTTACGCCGACCTTGGCCTGCTGACGATCGAGGATGCGCAGACGCACGAGGGGCCCTTCTCGGGGCTCGTCACAGCACTCGGGCAGGCGGCCGCTGGGCCGCTGCTCGTGGTGGGCTGCGACCAGTGGGGGCTGACGCCGGAGATGCTGCGCTGCCTCGAAGCTGGGGTTGCGCAGGGTGCTCCGGCTGCAGCCTTCCGGGGCCTGCACTGGCACCCGCTCCCGCTGGCGGTTCGGAGCTCGTCCGCTTCATCGGCGCGGGCGGCCTTTGACGCCGGTGAGCGCTCGCTCTGGCGCTGGCTGGAGCGGTCTGGCGCGGTGGCACTCCCCGAGCCGGAGGGCTGGTCGGAGGTGGTCTCGGTGGACGACGAAGCAGCGTTGGCGCTCGTGTTGCAGCGCGCTGGCTTATGAGAGTTCTTGCCCTCGCTGCCGCTGCGACCTAACCGCAGGGCGCCCCTTGGGTTGGAGGAAGAGATGGCAGGCAAAGTGTTGAAGAAGAGTTGGCTGGCGGCCGGTGTGACCGCGGTCTCGCTGCTGCTTTCGGGCGATGCGCAGGCCGCCGCGCCGAAGCTGGAGATCGCCACGGAGAGCTACGCGCTGCCCAACGGGCTCCGCGTGGTGTTGGTGCCCCGCGCGGGTGCGCCGACCGTGGGCATTGCGGTCTACTACGACGTGGGCTCCGCCAACGAGGTGGAGGGCCGCTCGGGCTTTGCCCATCTGTTCGAACACATGATGTTCCAGGGCTCTGCCAATGTGCCGAAGGGGGGCCACTTCCAGGCCATCTTCGGCAACGGCGGCAACATGAACGGCACGACGAGCGAAGACCGGACCAACTACTACGAGGTGCTCCCATCGGACCGCCTCGGCCTTGGGCTCTGGCTCGAGTCCGACCGCATGCTCAGCCTGGCCGTCACCCAGGAGAACTTCGACAACCAGCGCGAGGTGGTGAAGGAGGAGCGCCGCACCTCCTACGACAACCAGGCCTACAACAACGGCTGGCTGGCGTTTGATGCGCTCGCCTACAGCTGCTGGCCCTACCACCACAGCACCATTGGCTCGATGGACGACCTCGACGCAGCAAAGCTCGAGGATGTGCAGGCCTTCTTCAACCTGCACTACAAGCCCAACAACGCGGTCTTGGTCATCGCCGGTGACTTTGAGACCGCCGAGGCAAAGGGGCTGGTCGAGACCTACTTCGCCTCCATCCCGCGGGGCCCGCTGGCGCCCAAGTGGCAGTGCGATGAGCCGGAGCAGACCGCGCCGCGTACGCTCTCTGTGGATGACGCGCTGGCGACGCAGCCTGCGGTCATCATGGGCTGGAAGATTGAGCCCGATCCGAACCCTGAGAACCTGGCGGCCGAGATTCTGGCCCAGGTTTTGGGCGGCGGTGAGGCCTCGCGGCTCTACGGCTCGCTCGTGCGTGGCAGCGGCAAGGCGCTCGGCGTGTCGTCGTTCATCTACGGCCGTCGCGGCCCCGACCTGCTCGGTGTCTATGCAACCGCCAACGGTGCGACCGCAGACGAGCTTCAGAAGGCCATCGAGGTGGAGACGGCCGGTCTGGTGACGCGGCCGGTGACCCAGGCGGAGTTCGATGCGGCCAAGAGCCAGCTCATGCGCCAGATGGTTGGCAGCATCGACAGCAACCTTGGCCTCGCGCTCACCGTGGGCCGCGATACGCTCTACTACGGGCAGCCGGCTCGCTCGAACGAGGCGCTCGCGCGGCTCGGGGCGGTCACGCTTGCGCAGGTGCAGGAGGTTGCGACCAAGCGGATTCTGCCGGCTCGCGCGACGGTGGTGCAGATTCAGGTGAAAGCAGAAGCCAAGCAGGGAGGTGAGCCGTGAAGCGCACGTGGGTACTCGGGCTCGCAGCCCTCTGCTTCTCCGCCTGCGGCGGTTCGCTCGGTCCTTCGACGGCCAAGGTTGCTGAATCGACCGTGGCGGTTTCTGCTACCGCTCCTGCCGGCCCCGACCGGAGCAAGGCGCCTGCGCCGGGAACGGCCCGTCCCTTTGCGCTCCCCGCCGAGCAGCGGCTGACGCTGCCCAACGGTCTCGAGGTGGTCCTCATCCCGCGGACCGGCGTCCCTAGCCTTGCGATGCGGCTCTCCATCCGGGCAGGTCGCGATGCGAGCTCCGACAACGTGGCGCTCGCCGAGCTCACAGCGCGGTTGCTGCGCGATGGAACTCGGACGCAGGATGCGACCGAACTGGCCGAGTTTGCCGACCGAAACGGGCTCGCCGTGGATGCGGGCGCCGAGGCCAACCGGGTGTTGCTCGCTGCCGATGGTCTGACCCAGAATGCGGAGGCCATGCTCTCGGTGCTCCGGGTGATGGCGCAGGAGGCGACCTTCCCGCAGGATCGGGTCGAGGCGCGCAAGAAGGAGTTTGAGGGCGAGCTGGAGCTTCAGGCCTCCGAGCCCGACTTCCACCTGCAGCGGCTCACCTACAAGGTGCTCTTTGGCAGCCACCCCTACGCGGCCGTGCTGCCGACGGCGGCCGACATCGCGAAGGTGGACCGCAAGGCCATCGAGCGCTTCTACAAGCAGAACTACGGCCCCAAGCGGGCGCGGCTCGTCGTCGTCGGTCAGATTCCCGAGGGCTTCGAGGCCCAGCTTCGGGCGGCGCTCGCCACCTGGCGGAGCAGCGCCTCCACCTGGAAGCCGGCCGAGGCACCTCGCATCGAGGTCTGCAACGAGGCCCACGTGGTGCTGCGCCCCGACAGCGTGCAGACCAACATCAACTGGGTGGGGCCGGGCGTTCGGCAGGCCGACCCCGACTACTTCAACACCCTGCTCGCCAACCAGGTGCTCGGCGGCAACGCGGGCGCGCGGCTTTTCATGAACCTGCGCGAGTCCAAGAGCTACACCTACGGCGCCTACAGCCGGCTGTCGCAGATCTACGGCGGCGCATGGTTCACCGCCTTCTCCAACGTGCGGGGCCCCGTCACCGCCGGCGCGCTCACCGAGTTCCGCAACGAGTTTGCCCGCATGGCGGAGGGCACCATCGAAGACAAGGAGCTCGCCGGCGCGGTTGACTACCTCGCAGGCATCTTCCCCATCCAGATCGAGGAGAACGGCCCGCTCGCCGACGTGGTGCTCCGGACGCTCGATCAGGGGCTGGAGCTCGACTACCTCAAGAGCTACCGCGACCGCGTCCGCGGCGTGAGCCGCGCACAGGCCGAAACCGCCGCCCGCCGCAATATGTCGGGCACCGCCCTGTCGCTCATCATGGTGGGCACCGAGGAGCAGACCGTCGCCAACGCGCAGGCCCAGAGCTCCAAGGTCAACATCTACGACCTCGACGGGAAGAAGGTCCGCGAAGAGGCGGGCAACCTCGCCCGTCTCTGCACCGGTCGCTAGGCCAGCGCGACCCGGATCGCGGCAGAGGTCGCCCGCTCGGAGGCCGCCGCTTCACGCAGCGCCTTCGCACATCCTGCGCCATCGCCCGAAAGCAGCGCTGCTGATGCCGCTGCGGTCTGCGTGGCAGTTACGCGCGCTGCGTCGACGACCGGCGCGAGCGCTGCTGCGGTGGTCATCGGCTCCTCTTGGGCTGCTGCCGCTGCTGCCCAGCTTGCGAGGTAGTCCACGGCCAGCGCGCGGGCCCAGGCCAGCTCTTCGACCCAGGCTGTGAAGAAGGAGCCGAAGGCGGGGTTGCCGCCAGGGCCAACACCCCACTCCCGCTCGCAGGTTGCCGCGGCCACTTCGAGGGCCCGCGCTCCGGAGGCGACGAAGATCTCGAGGTGGTGGAAGAGCTCGTGCTTGGTGTTCAGGTGCTCGGCGCTCCAGCCCAGCGCGACCCGACGGAAGTGGTCGGGCCGATAGGTGAAGGGGCGCTCGGTGGGCCGCAGCGCAGAGAGGGCGAGTCGAAGGGCGTGCTCGTCATCCGGCTCGAAGGACTCCTCGGTAGCGTCGCTTGGCGCCAACGACAGCCGGAGCTCACCGAGCCCTACGACCACCCAG
Source organism: Deltaproteobacteria bacterium (assembly GCA_013205435.1). GTDB lineage: Bacteria > Myxococcota_A > Bradymonadia > REDH01 > REDH01 > CAIWGR01. The sequence continues at coordinate 6,424 of JABMMX010000290.1, forward strand.
GTGAGCATGGTGAGAGGGTCTGAGAGCAGGAGCGGCCGACCGGCGGTGAGCTCGTGGCGGACGAGCTGCAGGAGCGGCTCGCGCTTGAGCCGGTCGTAGAGGCGGATGTCGCTGGCGGTGTGGGCCGAGAGGGCCTCGTGGACGCCGTAGTTCTCGAGCTCGAGGGTGTCTTCGAGCCACTCCACGCCGGGGAAGTCGTCGCGGTAGGCGTGGTTGTCGTCGGGCGAGAAGGAGTAGGCGCGGAAGGCGGTTGCAGAGATGCCCATCGCCTCTGCGAGAGGCAGCGGCTTGCCCATCGCGGTGCGGGCCAGGCAGAGCGCCTCGAGCCAGCCGTGGAGGCCGTGGCGAGGCGTCTGGCGTGAGGTGGAGGCTGGCGCCCGCAGCAGGTGGAGGGAGTCTGCGGGCATGGGGCTCTACCGGTTGAGGAGGGCGTTCACATCGCTGACGATGCTGGAGAAGTAGTCGAACCGGTTGGCCGCGGAGTTGGTCTCTTCGTAGTGTCCCGGCGCCTCGATGAGGTAGGGGAGGAAGGGATCAACGATGAAGTCGTAGGTGGGTATGATGTAGCCGAGCTCGTCGTTTCCGAGGCCGACAGCGACGATGTAGTCGCCCGGGAGGGCGTCGTAGAAGTAGCCCGTGGTCGGAGCGCTGGCGAGGTCGAGGGGAGTGGGGATGTTTTGCTCCACCATGCAGCCGAAGCGGGGCTCGATGCCGTCCGCGATGCGGGTCACCCGGTCATCCGAGCAGTTCACGTCGTTGGGGTCGCCGATGGTCGGGTTTCCGAACTGGTTGTCGGTGGTGAAGCCTCCGGTCCAGGACTCGGAGAAGGTCTCGCCGGGGACGGTGGAGAAGGTGACGCCGCCGATGCGGATCTGGGAGATCTTGGAGCCGACCTGCGGGTAACGGGGCCCGAGGAAGCCATCCTGGAAGCGCCAGTTGTAGACCTCGCGGCGGAAGAGGTTGAGGCCGAAGACCGCGTTGTGGAAGAGGCGGTTGACGATGTCGGTGGTGAACTCGCGGCTGGCGAAGGAGAGGGTCTCGTCGGCGATGCGGGTGTAGCAGCCGAAGGTGTTGGCACCCTCGCAGGGGGTCTGGAAGGCGCCGAGGACGGAGACGGCGAGCCGCTGCCCGAGGGCCTCGGTGCGGGTGAAGTCCGCGCCGGTCGGCTGCGAGCCGTCGAGGGCCTTCACCGGCATGCTGCTGCCTGGCGTGAGGAGGCCACCGCAGGAGCCGGTGATGTAGACGGCGACACCGCCGAGCCCCTGTAGGCCGGCGAAGACCTCAGCGCCCGAGCCGTCGGCGACAGGCGCGAGGCCCCCTTCCACACCTTCGCGGAGGAAGTGGGGGAAGTCGGAGCTGATGAAGACATTCTCCGACCAGAGGACCTCGGGGTGGTTATGCCAGTTGACGTAGGTGCCGAGGGTGTTGGCGGGGTCTTGCACATCCTGGCCGTCGCGGACGAAGCGGACGCCCGTAACGAGGTTGTTGGCGATGAAGGGGGAGCGGCTGTCGCGGAGGGCCGTCTCGATAGGGTCGGTGTTGACCTTCATCGCGTAGACGTCGACCGGCTCGAGGTTGCGCGCGGCATCGGTGATCATGGCGGCCATGTCGGTGTAGAGGTCCTCCATCCAGACATCGACGACGCCGGACTGGTCGGGAAGGTCGGAGCCGAGGACGCCGGGGCCCCACTGGCCCATGGTGTCGGGCGCCTCGTGGGTGTGGGTTGCGGAGATGACAACGTCGTCGATGCCGAGGGCGGGGTCGAGGCGTGCCTGGATGCGGCGGATGTCGCTGAAGAAGAAGCCGACGGTGTCGACGGTGATGAAGGCGATGCGGCTCTCACCCTGCTCGATGACGGCGCCGCGCGCCCAGATGTGGTCGTGGGCGAGGGGGCTGACGCAGCAGTCGGGACCCGTGCAGCTGTCGCCAAGGAGGCGGTCGGGGCAGAGGCCCGCGGGGCGCGAGAAGGAGAAGCCGGCGATCCAGGCGCCCTCCATGAAGTCGTTGCCTTCGGTGCCGTCGGCATCGGGACCGGTGTAGGTGCCCAAGGACTTGCAGTCGGCATACTCCGGCGTGGCCGGGCAGATCATGTCGCGGCCGCAGTCGCAGAAGGTGGAGGGGTCGGTCACATCGCCGGAGAAGGTGATGGGGTTTCCGTCTTCGTTGAAGTTCTCGCCGCCGCTGGCGCGGGGGAGCTCAAAGCCCCGGGGCGTGATGGGGACTGCACGGAAGGCAGCCTTGAGGGTGGCGTCGGGGCGCTCGGCGCAGGAGGGGCTGCCGGGGCAGACCAGGTCGGGGATGGCGTTTCGCACGCAGAGGCCGCCCGTCTCGGGGGTGTCTCGGCCCTCGAAGGTGCAGGTCTCTTCCGCGGTGCAGTCGGCCTGCGAGTAGCAGATGCGGGTGTAGACGGAGCGGCACTGTCCGCGGAGGGGTCGCTCAAAGGGGTCGCAGTTGAGGCCCACATCGAGGTCGGTGGTGTCTTCGGTGCCGGTGTCGGCGGAGCCCGAGGTGTCTTCGGTGGTGCCGGTGTCGGCCGAGCCCGCGGTATCTTCGCCCGACCCGGTGTCGGCAACGTCGGTCCCGGTCTCGGTGGTGGCCTTCTTGTCGTCGTCGCCGCAGGCGGCGAGCGAGAGGAGAAGCAGCGAAGCAGCGAGGAGTTTCTTGGTCATGGAGGACAGGCCGCGTTGAAGGACAAAGAAGATGAGAGTCCGGAGAGCGCGGCTAGCACAGCAGTTTCGCAGGTAACAGAAAAACGGCGTTTGTGTGTCAGTTGCGGCGGCCGAGGAGGCCACGGATGGATTCCTGCAGATCGGCGGGGAAAATCAGGGTCTTGGTGTTGCTCGAGGCCGCGAGTTTCGCCAGCGCGGCGATGTATTTCTCTCCGAGGATGAATGAGGTGGCGGTGGGGTCGGTGGGGATGGACTGCGCGACCACACGGATGGCCTCCGCGGAGGCCTCGGCGAGCGCAATCTGGGCCTGCGCGTCGCGCCGCGAGGCCTCGAGCCTAGCCTCGGCCTCGAGGATGCGGGACTGCTTCTCGCCCTCTGCCCGGGTGACGGCCGCCTTGCGCTCACGCTCCGCGGAGGCCTGCAGCTCCATGGCACGCTGCATGGAGTCGGAGGGCCGGATGTCTTGGATCTCGACGGTCTTGATGGTCAGCCCCCAGTCGAGGACATCGTCGGAGATGGTGTCACGGAGACGGAGCTTGATCATGTCGCGGGAGGAGAGGGCCTGGTCGAGGTCCATCTCGCCGACGATGGAGCGGAGGGTGGTCATGATGAGGTTGCGCACCGCCTCGCTGTAGTTGGTGACACCGTAGGAGGCCTTCACAGGGTCGGTGATCTTGATGAAGGCGATGGCGTTGCAGAGGATGACCGCGTTGTCGCGGGTGATGACCTCCTGCTGCTGCACATCGAGGATGATGTCCTTGGTGACCAGCTTGTAGGCCACCTCGTCGAAGAAGGGGATCACGACGGTGAGGCCGTGCTTGAGGGTCTGGTGGTAGCGCCCGAGCCGCTGCACGAGCCACTCCTTTCCCTGCGGCACGATGCGGACTCCCTTGGCGAGCGTGAGCAGGACAAAGAAGAGGAGGATGGCGATGACGATGGGGCTGCCCATGGGCTGACCTTACGGGTTGAGAGGGGTGACGGTGAGCCGCTCGCCCTCAAAGGAGATGACACGTGCCCGCTCGCCTTCGCGGATGGGCTGCTCGGCGTCGGCGGGCCACTCTTCGCGGCCGCCATAGGGGCGCTGGAGCCGGATGCGACCAAGGCCGAAGCCGTCGATGGCGTGGGTGATGAGTCCGACCTCGCCAAGCATCTCCGCAGAGGCGTTCTGGGCATCCGAGGGGCGGAAGAAGCGGAACCAGATGGCGACAAAGGCGAGCGAGGTGGAGAGCCAGATGGCGAGCTGTCCCGCGAGCGCCATGGTAGGGAAGAAGCCGAGCGCGAGTCCTACGAGGAGCGCACCGGCGCCGAACCAGATGAGGATGAGGGAGGGCACTGCGAGCTCGGCGATCGAGAGCAGGAGACCGAGTGCGAGCCAGTGCCACCAGAGCAGTTGCGTCAAGGGAGACTCCGAGGCGAGATGACGGTCTGACGGGAAATCCACCGCGTTGGAAAACTGGGCGGATGGCTCGTAGTCAAACAGGCGTGGACAATCGTGCAGTGTTCGAAACTTCGCACCTACCAGATAACAATGCTAGACCTTAGCACCAAATGTCGCTCTGAAGTCGAACAGATTGAAGAGTGCAGCGGTTCGTGAGCGCGGAGAATGAATATGGAAAAGTACCGTTTCTTTCAGGCGGGAATCGTGTTGGCGCTGATCGTCGGGGCTGCCGGCTGCAGCAGTGACTCTTCGGGGTCATCGAACCAGACTGGTCAGGATACCGCGGTCGATACGGGCGACACCTCCGACAGCGGTGCCGCCGATACTGCCGACGGTGGCGATGGCGGTGACGCCAACGACACAACGGTCCAGGCCGATGTGACGCCCGGCGAGGGCCAGTTCGGCGACACCTGCCAAGAGAGCGGCGACTGCGAGAGCCTGGTCTGCATCCTGCTCAACCCGCTCACGGGCGATGGATTCTGCAGCAACTACTGCAGCACTGGCGTTGATTGTGAAGGCAACGCCGAATGCGTGCTCTTTGGCTTCATCGCGACCGATACCCGCTTTGTCTGTGTGCCCGACACCCTCTGTCTTGACCAGGACAACGACGAGTATGGTCAGGGTCCGGCCTGCTTGGGCAACGATTGCGACGACAACAATGCTGACATCAATCCGGCCGCGGACGAGCGGTGCGATGGCGTGGACAACGACTGCGACAGCAATGTGGATGACAACCCGGTGGGCGTGAACGCCGACTGTGACACGGGCTTTGCGGGCATCTGCGGCCCCGGCCGGACGATCTGCACTGGGTCGTCGATTGAGTGCGTTTCGGCGCGCGCGCCGGAGGCTGAGCTCTGCGATGGCGTGGACAACGACTGTGATGGCGTTGTGGATCAGGGGGCCGACGGCCTCGTGATTCAACAGACCTGCTACAACGGTCCGCCCACGACCCTGGGCGTTGGCGCCTGCGCGGCCGGCCAGCGGAGCTGCACCGACGGCTTCCTCTCGGACTGCATCGGCGCGGTGCTTCCGCAGGGCGAGCTCTGCAACGGGCTCGATGACGACTGTGACGGGGCCATTGATGAGGGCGACCCGGAGGCCGGCCGCGACTGCGCGACGGGCAGTGCCGGTGCCTGCGCGCTGGGCAAGACGATCTGCGATGTCGGCACGGTCCGCTGCGTGACCGAGGTCACCGCTGCGGTCGAGACCTGTAACGGCGTCGACGACGACTGCGACGGCACGGTGGATGACGACGACGCGGGCGCCTCGATCGCCCGTGTCTGCTTTGACAGCGACCCCCGCTACATCGGCGTCGGCGAGTGCCGCACCGGCTTTGAGACCTGCACGGGCGGCGAGTATGGCCCCTGCATCGGAGATGTGGTGCCGGAGCCCGAGCTCTGCGACGGCGTGGACAACGACTGCAACGGCCTAGCCGACGACGGCAGCCCGACGGGCGGCGGAACCTGCGCCACCGGCCTCCCAGGCGTCTGCGCCCGCGGCTCGGCCGCCTGTGGCGACTCAAGCTCTGAGTGCACCCCCTTCTTCGCCCCCTCGACCGAGATCTGCGACGGCCTCGACAACGACTGCGACGGCATCGAGGACGAAGACGCCGCGGGCGATCCGCTGGCCCGCAGCTGCTACGATGGCGGCGACGCCACGCTGAATGTGGGCCTCTGCCAGGGCGGCGTGCAGACCTGCTCCGTCGGTGAGTATGGCCGCTGCGTCGGCGACGTGGTGCCCGACCAGGAGCTCTGCGACCGGCTGGACAACGACTGCGATGGTCTCATCGACAACGACAATCCGGAGGGTGGCTCGCTCTGCCCGACGGGCCAGGACGGCATCTGCGCGCAGGGCACCTCCGTCTGCACCCCGACCGGCCTTGAGTGCCTGCCGCTGCTGCTCCCCAACGAGGAGGTCTGCGACGGCCTGGACAACGACTGCGACGGCCTCGGCGACGAGGACGACCTTGGCAATCCGATCGCCCGCACCTGCTACGATGGCGCCGCTGCCACCGCCGGCGTCGGCATCTGCCGCCGCGGCCTGCAGAACTGCAACGCGGGCAACTTCGGCAGCTGCGTAGGCCAGATTCTGCCGCTCTCGGCTGAGCTCTGTAACGGCATCGATGACGATTGCGATGGTGTCGTGGACGACGGCGAACCGCAGGCGGGCTCGCTCTGCTCCACGGGTCGGGACGGCATCTGCGCGCAGGGCACGACGGTCTGCACCGCCGGTGCCATCGTCTGCCAACCGCTGCGGTCGCCGAGCACCGAGAGCTGCGATGGCCTCGACAACGACTGTGATGGCAGCACCGACGAGGACGCCACCGGCGCCCCGATTGCCCGCTCCTGCTACGATGGCGTGGCTGCAACCTCGGGCGTGGGCATCTGCCGCGCAGGCGTCCAAACCTGTTCGGTGGGCAGCTTCTCGAGCTGCGTCGGCCAGATTCTTCCGCTCTCGACCGAGCTCTGCGACGGGGTCGACAACGACTGCGATGGCGCCACCGACGACGGAAACCCGGGTGGCGGCATCTCCTGCAACACCGGCACTCCCGGCATCTGCGCGCAGGGCCTCACTGCCTGCGTCGCCGGCGCAAACGCCTGCGTCGCCAACCAGACCGCGCAGGCCGAGAGCTGCAACGGCATCGATGATGACTGCGACGGCGCGATCGACGACGGCGCCCTCTGGGCAGACCGCGGCGACATCTGCCAGGGCGGCTCGGGCATCTGCCAGCGCACCGGCGTGAAGATCTGCGACGCCTCCAACGAGGCCGGCCCGACGGTCTGCTCCGTGACGCCTGGCGCGGCTGGGACCGAGGTCTGCGACAGCCTCGACAATGACTGCGATGGAACAGCCGACGAGGGCGCCCTCTGGACCGACCGCGGCACGGTCTGCAGTGCCGGTCAGGGTATCTGCCTCCGCCGCGGCGTGAAGGTCTGCAGCGCCACCAACCCGGCCGGCGCCACCGAGTGCTCCGGAGTGGCCGGCCCCGCTGGCACAGAGGTCTGCGATGGCCTCGACAACGATTGCGACGGCGGCACCGACGAAGATGCCCAGTGGGCAGGTCGTGGCGGCGTCTGCTTCTCGGGCGTCGGCACCTGCCGACGCGCCGGCACCGCGGCCTGCGATGCCTCTGACCCGAGCGGCCCGCTCACCTGCGACGCCGTGGCCGGTACCCCCGCCATCGTGGAGGCCTGCGACTACAACGACGACGACTGCGACGGCTCGGTGGACGAAGACTACCTGGTGGCCGGCGTCTACCGCGACGACGAGAACTGCGGCGCCTGCGGCATCGACTGCACCGCCATCTACAACAAGCCCAACGCCTTCGGCACATGCTCGGCTACCGGCAGCGCCGTTTGCGCGCTCCGCTGCGATGTGGGCTTCTACGACCTCAACGGCGTGCCCGACGACGGCTGCGAGTTTGAGCTCGACACCACCGCCATCTACGTCTCGATCGACGACAGCATCTCGGTCGACGACGCGACCTGTGGCCTTGGGCCTCGTAACACCGGCGTGGGCTACCACCCCTGCCGCACCATCTCTTACGCGCTGGCCAACCGGGCCTCTGCGGCGACCCGCCCCAACGTGCTGGTCGCGGACGGCGCCTATACCGAGCAGATCACCCTCCGTCAGGGCATCTTCCTGCTGGGCGGTCACCGATCCAGCACCTGGGAGCGAAACGCTGCAGCCTCGCTCACGGTCGTTCGCGGCCCCTCGGGCGTCGGTGACCGAAAGGCGGTGGTCTGCACCAGCCTGACCAGCGCCGGCTTCGATGGCTTCGTTGTCGACGGCTCCAACGCCACCACGGTCGGCTCCAACTCCTACGCCGTTTACCTGAAAGACTGCGGCAGCGGCGTCTCGATCACCACCAACCAAGTCTATGCCGGTAAGGGTGGTCCGGGCAGCAATGGCAACGTGGGTACCTCCGGCTCGGCCGGTTTGAACGGCGGCGTGGGTGGAAACACCGTCAACGCTGCGACCACGAGCTGCGTCCCCACTCCCGGCGGCACGGGTGGAAGCCGCTCCTGCCAGGATCCCGCCACCTTCTCGGCGGCCGTGGCAGACACCTTCACCTCGGTGAATGGCGGCACGGGCGGAAACGCGGCTTGCATGACGCGCACCTCGACCACCGCGGCAACCGGTACCTCCGGCACTGGCACCACGGGCGCCAATGCTGGTGGCGCGGGTGGCGCGGGCGGACAGCCGAGCGTCTACAACGCATCGAGCGCGAACTCGGCGAACACCTGCTACGTCCCCTCGGGCAGCACCGATGGTGTTGCGGGTACGAGCCCCGCGGTGCTCGCGAACCGTGACGGAGGCGGCGGCCTCGGCTGCGGCCTGAATCAGGGATCGATCGTTGGCGGTGAGTGGCGCGGCAGTGCCGGCGCCAGCGGCAACCATGGCCGTCACGGCGCTGGTGGCGGCGGCGGCGGCGGCGGCGGAGGCTCCATCGCGAACTCGGGCACCCAGGAGGGCCTTGGCGGTTCGGGCGGCGGCGGCGGCTCCGGTGGCTGCGCGGCCGAGCTCGGTTACACGGGCACAGGCGGCGGCGGCTCCTTCGGCATCTTCGTGGTCTACACCACCCCCACGGGCGCTTCGCTCCCGGTGATCTCTGCCAACCGCATCTCCCGCGACTTTGGTGGCGATGGCGGCGATGGCGGCAACGGCGGCGCGGGCGGCGACGGAGGTGCCGCTGGCGGCGGTGGCCAGAACACCTTTGGGACAAACGACATCCGTCGCTTCTGCTCCCACTTCGGTCAGGCTGGTGCCCCCGGCACGCGCGGTGGCCACGGCGGTGGCGGTGGCGGCGGCTGTGGCGGCTCCTCGTGGGACATCATGGTCTGGGGCGCAGGCACCCTCACCAACACCACCTACGCCAGCGGCAACACCTTCCTCAACAGTGCGGCGATCACCACCGCCGGCACCGGCGGCTCGGGTGGCACCTCTCCCAATACGGCCACCGGCCTCGGCACCGCTGGCGCTGCTGGCACCTTCGGCAACGTGACCTTCCGCAACTAAGCGGCCGGTTCGACCGATGCGGGGCGCGCGGGGTTCACCCTCTGGGCGCCCTGCCTCGTTTTGCGCCCCGGGCTACTGCGCGATGCGCAGGCGGAGCAGCTGCTGCGATGCCGGAATCGGAGCGCCGTCGAGCGCCCAGACTGCATCGCCGCCGACGGTCAGCGATGTGCCGACGGCTGCCGGGCCGATCCGTGCGTTGAGGAGCGACAGGTCGTCGAGGTCGGGGAATCGGGCGCCATCCTCTGCGCTGTGGCAGCCGAGGGCGAAGCGTGGCTTCACGAGCGCCACGATCTCGGCGAAGCCGTCTGCGTCGAGCGTGAAGTAGCCGCCGACGGGGCCGATAAGCAGGTCGATGGGCCGCTCGCGGAGCCAGCGCAGCAGCGGGCCCTGGGGCCGCTCGCCCAGGTCGGAGAGATGAACGATGGTGGCGCCGCCGGCCTCGATGCGGAGGAGGGAGACCAGCCCCGTCCGGAGCCGTCCGCCATGCTCGTCGTGCGGTGCCGTGAAGGTCTCGATGACGAGCCCCTCTTCACGGTGCTGCTGCGCGATGCGGCCTGCGCTCGGAATGGCGTGCGTCGCGTTGTGGTCGGCATGCTCATGCGTGCAGACAGCGCGGGTGTAGCGGTCGGGGACGCCCCGATGGGGGAGCAGGCCTGCGAAGCCGCCGGCCTCGAAGGGGTCGATGCAGAGCGAGCTGCCGTCGGGCAGGTCGAGGCCGAAGCAGGCGTGGCCGTGGAAGCGGATGGTCAGCATCAATCGATGACGCCGCCGCCGCTGGCTTCTGGGGCCGCCGGCGCGCTCTTCTTCTGCGTGCCGGGCGCGGGCGCCGGCTTGCAGTTGGCCGAGAGCAGGATGAATTTGTTGTTGCCGGTGTAGGCCTCGTAGACCGTCTCGCGCTGGCCGACGGGCAGGTCGTTCTTGAAGGCGGTGGCCCGTCCACGCTCCATGATGGCGTAGAAGCAGCGCGCCTCGTTGTGCGCGACGAAGTGCTTCACCTGCTCGGCGTCGGCGAGCGGCACGATCTCGTTCTGCGTATAGTAGGTCTCGCCGCGCCAGTTGAGCTTGTAGGAGATGGCCGGCTCCTTGCAGTAGCGCTTCATGGGGTGGGCGCCGGGCGGTGGATCGGTGGGGGTGCACTGCGCGTAGTAGGCGTCCCAGAGCCCGGCCTGGCTCCAGCTCGGCGAGATGGTGGCCATGTAGCCGTTGAGGGTCCAGCCGGCCGAAGCGAGTGCGGTGAGGCAGAGCAGGATGGTGCCGGCAAAGACAACTTTGCGCCGGTTCGGGATGGCCATCAGCAGCAGTGCCACCGCGAAGAGGGCGTAGAAACTTCCCATCGCGAGCCGGAAGCCGGGGTTCCACTCCGCGGCGTTCCAGAGCCGGTCGTAGCGGTAGGTGAAGAGGTTCTTGAGGTGCTGGGGATCGGCGAGCAGGTCGAAGCCGATGACCGCAAAGAGGGCGAAGGCCGAGGCAAGGATAGGCCAGTGGAGCCGCTTGGCGAGCCGACCCTCGAGCAGGTCGTCCACGAAGAGCGCAGCCAGCATCGCGACAGGCGGCACGGCGGGGAAGATGTAGTGGTGGAACTTGGTGCTCGAGAGGGTGAAGAGGGCGTAGGCGATGCCGGACCAGACGAGGAGCATCCAGCGGGCCCGCTGCTGGTCGCGCTCCTCGTTGTCGGGCTCTGGCGAGAGGGTGCGGGCGATGATGGCAGGCAGGAAGGAGCCCCAGGGGAAGAGGCCGTAGCCGAGCCACTTGATGAAGTGCTCGAAGGAGCCGGTGTCGATCTGGTGGACGCCCTCGGACAGCCGCTTGAAGTGGTCGTGGATGATGAAGCGGTCCCAGAAGGAGCCGCCGATGCCGCCGTGGCGGGCGAACATGGCGCCATACCAGGGGAAGCCAACAAAGAGGGCGACGAGGATGCCGCGCGGGATCTCGGCGCGCAGCAGGAAGGACCAGTCGCGGGAGACAGCGAGGTAGCCGGCGATGATGACGCCCGGCAGCGCGAAGCCGAGGATGCCCTTGGCCATCGTGGCGAGCCCGACGAAGGCGTAGAAGAGGAAGAGGTAGAGTTGGCCCCGTGTGCGGGCGCTGCTGCGTACGACGGTGAAGTAGACCACCGCCATCATCACGAGGTAGAGCAGGAGCTGTGATGGGCCCCAGGCAAAGGCCTTCTCGACGACGTTGAAGGCGGGGTTGGTGGGCCAGACGGTTTGCCGCATGAGGACGGTGTGGAGCTGCGGCACCATGAGCGCGGCGATGCTCCCCAGGAAGAGGTTCCAGGAGAGGCGGTCGACGGGCTGGTTGCGGTCGCGTCCGAAGGCGCCCAGCATGAGGCTGCACATGGCCACGGTCATGAGGCCGACGAAGGGCATGTCGGTCTGCGCCTGGCGGCCGAGCATGGCGTAGAAGGGGCTGGTCATGAGGGCGGCGGCCATGAGGAGGCCTACGCGGCGGCTCCAGATGCGGGCGCCCATGAAGTAGGTCGCGACCACGCCCGAGATGGCGATGAGGGCGGTGCCGATGCGGATGGCGAAGTCGGAGAAGCCGAAGAGTTCTGTGCCGACGCCCATCATCCAGAGCAGCAGCACCGGCTTGGAGAAGAAGAACTCGCCTTCCGGGTTCTTGCCCGGGATGGACCAGTGGGAGCCCCACCAGGGGGAGATCCAGTCGCCCCGCTCGACCATCTGGCGGCCGACCTCGCCGTAGTGGACCTCCCAGGGGTCCCAGAGGCCGAAGCTGCCAAGGCCCGGGATGAAAAGGAGGATGGCGGCTGCGAGGACGGCGAGGCCGATCTTCCAGTCTGCGAGGGCGCTGGATGAGGTGGCTGCGAGGAGGCGGCCACCGGGCGTGGGGCTGGCCGACGGCCCGCTCGGGAGGAGTGGCGCAGCGCTTGCCGCGTCAGCCGCTGCGGCCTCCTCGGTCTGCGCTACGGTGGGCTCATTGTCGTCGGTCGGCGCGGGTTCGATCTGCGGCTCTTCGGGCAGGGCAGGTTCGTTGGGCGAAATGGGCTCGTTGTCGTCGGTCATTCCACTGCTCTGGGCGGCAAACAGGGGTGCAAACGAAGCGGCACCACGCGCTAGGCGCGACTAGGCGACCCACCCCGTCAATGCAAGGCGGGGCGCAGAGGCACAAATCATCCACGCCGCAGACAATTGCGGGTTGGCCGCGCCAAAGTGGTGGCCTTCGCTTGCCTCTCATCGCCCGTAGCGTGTATCAACTTCGGCCTGCGCCGAAGCGAGAGCTACCGACAGGTGACTCCGGATTGGGCAAGTTGGATTCTGTCACGGTACGGCACAGTGCCCGCGAGAGGCTCGTCAGCGCATGATTCTATTGATTGATTCTGATGAGCGTTCCCGCCGGCTTACCGAACTGAGCCTCCGCAAGGCCGGTCACCCTGTGACCGGTGCCGCGAGTCTGGCCGAGGCCGGCACCGCGCTCCGTTCCGCCGCGCCCTCGCTCATCCTGACCGAGGCCCGCCTCTCGGACGGCTCGGCCTTGACGCTGCTTGCACAGCTCAAGGCGGAGGGCCGCAACCTGCCCGTCATCGTCGTCTCGGACGGCAGCGATGCCAGCCTGCCCGCCTCGGCCCAGGCCGCCGGTGCCGCCGATGTGGTGGCGCGTCCCCTCCAGATCCGCGACCTCGTCGCCCGGATCACCGGCATCCTCGCACGGGCCGCCTCGCTCGGCGTCGCGACCCCGGGCGCCGAACTGACCGGCGATGTCGACGGCACCACGCTCATCGAGCTCCTCCAGACCATCGCCGGCGACCGGCAGACCGCCGTCCTCCGTCTTCAGCATGGCGCGCTCTCCGGCACGCTCTACTTTGAGCGGGGCGAGCTCATCGACGCCACGGGCGACCGCACGCAGGGGCTCAGCGTCCTCCGCCGCATGATGACCTGGGAGACCGGCACCTACCGGCTTCGCGCCGCCGCTTCGACGGGTCGCGCCCGTACCATCAACCACACGATGGACGAGCTCCTCAACGACTCTGTCGACTACGCCTCGGCCTGGGGCTCCGCAGCAGCGCAGGTGGGAGATTTTTCGCGCACCTACACCGTTGATTATCCCGCCTTCGTGGCTCAGATCGGCCAGCTTCCGCCCGAGGCCAACACGCTGGTCCGGCTCTTTGATGGCATCCGCTCGCTCGAAGAGGTGGTGTCGCTCGCCGACATCGACGACCTTCTTGGCTGCCAGATTGTGGGCCTGCTGCTCCGTGGCGGCATCCTCGTTCCCTCGAAGGATACCTACCTCGGCGACGAGGATGGCTTCGACCGCATGCCGACGGGCCAGTTTAACCAGGTGACCTCGGCTGCGCAGCGGCCGGCCGGTCAGCTCGGTGCCTGGATCGATCGGGCGGCAACCGCGGCCCCGCTCGCCGACCCCGCGCTGCTGGCACGCCAGGAGCAGGAGCACATCGCCCGCGAGCAGGAGGTTGCTCGCATTGCGACCGAGCGTCAGCGCGCCATCGAGGAGCAGCGTCGCGCCCATGCAGCCGAGCTGCAGGCGCTTGCCGAGGAGCAGGAGCGGCTCGAGCTCGAGCGCGGCATGCACGAGGAGCTCGCCCAGTCCGAGGCCGAGCTGATCCTGAGCGAGGCCGAGGCCCGCGTGAAGGAGCTCCGCGCAACGGCCGAGCGCCGCACGAATGAACTTGCCGTGCGCGAGCAGGAGCTCCGCCAACGGCGCGACTCCATCACCGGCTCGCTCAGCTCGCTGTCGGGCGACCAGCCGGCGTTTGTCGCCCCGACCGGCAGCTCGATGGCTGCAACGATCTCCCCGGAGGCCGCCGAGGCGCGCCGCCGCGAGATGGAGGCCATGCGGCAGGAGTCGACCGCGACGCCGCCCGCGCCGGTCTGGTTCCCGCCTGCTGCGCCCCCTGCCGTGGCGCCAGATGCAGGCTTCGAAGCCGGCACTGCCTCGGGCGCGCGCCAGCTCTCCGAAGAGTCCATTCTGCGCGCCTCCGGCTCCATCCCCGCCGTTGCGGAGACTGGGCCGCGCGAGCTCGATCTTGGTGCCGTCACGGCTGGCACCCAGTCGGCTCCGCTGATCGGCCTCGCCGACCACGAGGAGGGCTTCTTCACGGGCGCCCACGCGGCTCTCGAAGAGCACCACGAGCTCGACGAGATGTATGACTCAAACGAGAAGGAGCCGTCGGCGGTTCGCTGGACCTGGATCATCCTCGGGATTCTGGTCCTGGTGGTCATCGCCGCCGTCCTCAATGTGGGCAGCGAGCCCGAGCCTGCTCCCGCGCCGCCCTCGGCTCCGGCTGCGGCCCAAGCTGCTCCTGCGGGCCCGACCGCCGAAGAGCTGGCCAAGAAGGCCGCTGCCGAGGCCTTCGACAAGGCCAAGATCGCCGGCAACGATGTGGGCATCGCGGTCGCCAACAGCGCCACCGACCTCGCAGAGGCCTTGGCCAGCTCCAAGACCAAGGAGCTCCCCTCTGTCGCCAAGACGACGCCCAAGAAGGAGATCTCCGCGCCCAAGGCCACCCCCGCGCCTGCTCCGGCGATTGTTGCGCCCGTGGCCAAGGGCTCGGGCGACAAGTGCGCCACCAGCTTCGCAGCCAAGAAGTACAAGGATGCGGTCGCCAACTGTGGCGCGGCCATCGAGGCCGATCCGCAGAACTCCGACGCCCTCACCTACCTCGGCCAGGCCTACTACGAGATGGGCGAGGCCAGCTCGGCCACCGGTCCGCTCGAGCGGGCGCTCCGTATCAACCGCCGCAACACCAACGCCCTGCTCACCCTCGGCGCTGCGCGGCAGGAGTCGGGCAACAACGCCGGCGCCCGCGAGGCCTACGAGCGCTACCTCGAGCTCAACCCCAACAGCCGCCGCGCCGGCGAGATCCGCACCATCCTGCAGGGTCTCTAGGCTCCTATGACCGCGGCCCAGCCACCCGAGCGGGGCGGGCCGCTCCTGCTCGCCATCGAGTCGAGCTGCGACGAGACCGCCGCCGCCGTCCTCGACGGCACGCGGAGCCTGCTCTCCTCGGCGGTCGACTCGCAGGTCGCGCTTCATGCGCTGTATGGCGGCGTTGTGCCCGAGCTGGCCTCGCGCAGCCATGCGCTGGCCATCACCCGGGTGGTGCAGCAGGCGCTCGACGAGGCCGGGGTCACGCTGGCCGATATCTCCGCCATGGCGGTCACCGAAGGGCCCGGCCTGGTCGGGAGCCTCCTCGTCGGCATCGAGTTCGCAAAGGGGCTGGCGCTCGCCCGCAACCTGCCAATGGTCGGCGTCCACCATCTCGAAGGCCACCTCTTCGCCCCCTTCCTGCAGGTGGCCGAGGGCTTCGACGAGCCGGCCTTCCCCTGCGTAGCGCTCATCGTCTCGGGCGGCCACACCAGCCTCTATCACTGCGAGGGGCCCGGCTCCTACCGGCTGCTCGGTCGCACGCTCGACGATGCTGCGGGCGAGGCCTACGACAAGGTCGCGAAGATGGCGGGCCTGGGCTACCCGGGAGGCCCGATCGTCGACCGGATGGCGGCGCTCGGCGACCCCAAGGCCTTCGACTTTCCGCGGCCCATGTGGCGCAAGGGCAACCTCGACTTCTCCTTCTCCGGCATCAAGACGGCGGTCTCGCACGCAGTCCGCACCATCGATGTGGCCGACGAGACCGCGCTCTGCGGCCTCCTCGCCTCCTTCCAGGCCTCGGCCTGCGACGTGCTGGCGGGCAAGGCCTTCCTCGCCTGTCAGGCGGCGGGTGTGCGACAGCTCATCGTGACCGGTGGCGTGGCCTGCAACGCGGAGCTTCGGCGCCGGTTGCAGCGGCTGCGGGCCGAGAAGGGGTTACGGGTCTCGATCCCACCACCGGCGCTCTGCACCGACAACGCTGCGATGATTGGTGCGGCCGGTTACGCGCGGGCCTGGGCGCGGGTGCAGGCCGGCGAGGGCTTCACCTCGGGCAGCCTCAACGCCCGCTCCACCTGGCCGCTCGCACCGCTGCCGGCGACCGTGGAACATCGCACAAAGGTGCGCGGGGCCTGACCCACGGTTGCCACCGCCGCGAACGCCGTGCTAGAACATGTTCCAGTTTCCCGCTGAAGGGCCGTTCTACGAGGTTCCCATGTCTGCCACTGTTGTCACTACCTATGTCCGTCCTCAGCGTGAGTACCAGGTTATCGCCTGCATCAAGGCGCTCCCCGGCCTGCTCGGCTGGATGAAGTTCGATGGCACCGTCAACGACCATGCCGACCGGATGATCCGGTTCGAGTTCGTGCTGGGCGAGGGCTCCGACCCGGTCAAGGCAGTCGAGCTGCTCGGCCGCGCTGCGACCTCCAAGACCATCGACCATGCGGTCATCTTCACGGCCCCCGTCACGGGCGGCCGCATCGACTTCACCTTCTGAGCCGCTCCCGGGCCAGCGCTCGGAGCTCCTGCTTGAGCACCTTGCCGCTGGCATTCCGCGGAAGTTCGCTCTCCACCCAGACGACCCGCGGCACCTTGAAGTTGGCCATCTGCTCCTTCGCCCAGGCGAGCAGTTCGGCCGGCGTGGCGGGTGCACGTAGCACGACGAAGGCGGCCCCCACCTCGCCCAGCCGCTCGTCGTCGATGCCGATGACCGCGGCCTGCGCGATGCTGGGGTGGAGTAGCAGCAGCCGCTCGACCTCGGCAGGGTAGGCGTTGAAGCCGCCGACGATGAACATGTCTTTCATGCGGTCGGTGATGGTGAGGTTGCCCGCCTCGTCGGCGATGGCGATGTCGCCCGTCTTGAGCCAGCCACCGTCGGCGAAAGCCTCTGCGGTGGCGGCCTCGTCTTCGAAGTAGCCCGGCATCACATTGTAGCCGCGCACCCAGACCTCGCCGGGCTGGCCGGGCGGCAGGTCGTCGCCGGCCTCGCCCACGATACGGACCTCGACGCCGGGGATGGCGCGACCCGAGCTGTTGGCGATGACCTCGTCGCTGTCGTCGCGGCGGCACATGCTGACAACGCCTGTGGTCTCGGTGAGGCCGTAGGCGGTGAGGACGGTCTCGAAGCCCAGCTCGTTGCGCATGGCGTGGACCAGCTCGACGGGGACGGCGGCGGCACCGGTGACGGCGAGGCGGAGCGAGGAGGTCTTCCAGCTTGCCCGGTCGGGGTGGGCGAGGAGCATCTGGTAGAGGGCTGGCGGGCCAGGCATGACCGAGATGGCGTGGCGGTCGATGGCGACGGCTGCGGCTTCGACATCGAAGACGGCGAGCGGGTAGATGGTGGCGCCGCGGAGGAGGCAGGCGACCCAGCCGGCCTTGAAGCCGAAGGTGTGGAAGAAGGGGGGCACAACGAGGTAGCGGTCCTCTTCGCGGAGGCCGACGACGCTGGCCCAGGTCTCGAAGACGCGGAGGGTCTGGCTGTGGGTGCAGAGCACGCCTTTGGGCCTGCCCGTGGTGCCGGAGGTGAAGAGGATGTCGGAGAGGTCGCTGCCGGAGAGCGCCGCATACCGCGCCTGCAGCGCTTCGGGGCTGCAGCCGTTGGCGCGGGTGCGGAAGGCGGCCCAGGACTCCACGCGGTCTGCAGGGGCTGTGTCGTCGAAGGAGACGATGCGGCGCAGGTGGGGGAGCGATGCGGTGTTTAGCATCGCGGGGTAGTCGGCGCCAAGGAAGCCGGCGGCGACGAAGGCGTGCGAGGCGCGGGAGGTCTCGGCGATGTAGGCGGCCTCGGCCTGCTTGAAGCGGGTGTTCAGCGGGATAACTGCGCCGCCCGCGAGCTGCACGCCGAGCGCGGCGACCATCCATTCGTGGCGGTTCTGGGCCCAGATGAGGGCGCGGTCGCCGTGGCCGAAGCCGTCGGCGATGAGGGCGGCAGCGACTTCTACGGTGGCAGCCCAGAGCTCGGCCCGGGTGAGGACGAGGTCATCTTCGACGAAGAGCGGGGCGTCCGGAGCGGCGGCGGCGAGGCGGGCGAGCAGGTGGGGGACGACGGCGGCCGACGCGGGCGGGGAGAGGTGGCGGTGCATGGCAGGGCTCGCGGCAGGTCGCAGGACAGGTGCTCCCTTGCGGGAGGATTGAAACATGTTCTAGCGTAGGACGGCAGGTGGTGTCACCCAAACCGGCAGGGAACGCGATGCACTTTGGCTTGAACGATGATCAGCAGTCGATTTGCACGAGCGTGCGCCGTTTTCTTGTCCGATCGGGCGAGCTGAAGGCTGCGGAGGCCTGCTACGAAGAGGGCACAGGCGCCGCGATCTGGGCGGGTCTTTCGACGGAGCTTGGGCTTGGCGGGCTGCTGGTCGGCGAAGAGTTTGGCGGCATGGGGCTCGATCTCGTGACGCTCTCGTCGGTGATGGAGGAGCTTGGCCGCGTGGTCGCGCCTGGTCCGCTGCTTGCGACGGCGCTGGGTGCGATGGCGCTTGGCGAAGGGCCGAAGTCTGCTGCTGCCGCGGCCTGGTTGCCGCAGATTGCGGAGGGCTCTGTTGCAGCGGCGCTGGCCTACGAGCCCGACGGTCGCGCCGGGCTCCGCTGGTGGCTGGAAGAGGGGCGCATTCGGCTCGAGGGCCGTGCCGGTCAGGTCATCGAGGGCGCCGCGGCGGGTCTGCTGGTGGTGGCTGCGCGGGGCGATGCGGGGACGCTGCTGGTTGCGCTGACGCCCGACCACGAGGGCGTAGAAGTTGTGAACCGTCCAACGATGGACCGGACCCGCAACCTTGCCATGCTGGAGGTCAACACCTCGGTGACCGAAGAGGCCGTGATCGTTGGCGCGGAGGGCGGTGCTGCGGCGCTTGCTCGGGTGCTGCAGCGGGGCGCGATTCTGCTGGCTGCGGAGGCGCTCGGCGGCGCGCAGCGCTGCATGGATATCAGCGTGGAGTATGCGAAGGTGCGGGTGCAGTTCGGCCGGCCGATCGGCTCCTTCCAGTCCATCGCGCACAAGTGTGCCGACATGCTGGTGAAGGTGGAGTCGGCCCGGTCGGCGGTGCTCTATGCGGCCTGGGCTGCAGATAGCGGTGGAGACGACCTGCTGTCGGTGTCGGGCCTGGCGAAGTCCTACGCGGCTGAGGCCTACTACCGGGTGGCCGGCTCGATGATCCAGGTGATGGGCGGCATCGGCTTCACCTGGGAGCATGAGGCCCACCTGCACTTCAAGCGTGCGCGGGCAAGCCAGCAGCTGCTGGGCTCGACGGAGCACCACCGCGAACAGCTCGCCGCGATGCTCCTCGACGAGGCCTAGCGGCAGTAGCCGTAGCAGACCGAGCAGAAGGGGCAGCTCGGGTCGGGCAGGCATTCGGTCGCGGCGGAGCAGAGGGTTCCGAGTACGCAGTCGGCATCGGAGTAGCAGCCGACAAGGTCGGGCGGCGTCGTGCCGCACTCGCCGTCGTAGTCGACGGCGGCGTGCGCGGAGCGTGCGAGGCAGGCGTTGCCGTAGGTAAAGCCGTCTACGCCGCAGACAGGTGCGTAGATGAAGGAGCAGAAGTCGTACTCGCAGGCGCCTGACTCGCAGACGAGGCCGATGGCGCACTCATTGTCGACGGCGCATGGGTCGCCAGGTTCGCCGGGCGCGATGCACTCGCCGTCGTAGTCGACTGTGGCGTGGGCGGCGCGTGCCTCGCAGCTGTTGCTGTAGGAGACCCCGTTGCTGCCGCAGACGGGAAGGTAGATGCTCGGGCAGATGCCCGTGGTGCAGCTACCGGCCTCGCAGATGAGGCCGATGTTGCACTCGCTGTCGGCGGCGCAGGGGTCGCCTTCCACGCCGGGACCACCCGGGAGGCATTCGCCGTCGTAGGCGACTGGGATACCACGGCACTCGGCGTCTGCCACACCGCAGCCGTAGGTGACGCCATCGATGCCGCAGACGGGATCGTAGCGGAAGCAGTCGACGGCACACATGGGTCGGCAGAAGTCGCCTGCGACATCGCAGACGAGGCCGCCGGTGCAGTCTGCGTTGCTGCTGCACTCGCCATCGATGGGGACGCAGGTGCCGCCGCCGCAGTCGTCGGTGCAGATCCAGCCGCCGGAGGCCTCATCGCAGGAGCAGGAGGAGGGGGCGCAGCCCACGGAGGTGTCGCAGGTCTCGCCGAAGCCGCAGCCGGTGGTGGAGCAGCCAGCCGGAGAGGGGCCGCAGGCGCCGGTGGCCTGGCAGCTGGCGAGGCCGGTCGACGGGTCGGTGATGCAGGCGAGGCCGAATCCGCAGTCAGCGTCGGTGAAGCACTCCGAGACCGGAGGTTCGCAGCTACAGCCGCCGCAGTGCGGGAGGAGGGAGGGAGCCGAGCCGTCGGGGCAGGCAAAGCAGTCGATGGGGGGGCAGATCGAGCAGACACCGGCCTCGCAACGCTCCACGACGAAGCAGTCAGTGTCGGCGGTGCAGGCTGCGGGCGGGCATTCGCCAATCTGGGCGACGGCGACGCCGGCCTCGGCCGCGAAGCAGTCGTTGTCGTAAGTTACACCGTCGAAGCCGCAGACGGGGGCGTAGATCTCGGGACAGCCGGTCCCTGTGTCGGAGGTGTCGGAGGTGTCGGCGGTGCCTGTGTCTTCCGAGACATCACCCGAGCCCGCGCCGGTGTCAGTCGTGGTGTCTGCGCCCGTGTCGGTGGTGCC
>JABMMX010000291.1 GCA_013205435.1 Deltaproteobacteria bacterium
CACCATGATCATCTACGGCACGCTCAACCTCAACGAGATGGCGCAGCAGCAGGGTGTCTTGCTTGGCGGTTGGCTCCCAGCCTGGGGCATCGTCTACCAGCCCATCGCCTTCTTCGTCTTCTTCATCGCGATGATGGCGGAGACCAAGCGGGCCCCCTTCGACGTGCCGGAGGGCGAGTCCGAGATTGTGGCCGGCTACTTCACCGAGTTCTCGGCGCTCAAGTTCGGTGCCATCCAGCTCTCGGAGTATGTGGGCACCATCTTCGTCGGCGCGCTTGTGGCGACCATCTTCTTCGGCGGCTGGCAGGTGCCCTTCCTCTACGGCGACGGCTTCCACTTCGGCAGCGGCGGCGTTGATATCGCCGTCCCCTACGAGGGCGTGGTTGCGCTCCGGTTGGTGGCCTTCATCGCCAAGACCCTCTTCTTCGTGCTCCTTCAGTTCATGCTCCGCTGGACGCTCCCCCGCTTCCGCTACGACCAGATCATGAACCTCGGCTGGAAGATTCTCCTGCCGATCTCCATCGCAAACCTCGTAATCACGGCCATCATCGTACTGGCGTTCTGAGAGCCCCCATGTCTGTGACCGTCCGCATCACCCAGCGCCCCGAGCGCACCCTCCGCGTCCAGGCCTACATCCCGGAGGTCCTCCGCGGCCTCTCCGTGACCACGCGGCAGATGCTCCGAAACCTCTTCGGCGGCAAAGACATCACCACCATCCAGTATCCCGAGGTCAAGCGGCGCTACCCCGAGCGCTACCGCGGCCTCCACCGCCTCATGCACCGCGACGACGGCCAGGTGCGCTGCGTGGCCTGCATGTGCTGCTCCACCGCCTGCCCCGCCAACTGCATCCACATTGTGGCGGCCGAGCACGACGACAACGGGATCGAGAAGTATCCCGCGACCTTCGTCATCGACGAGCTCCGCTGCATCGTCTGCGGCTTCTGTGTAGAGGCCTGCCCCTGCGACGCCATCCGGATGGACTCAGGTGTGCATGTGCAGCCCTTCCTCGACCGCGACACCGCCTTCTTCGACAAGGGCGAGCTCCTGAGCCGAGGCACCGCCTCTGAGGCTGTTCAGGGCGGCACCTTCAAGGGCAGCAGCCACAGTCACCACTGATGGGAGCTGGCGGCAGTCGCACGCCGCGCTGGCTCGCCTGGGCCACGCTGCTGCTCCTCGCCCTGCTCTGCGGCCTCTCCTTCTGGTCGCAGTGGTATGATGCGCAGCGCATGCCGACGCCCGAGGTCATCGCCCGCGGCAACGCTGCTCTCATCAAGGAGTTCGCGCCTGGCGACGCCATCCGGGTGCGGCCGCAGTGGTTCGACGGCCCCATCGTGGGCGTAGGTCCAAAGCCCATCCTCTACGGCCTCGACCTCGACCCCTACGACCGCCACCGCTTCAAGCGGCTCTGGCTGCTCTCGTCGTGGGACCATGCAGAGGAGGCCGCCATCGACCGCGGCGACTGGCTGGGGGGCGGCACCAAGACCCGCTTCGACGAGGGCCACTACCGGGTGGAGGTCGGGACGATTCAGCAGCCCGAGACGGTGCACTGGGACGGCTACACCACCATCCGCGACGCTGTGGTGCAGAAGCTTCCGCCCAAAAAAACGCCGGTCCGCTGCGACCGCTGGGATGCCAACGCCTGGCAGTGCGGCCGCACCGACCCCTACCTCTTCGTCGGCCCGGCCTTCCGCGAGATGGACGACTCCTTCCGCGAGTGCATCGCCGCCAACGGCCTGCCCGGGCAGACCGCCTGGTCCGTCCGCTGGCCGAGCGTGACGATGGGCAAGAAGCTCCGCTTCAAGGCCGGCAACACCTACTACGCCCACCGGCTCCCGCGCGGCAGCGAGGTGGCCATCGAGGCAATGATTGACGGCAAGCGGGTCTTCGCGACATCCTACGGGCCGCACCAGCTCGGCTACCCCGAGACGGTCATCCCCACGCCGACCTGGGCTGGCAAGCAGGCCGACGTGGAGTTCCGCATCAGCGCCAAAGAGCACCTCGACCGCTTCTTTTGCTTCCGTCCGCAGACCGTCTCAGAGTAGTGTTCCACAACGAGGGACCGCATGGAAGCAGGCGCGACAATCGGTCAGTATGTGTTGCAGCGCCAGCTGGCGGTTGGCGGCATGGCGGAGATCTGGCTGGCGACAACGCAGGGGCCTGCGGGTTTCCAGAAGGATGTGGTCATCAAGCGCATCCTGCCGCAGTTCGCGACCGACGCCACCTTTGTGGAGATGTTCCTCGATGAGGCGCGGCTGGCGGCCTCTCTGAGCCACCCCCACATCGTCTCCATCTTCAACCTCGGCCAGGACGGCGACAGCTACTTCATCGCCATGGAGTTTATCGAGGGCTACGACCTGACCCGGCTC
>JABMMX010000292.1 GCA_013205435.1 Deltaproteobacteria bacterium
ACCAGCACCCTCTTCGAGACGGCCTACTTCAGCCAGAAGGCCTACCTCACCCAGTCGGGCCAGCTCTACAACGAGGCCAACGCGATGGCCTTCGGCAAGGTCTACTGCTTCGGCACCACCTTCCGCGCCGAGAAGTCCAAGACCCGCCGCCACCTGACCGAGTTCTGGATGGTGGAGCCCGAGGTCGCCTTCCTCGAACTCGACGGACTCATGGACCTCACTGAGTCGTTCGTCCGCTACATCGTTACGCGCGTGCTCCAGAACCGTCAGACCGAGCTGAAGGAGATTGAGCGCGACACGACACAGCTCGAGAAGATCACGCAGCCCTTCCCCCGGCTCGACTACGGCGAGGCGGTGCGGCAGCTTCATGCGCTCGGCAGCGACATCGTTTACGGCGACGACTTCGGCGCCGACGACGAGACCATGCTCACCAAGCAGTATGAGACCCCCATCCTCGTCAACCGCTACCCGGCGGCCATCAAGGCCTTCTACATGAAGGGCGACCCGGCCGCGCCCGACCGCGCCCTCTGCGTCGATATGCTGGCGCCCGAAGGCTACGGCGAGATCATCGGCGGCGGTCAGCGTGAAGACGACTTTGCGACCCTGCTCGCCGCAGTCCACGCGCACGGCCTGCCGCAGGAGTCGATGGACTGGTACCTCGACCTCCGCAGGTACGGCTCCGTTCCGCACGCCGGTTTTGGCCTCGGCGTGGAGCGCACCGTCGCGTGGATCTGCGGGCTGCCACATGTGCGTGAGACCATCCCCTACCCGCGCATGCTCGAGAAGCTGGTCCCCTAGCTCTTCTCAGAGGCTTCGTCCGTCGGCGGTTCCGCCGGCTCCTCGGCGACCCAGTCCGGCGGCAGCACCTCTTCCCAGACCTCGCCCGATGGTGGCTCTACGGAAGGCTCTGCTGACCTCTCTCCCGTCTGCGCGCGCAGGTTCAGAATGTCGGAGCGCATCCGCTCCAACAGAGCCTCTTCGAGCTCCGCAGCCGTTGGCAGCGCCTTGATCAGCTCTTGGTCGCCGATGGCCTCTTCGGTTCCATCGGACTCGAAGAGTCGGATGCCCTGCGTGAGCCGCGTGGCCGAGCGCGGCAGGATGGGGCTCTCTTCGCCCTTGGCCACTTTGCGGGCCCGGTAGCCCCAGCCCATGTAGAGGCCGTGCGCGAGCAGCGCGGTGGCAGCCAGCAGGTCGGCCGCAACGCTGATGGCCAACCATGGCGAACTCGGGTGGTGAATCTGGATGAGTTGGCCTGCGCTCGGCAGCGAGTCGGAGGTCGCCACGCCGGGGGGTGCGCTGTAGTCCTGCCGCACCCCCGACTGATCACCGTGGTACCAGGCGAGGAAGAGCAGCATCACGACGGTCACGAGCATGGCCGCGAGCCGCCGCACCACCGTGCCGGTCCGCCAGGCGACGGAGTAGAGCAGGGCGAAGAACCAGGTGCAGCCGTAGAAAAAGATGCAGTTCCAGGGCGCACCGCCCGTGCGCTGCCACTCCACGATGATCGCGATGCCGATCGCCACCACCGTCAGCAGCGCGAAGGGGTAACCGACCCAACGCCCAGGAAAGCGTCCCGGCAGCGCCGTGGCAAAGCCGCCCGACGCCTCGCGGGTCAGCATGATTTGGAGGGTCTGGTGGTTCCGCAAGGGTCGGCCGAAGGGGAGTAGGGTGGCGTTTCGGAGTTTGCCGAGCGGCACCGAAGTTGGCTAGAGCGTTGGCAACATGGAGACCACCGATCCGCTCATCCTCATCTACGCCGCCTACGCTACCATTTGGGGGGCGTTGTGGGGCAGTTTCTTGAATGTGGTCATCTGGCGGCTTCCGCGCGGACAGAACTTGGCCCACCCGCCTAGCCGCTGTCCCACCTGCGAGAAGGAGATCACCTGGTACGACAATGTCCCCGTGCTGAGCTGGCTGGCGTTGCGCGGCCGCTGCCGCGGCTGCAAGAACCCCATCTCGGCCCGCTACCCTGCTGTGGAGTTGATTGGCGCGCTGCTCGGCTGGTCGCTCTGGCAATTGGCCTCTTCGGTCGAAGGTCAGCCCCTGCAGGTGACCGCGATGGTCTTCCTCTTCCTCTTCTTCTTTGCGCTCACGATGGTGGCCATCGCCTTCATCGATTTTGACCTCACGATCATCCCTCACCGCCTCACCTTTCCGATGATGGCCTGGGGGCTGCTCGGGGCGCTGTTGCGGCCCAAGACAGGCGGCTGGGAGCAGTTCTTTCCCGCTCCGGACCTGCTCACCGCGGCCATCGGTCTCGTGGCTGGAGGCGGTGTCATCTACGCCGTCTTCGTTGGCTACAAACTGGCGACAGGGCGGGAAGGGCTGGGCGGCGGAGATGCAACGATGCTCGCCGCCATCGGCGCAAACCTCGGTTGGCCGAGCCTCATCTTTGTGCTCATGTTCGCCAGCCTGCAGGGGCTCGTCGCTGCGCTGGCGCTGGTGGGGTATGAGAAGTTCTCCGGCCGTTCGACCGATGGCCAGCCCGGTGGGCTGATGCGGGGCGCCCACCGGCCCGAGTTCTGGGATGAGGAGGGTCGGCGCATCGTTCCCGGCAGTGAGGCGGGTGCCGAGGCACCCGTGTTGGAGGAGGCTGACGGCGACTTCCTGCGGCTGGCGCTCCCCTTCGGTCCCTTCCTCGCGCTTGCAGCCATCGAGTATATGTTCCTGGGCGAAGGGCTGCTGCGCTGGCTGACCGCCGGCGTCTACCCGTAGCCCCTGGTGCGAGGCCTCCGCGCCAAACTGCTGCTGGCCGCCGCGCTGCTGATGCTTGTGCTCGTGGGGCTGGTGGCCGGCGTTACGCTGCCGCTGGTGCGGCGGAGCGCGGAGCAGCAGGCGGTGGCAGAGACGGCGCGGGTGGCTGCCACCATGGCGCGGCTCGTCGCAGACCGTCTCGACCTGCGGCTCGACCTGCGACATCCGCAGAACCGGGCTGCCGCAACGGCTGTCATGGAGGTTGCGTCGCAGGAGTGGCGGGCGACGGCGGTGGTCTTCGCATCGGTGGACGGTCTGGCTGAGTTGACGCTTCCGGGCGCCACGTTGTCGGAGGGCGATCGCCTTCGGCTGCTCCGGATCCGGCAGACGGGCGCGTGGGTCGCGGAGCCCGACGAGGCAACGGGCGGGCACGAGGTCGTAGCCTGTGTTCCAGTGCTTGCGGGCGACCGCACCCTGCTCGGCGCGCTGCTCGTCCGCCGCCCTGCAGATGAGAGCGGTGCCGCGGCGATCACAGCGGCCGTCGCGCTGCTCTACATCGTGCTCGAGACCCTGCTCGTTGGACTGGTGGGCTACCTGCTCCTCACCCGCTCCGTCTTGCGACCCATCTCGGCGCTCTCTGAGGCAGCAGGCCGGGTGACCGCAGGAGATCTGACCGCGCAGGTCGACACCCCGCAGCAGGATGAGATGGGTGCGCTGGGCCGGGATTTCAACCTCATGGTCGCCCGCATCCGGAGTGACCAGAGCGCCCTCGATGAGCGGTTGCGACAGCTTCAGTTGGCCAGTGAAGAGTTGGTGCGCAGCGAGCGGCTATCTACGCTAGGCCAGCTCTCGGCGGGCGTCGCGCACGAGATCGGAAATCCGCTCGCGGCGGTGATGGGACTGGTGGAGCTTCTCCGCGACAGCGATGGCCTCAGCCCGGCAGAGCGGGCCGATGTAGGGAAGCGTGTGGAGCGTGAGCTCGACCGGATCCACGCGATCATCCAGACGCTGCTGGACTATGCGCGCGGCGGTGAGGTGCGACGGGTCGAGCAGGATGTCGCGCTCCCCGTCGCGGCGGCCCTCTCGCTGCTCTCACACCATCCGAGGGTGCGACAGATGCGGCTCATCTCGCGGCCTCCCGCATCGCCCGTCTGCTTCGCGCTCGACGAGAGCCGGCTGGTTCAGGTGCTGCTCAATCTTGTTCTGAACGCGAGCGATGCGATGCAGGGTGAGGGTGAGGTGGAGGTCGCGTGGGAGGAGTGCCTCAGTGCCACAGGCGACCACTGGTGCCAGATCGCTATCTCGGACCGCGGGCCGGGCTGGGCAGCGGAGGTGCGCGGCCGCGCGACCCATCCCTTTGTCACAACGAAGGCGGCAGGCGCAGGTACGGGGCTCGGGCTCTCCATCTGCGAGCGCATCGCGGCGGAGTTAGGCGGCCGGTTGACGCTGAGCGATCGTGCCGGCGGTGGCGCCGTGGCGGCCATCTGGCTCCCGATGCAGGGTCACGCGTCGCCAGTCTCGGGTTCGTCGGTCGCTTCGGGGAAGTAGGCGCGGATCTTGTAGAGCAGCGCCCGGTGGGAGATTTCGAGCAGCTTTGCGGCGGCGGTCCGGTTGCCGGCCGTCTGTTCGAGGGCGCGCTGAATGAGCAGCCGTTCGAGCTGCTCGGTGGCTCGCTTGATGGAGGGCTCATCGCTCGCGACCCAGACTGGCCCTCGGATGGCCGAGGAGACGAGGGCGTCGGGCAGATCGTCCACGCGCAGCTCGTCGCCGTCGCAGAGCAAGATGGCCCGTTCGATGGCGTGCTCCAGCTCTCGCACATTGCCGGGCCAAGCATAGCTGTTGAGTTTCTGCATCGCTTCGGGGGCGATGGTCGGAGGCCTCCGACCCAACGTTGCTGCAATCTTCGTGACGAAGTGCTCGAGGAGCAGCGGGATGTCTTCGCTCCGTTCACGGAGCGGCGGGAGGTGGAGCGCGACGACGCTGAGGCGGTAGAAGAGGTCTTCGCGGAAGGCCCCTTCCCGCACCAGCTCCTCGAGTGGCCGGCGTGATGCTGCAACCACACGCACATCGACAACGCGGCTCTCGCTCTCGCCGAGCCGTCGCACCTCTCCCTCCTGCAGCAGCCGGAGCAGCTTGACCTGGAGGGCGGGTGTGAGGTCGGAGACCTCGTCGAGGAAGAGGGTGCCGAGATGCGCTGCCTCGAAGAGTCCGATTTTGGCGGAGGCTGCGTCGGAAAAGGCGCCCTTGGCGTGGCCGAAGAGCTCGGACTCGGCGAGGGCTTCTGGCAGAGCCCCGCAGTTGAGCGCGATGAAGGGGAACTGCTGGCGGCCGGAGCTGTCGTGGATGGCGCGGGCGACGAGCTCCTTGCCGGTGCCGCTCTCG
>JABMMX010000293.1 GCA_013205435.1 Deltaproteobacteria bacterium
ATCTTCGCCAACGCGACCGAGATCCCGCGCGACGCCATCGAAGAGACCATCGGCCGCATGGTCGCAGCCCGCGCCGATCGGACCGTCTTCGTCGATGCTGCTGACGACGCCAAGTATGGCCTCGCCGTTCGCGTGATGGATGCTGCGCGAGGCGCCGGCGCAACGACGGTCGGCATCCTCACCGAGACGGGAAAGTAGTCCGTTCTACTTCGGCAGCAACCCTGCGGCCGCGTAGCCTTCTGCGGCCCGCTTGGCGCAGTCGCGCAGCCCCGTCGTTGCTCGCCAGCCCGTGTCTGCGGTGAGACGGGCGCTGGTGCAGACAAAGGAGGGCTCCGTCATCTGCCGGTACTGCTTCTCGTCCAGCTGGTTGCGCACACCCGTGAGCGCCGAGAAGGCGGTGGCGATGCGCATGGCGAGGTAGAGGAGCGGGCGCGGAACGGGCACGACGAGCACACGCTTGCCCTGCACTTCGGCGATGGTCCGGATGAGTTCGTGGTTGGTGATCCGCTGCTCGGAGCCGGTGAAGTAGAGCCGGTGCGCATCGCTGGCATCGTTGGCCATGGCGACGATGGCCTCGGCGAGGTCAAAGACATCGACGAAGCTGAGGCGCTGCGGAGCGCCCGCGGGCAGCGGTGCGAAGAGGCGGCGGGCCATCTGGAAGAGGGTGAGCGAGGCTGGATCGCCGGGCCCGAGCACGATGGGCGGCCGGAAGGAGGTGGTGGCGTAGGGCTGCTTGGCCACGAGCAGCTCGGCGGCTCGCTTGGCCCGGCCGTAAGATTCGACGGGCTGCGCCTCGTCGGACTCGGAGTGGGCGCCGTCGCCGCCGGGATTGGGGCCGGCCGCCGCCAGCGACGAGGCGAAGAGGAGCCGCCGCGGCTTCCACGCCTGGCGCCCGATGCAGCCAAGCAGATCTGCGACGGCAGCGTAGTTTACCGCATCGTAGTCGGCATCCTTCTCCGCACAGATCACAGCGGCCAGGTGGATGACCACGTCGACAGGCTCGAGCTGCAGGGAGGCATCCTGAAAGAGACCGAGGTCGCCGCGCAGTACCGTGATGCGCTCGGCGAGGTCGGCCGGCAGCTTGGAGGGCGTACGCACAAGCGCGACGATGCTGTGGCCCTGCTCGAGCAGGAGCCGCGCCGTGTGCAGGCCGATGAAGCCGGTGATGCCGGTGAGGAGAATCCGCATGGGAGAGCACACACAAGGAGGGGCAAATGAACTCCTCCCCGCGTTATCGACCGCCGAGGTGGCGCGTCAACGGCGGCTGGGAAACTTCGCCAGTTTGCGCTGCAGCGAACGGCGGCGCGATGCCGCAGCGGCTTAGGCGGCGGGCTGGTAGTTGGGCTTGAAGCGGCCCGTCAGCACCGACACAAAGAAGTAGGGCCCCACGAGCGCCTGCAGCATGTTCGTGAGGAAGGAGGGCCGGTTCTTCTCGTAGACCGAGTGGCCGATGAGCTGCACCGTCCAACCCACCACCGCGATGACGATGACAGGCATGTGGTTGTCGCCGAACTGCCGGCCGAGGAGGATGGCAAGTCCGAAGAGGAGCGCCATGAGGGGAGCCATCTTCAGGTCGGCCCAAGCGTAGAAGAGCGTGGCAACCGCGCATCCGATGATGCCGCCCGTGATGGCAACACCGCCAATATCTTGGCCAGTCTTGAGCCAATCCAGCATCGTCATGATGTGGAAGACGATGAAGGGGATGGCGATCTTGTGGGTGAGCCGGTTCATCGGGTGACGATGGTCGGCAGCATACTGGTTCATCCAGGTGGCAACGGTCGGGTTCATGCGGGACTCTCCGAGAAGGTGGTCGCGACAATGTCTAGATTGCGCCGCAGCAGCGGGCAACCTTTGCGGGATTAGGCGCCGATGCCGTCGATGATGGCGTTGAGCGTCGGCGAGGGCCGCATGGCCGCCTCCGCCTTGGCAGCGTCGGCGTGGTAGTAACCACCCATGTCGACGGCATGGCCCTGCACAGCGATGAGCTCGCTGACGATGGTCGCTTCGTTCTCCTTCAGCGCCGCAGCGATGGGAGCGAAGGCGGCGGCGAGCGCTGCATCTTCGGTCTGCGCGGCGAGCGCCTGCGCCCAGTAGTTGGCAACCCAGAAGTGGCTGCCGCGGTTGTCGTTCTTGCCGACGCGACGGGCGGGGGACTTGTCGTTGATGAGATAGAGACCGGTCGCCTCGTCGAGGGTCTTGGCCAGCACCGCCGCGCCCTTGTGGCCCGTCGTCGCAGCGAGGTGCTCGAAGGAGACCGCCAGCGCGAGGAACTCACCGAGCGAATCCCAGCGGAGGCAGTTCTCCTCCTGGAACTGCTGCACATGCTTGGGCGCCGAGCCGCCCGCGCCCGTCTCGAAGAGACCGCCGCCGGCCATCAGCGGGACGATGGAGAGCATCTTGGCGCTCGTGCCCAGCTCGAGGATGGGGAAGAGGTCGGTGAGGTAGTCGCGAAGGACGTTGCCCGTGACCGAGATGGTGTCGTGACCCTCGCGAATCCGCTCGAGGCTCAGCTTGGTCGCAGCCGCAGGGTCCAAGATGGGGAACTCCAGTCCGGCAGTCTCATGCTCGCCGAGGTAGGCCGTGACCTTCTTGATGAGCTCGGCATCGTGCGGACGGGCCGCATCGAGCCAGAAGACCGCCGGCGCGCCGGTGGCACGGGCCCGCGTCACAGCGAGCTTCACCCAGTCACGAATCGGGGCATCCTTGACTTGGCAGGCGCGCCAGATGTCGCCAGCCTCCACCGCGTGCTCCATGATCACCGTGCCGGCCGCATCGATTATGCGAACCGTGCCAGCCGCAGCGATCTCGAAGGTCTTGTCGTGAGAGCCGTACTCTTCGGCCTTCTGCGCCATCAGGCCCACGTTGGGCACGCTGCCCATCGTGCGGGGGTCGAGCGCGCCATGGGTGCGGCAGAAGTCGATGACCTCCTCGTAGATGCCGGCGTAGGAGCTGTCAGGAATCACCGCCTTGGCGTCCTGTGTCTTGCCCGCAGCGTCCCACATTTTGCCCGACTCGCGCAGCATCGCCGGCATCGAGGCATCCACAATCACATCGCTCGGTACATGCAGATTGGTGATGCCCTTGTCGGAGTTCACCATCGCAATCGCCGGGCCGTTCGCCAGCGCTGCAGCGATGTCGGCTTCGATGGCGGAGCGCTCGTCGGCGGGCAGCAGGGCGAGCTTCTCGACCACGTCGCCGAAGCCGTTGTTCACATCGACGCCGAGGCGCTCAAAGGTCGCCCCATGCTTGGCCCAGAGCTCCTTGAAGAAGACCTTGACCGCATGGCCGAAGATGATGGGGTCCGAGACCTTCATCATCGTGGCCTTCATGTGGAGCGAGAAGAGCACGCCCTTCTCCTTCGCGTCGGCGACCTGGGCATCGAGGAAGGCGATGAGCGCAGCCTTGCTCATGAAGGTGCCGTCGAGAATCTCTCCGGCCTGCAGCGAGAGCCCATCCTTGAGCACCTTCACGCTGCCGTCGTTGCCGGCCCACTCGATGCGGACCTTGGTGGCCGCAACTACCGTCACAGACTTCTCGTTGTGGAAGAAGTCGCCGGCCGTCATCGTCGAGACATGGGACTTGGAGTCGGGCGACCAGGCACCCATGGAGTGGGGGTTCTTGCGGGCAAACTCCTTGACCGACTTGGGCGCACGACGGTCCGAATTGCCCTCGCGAAGAACGGGGTTGACGGCGCTGCCGAGGACCTTGCCGTAGCGGGCGCGGATGGCGCGGTCGTCGTCGGAGGTGATGTCGTCCGGGTAGTTCGGAATGGCAAAGCCGTGGGACTGAATTTCGGCGATGGCGGCCTTGAGCTGGGGCACCGAGGCGCTGATGTTGGGCAGCTTGATGATGTTGG
>JABMMX010000029.1 GCA_013205435.1 Deltaproteobacteria bacterium
AATTGTAAGTTCGGTGACTAGGATTCGAACCTAGATAGGCGGAATCAGAATCCGCAGTCCTGCCATTAGACGATCCCCGAAGAGACCTTTGCTCGGCAGGGGAGCAACGGGGAGCGAGCGATTACGCCAATCGGCCCGACCTGTCAAGAGCCATCGCCCTGCCCGCCCGCTTTTGGCTAGAGTCGCGTGCCGCGGAAGGTGCCACCAAAGGGCGTCGGCGTGCCGTTGATCGTGATGTTGCCCACATACTCGCCGTTCACCAACTCATCGATATCGAGCTGGTCGTCGGTGTTCACCACCTCGCAGCCGCCGCGGAGGTCGAGCACCGCGTCGAAGCTAAGCGCATCCACAAACCCGCGGAAGAGCGAGCCGAAGGTGATGGAGATGAACGAGCGGCAGAAGCCCTCGATGTCGGCGTCGCAGATGCAGGCGCCAAGCGCGCAACGGCAGGCGCCGTCACCACCGGCAACGAAGTCGCCCAGCCCGTCGCAGTTGATGATGTCGGCCATCAGGTCCTCGAGCGTCACCGGCCCAGGACGTCCAACCACAGCAGGCAGCACCAGATACTCGAGCGCGTAGAGGATGACCCGACCATACTCGAAGTCGATGGGGTGGCGGTCGATGTCCAGCCGGTTGTAGCCGAGCACGCGGCCCGTCCACTCGCCCCGAAGCGCGCCAAAGCCTTCGTCTACCACGATCGGGATTCGGCCACAGTCAGGACCGTCTGCAGGAGTGCAGCCAAGACGCCAGTAGAGCGCCAGCCCAATCCAGTTGTCGACGCCAAAGATCTCGTAGTCCGAGCCCAGCTTGCCGATGCTCAGATGCGAGATGACCTCGAGCTCCGCGATGATGCCTCGGATGTCTCGTCCGATGGTCACAATGTCTGACAGGAAGGGGACGCTGGCGATGAGGTCGTTGATGGCATCGCCGATGACATCGCCGAGACCCGTCAGGTCGAAGAAGAAGCTGATGACCCCCGAGATGAGGCCGCCCACATAGTCCTCGATCAGGTTGAGGAGGAAGTCGACGATGCCGCGGCCCGGATCTTCGAAGATGTCGAGAATCTGAACGATGAGGGCGCCAACCTCGCCCGACTCCGATACCGCATCGCGGAAGTCGTAGTTGGTGATGACCTCGTAGTCGCCAACCGGGTCGAGCGGCAGCAGGAAGAGGTCGACGGTGATTGGGGTCTCGCGCCCTTCGCGCAGCAGCACATTGTCTACGCAGCCATGGGCGGCGCGCTCGCCCGTGGCGCCGATGCCCGTGGCGAGGATGGTGTAGGGGGCGTCGACGGGTAGCGCCGCAAAGCGGGCCGTACCCGCAACCGAGGCTACTTCGCCGGAGTACAGTTCACCTGCCGGCACAGCGCCGCGCGTGATCTCGCGGCAGCTCAGCTCGTCCGTCGAGTAGATGCGGAACTGAACAGGCGAGACATCGTAGACATCGCGGAAGGGATAGTTGAGTGCCACCGTGAGGTCGCCCGAAGGCAACTCCAGGACCGCAACCTCGAACGAGAGCGAATTGGCGCAGGGGCTGGTGGCACGCACGGTGATGGTGCCGGGAAGGTTGCCTGCAACCAGCCGGACATCGGCAAGGCCGGTATCGTCCGAGGTGGCGGAGCGGACAGAGAGGCTGCCATCGGTGGAGCCGTCGAGGATCTCGAAGCCGATCTCTGCGCCCTGCTCCGGCTGCCCCGTCTCGAGCGAGTACTGGTAGACGCCGAGCCGAATCGCAGAGTCGACGCCGACGAAGATATCGCCTGCGACGCTCGGGATGAGTACGCAGCCAAGCTCACCCTCAGGGGGCAGTTCTGCGTCGGGCGGCGTGCCACCGTCGGGGAGATTGGGACGCGCGCCCCAGTCCTGCTCGCCGCCTGTTGCCCCCGATGAGAGGCTCGCGTCTTCGCAGCCGGCAACGAAGAGGCCAACGAAGATGCCGAGCAGGAGGGTCGCGGTTCGCCGAATCATCATGGCTCCGAGGGTGCAGCGCACACAGACCAGTGGCTGCCAGTGTCGGGCAGCACAGTCGCGGGTTCGATAGCGAAGGCTACCAACATGGCAGGAGGTGGGCAAGTAGCGGCAGGAGTGTGGCCGAGGCCACACCGCGGAGCGGGCGTTGCTCCTCCGGTCAGCCTGAGTGCTAGCGGGACACCCGCAGTTCGGCCGAACGCTCCGACCGGAGCGCCTCGTCGAAATAGGCGATCGCGAGCCGCAGTCCCTTCTCCAGATCAACCGAGGGGGTCCAGTCGAGTTTCTCCTGCGCCAGCGTGATGTCGGGGCGCCGACGATAGGGGTCATCCTTGGGCAGCGGCATCTCGATGAGCTTTGAGCGGCTCCCGGTCAACTCGATGACCCGCGACGCGAGCTCACGGATCGTAATCTCGTTCGGATTGCCCAGGTTCACGGGGCCGGTGAAGTCGTCTTGGTCCATCATGCGGACAAGCCCCTCTACGAGGTCGTCGACATAGCAGAAGGAGCGCGTCTGCTCTCCGCTGCCATAGATGGTGATGTCGTTGCCCTGCAGGGCCTGGACAATGAAGTTCGAGACCACGCGGCCATCATCGAGCAGCATCCGAGGGCCGTAGGTGTTGAAGATTCGGACAACACGCACATCGACGCCGTTCTGCCGATGGTAGTCGAAGCAGAGGGTTTCCGCGACCCGCTTGCCCTCATCGTAGCAGGCGCGGGGCCCGATCGGGTTCACGTGACCCCAATAGTCCTCGCGCTGAGGGTGCACATGGGGGTCGCCGTAGACCTCACTGGTGGAGGCCTGAAGGAGTCGGCCGCGCACCCGTTTGGCGAGACCGAGCATGTTGATGGCACCCATGACGGAGGTCTTGACCGTCTTGACCGGGTTATACTGATAGTGAACCGGCGATGCGGGGCAGGCCATGTTGAAGATGCGATCGACCTCCAACAGAATCGGATCGACCACATCATGGCGGATGATCTCGAACCGGTGATTGTCGAGCAGGTGGGCCACATGTTGGCGCCGGCCTGTAAAGAAATTGTCGAGGCAGATGACCTCGTGACCATCGTGGAGGAGGCGCTCGCAGAGATGCGAGCCGATGAAACCAGCGCCGCCTGTAACCAAAACTCTCATTGAAACTCCTCGTTACAAACCGACGCGGACAGCCTTCGCCGCCATGGGTGACCGCTCACGTGAAAGAGCGCTACGACCCAATCCCGTAGAGAGCGTACAGTCGATCATTGTATCCCTCAACGGTGAACCTCGCGCGAACATCTGCGAGCGCGGCCGCACCTACGGCAGTTAGAGATGCCGGTTCGGTTGCCAACTTGATCATCGCGCGGGCGAGCGCGTCGGCATCGAGCGTGGCATAGATGAAACCGGTCTCGCCCTCTCGAACAGCCTCGCTGATACCGCCCTTGTCGGGCACGATAACCGGCAAACCGCAGGCCATCGCCTCGATGCAGACGATGCCAAAGGGCTCGAAGGGGGCGGCGTGCACAAAGACATCGCAGGAGGCGATGACTGCGGGCACATCGGAGCGCATGCCAAGGAAGTCGACGCGGTCGCTGATGCCGAGCGTCGCGGCGAGCTGCTCGAGTTCAGCCCGCTGTTCGCCATCGCCCACGACGACGAGGCCCACATGGGC
>JABMMX010000294.1 GCA_013205435.1 Deltaproteobacteria bacterium
AGGCGGAGTGGGAGTATGCAGGGCGGGCGGGCGAAGACCGGACCAAGGTTGTCGTGCTGCCGGAGGTTGCCTGGCACAAGGGCAACGCGCGGGAGGTTCCGCATCCGACCGGCGCGCTCCAGCCCAACCGGTGGGGTCTCTACGACATGCTCGGCAATGTCTGGGAGTGGACCAACGACCGCTACGGCCCCTACGAGGCGGCGGACCAGGTCGATCCGACGGGTCCCGTGCAGGGAGCGATTCGGGTGCGGCGCGGCGGGGCCTGGAACTCCTTCCCGATGATCGCGCGGGTGGGCAACCGGGGCAACTCGCTGAGCCAGACGCAGCGGTCAGATTCGACAGGGCTGCGGCTGGCGCTGCTGCCGCAGTAGCGGTCGGGGTTGCCGCGGGTGGGTTGCCGTTCGTTTGCCCTTTTGGGTGCGGGTGCTACCTAGTCGGCCGCAGCTGCCCTGTCGGGCAGAAGGAGGCTCCGTGGGCGTCATTTCGGGAAGTGTCAGTTACACCACCTATCATGTGCAGGGCTCCATCGAGACCGTTGGCGTGGATGCGGCCTTTGAGGCTGTGACCAAGTACTGGTTCCGGCCGCTGCTGCCCGACGCCGAAGAGGAGACCAGCGTGGGCTGGTGCGACGTGGACGATCTGCTCGCCGAGGCGCCCAACTTCTCCGGCATCTTCCGCGACGGCTACCTCTGCCTCAGCATCCGCGCCGACAAGTGGGCCATCCCTGCGACGCTGCTCAAGGCCCATGTGGCGCGCCGCGAGCGGGCGCTGCTGACCGAGCAGAGCCGGGCCAAGCTCTTCCGCAGCGAAAAGGATTCCCTCCGTGCCGAGGTGCTCCGCGAGCTCCGCCACCGTGCGCTGGCCTCGGCGAGCGTGGTCGACATGGTCTGGAACCTCGAAGACAACCGGCTCCGGCTCTGGTCGCAGTCGTCGCGTGCCAACGAGCGGTTTGCTGAGCTCTTCACCAAGACCTTCGACCTGCGTGCCATCCCCGACACACCCTATGTGGCGGCGCTGCAGTGCGGGCTCGAGGAGAGTGTGGTGGGCATGATGGCCGACGCCCAGCCGGCGCGCTTTCTGACGCAGCAAGGGTAGGTGGCGGCCATGATTGATACCGTAACAGGCAAAGAGTTTCTGTCGTCGGAGCTGCTCATGTGGCTCTGGTTCAAGACCGACCGTGGCGGCGCCCGCTTCTTCATCGACCAGTCGCCCGTGGAGGTGACCTTCGATGATGCGATGGTGCTCGAGGCCTCGCTCGCCGAGACTGAGCAGAGCAAGCTCAAGGGTGGCGCCCCGTCGCAGTCGCCGGAGGCCTACATGGCGCTGCAGTTCGGCAAGCGGGTGAGCCGCGCCAAGCTGATGCTGGTGAAGGGCGACCGCGAGTGGATCTTCACCTTTACGGCGCAGAGCTTCACCAAGTCTGGCGTGAAATTGCCTGCACTGACGACCCGTGAAGAGGAGAGCCGGCTCGCGGAGCGGATGATGCTCATCGAGGAGCTCGATGCGACTTGGGCTGCCATCTACAAGCAGTTCCTCGAGATCCGCCTGACGCCGGGCTGGGAGAAGGTACGGCAGGAGATGCAGGGCTGGATTGCTGAGCCGACGGCTGGCCAGGAGCGCTGACGATGACCTGGTTCGACAGCATCGTGCTCGGTGTGGTGCAGGGCGTGACGGAGTTTCTGCCCGTCAGCTCCGATGGCCATCTGCGGTTGGCGCACGACCTGCTCGGCGTTTCGGGTGACGGTTCGCTGCTCTTCGACCTGATGCTGCACCTGGGCACGCTGGTGGCTGTCTTCCTCTTCTACAGGAACGAGATAGCGGTCATCCTGCGCGACCTCTGGCCTGCGGTGTCGGAGTTTCCGAGCCGCGGCTGGGCAGCAGTGAACGAGCGCGAAGGTGCGCGGCTGGCGCTGGTGACGGTGGTGGCGACGGTGCCGACCGGCATCATCGGCCTGCTGCTCAAGGAGGTGGTCTCTTCGGAGGCCATCCCGATGTGGGGCGTCTCGGCGCTGCTGATCGTGAACGGCTTCGTGCTCTGGTCGAGCCTCTATGCCAAGGAGCGGGCGCTACAGCCGGCGCAGGGCGCGGGGCTTGCGGGGATGGATTATCGTGGCGTGACGCTCCAGCGGGCGGCGCTCATCGGCATCGCGCAGGGCATCGCGGTGCTTCCCGGCATCTCGCGGAGCTGCCTGACGATCGTCTCTGCGCTCTGGCTCGGCGTGAAGCGTGAAGACGCGGCGCGGGTCTCCTTCTTGATGTCGATCCCTGCGATTCTGGGCGCGGTGGTGGTCGAGTTCGACCCGGCAGCGTTGGCGGAGCAGGGAGGTCTGAACGGGCCGGTGCTGGCAGGCGTTGCTGTGGCGCTGGTGGTTGGACTGGGCGCGATTCACCTGCTGACGCGGATACTGCGTGCCGCACAGTTCCACCGGTTTGCCTGGTACTGCTGGGCACTTGGCGGAGCATCGCTCGCGATGTATCTGGCAAGCCGTTAGGTGAGGTTCTAGGTTCGGCCCACTGGGCCCTCTCATTGGTTCGAAGTTCCCCATGCATGCAGTCATCATGGCCGGTGGAGCCGGCACCCGTTTCTGGCCTCTGAGCCGCCGCCACCGCCCCAAGCAGCTGCTCTGCCTCTTCGGCGACAAGCCCATGGTCACCGAGACGGTGGATCGCTTTGACGGCCTCGTGTCGAAAGACGAGATGGTGGTGGTGACCTCGGAGAACCTAGGTGATGTCATCGCGGAGGCGGTTGCCGGGCTGCCTGCTGCCAACATTCTGCGAGAGCCGGAGGGCCGGAACACGGCGCCCTGCATCGGGATGGCGGCTGTGTTTGTGCGTGAGAAGCTCGGGCGGACCGACGAGGTGCTCGCGGTCTTTCCCGCCGACCACTACATCCGCGACACAGCGACCTTCCGGCGGCTGGTTTCGCAGGCGGCGGAGGAGGCGAAGAAGGGGGCGATCGTGACGCTGGGCATCGAGCCGACCAAGCCCGAGACCGGCTTCGGCTACATCCACCACGGCGCCTTCGATGCCGAGGGCGTGGCGAGCGTCGACAAGTTCGTCGAGAAGCCCAACCGGGAGACGGCCATGCGCTACCTCGCGGACGGAAACTACCTCTGGAATGCGGGCATCTTCTTCTTCACTGTGCAGACGATTCTGGACGAGATGCGGCGCCAGCTCCCGACGCTGGCCGGCCAGCTCGAGGAGATGGCGGAGCTCTTCCGGCGCGGGGGAGACCAGGCGGAGCTTGCGGCCATCTTCGAGCGGGTGGAGTCGATCTCCATCGACTACGGCATCATGGAGCGGGCGCGCGAGGTGCGGGTGCTGTCGGCCAACTTTGGTTGGAGCGATGTGGGCGCCTGGGACGCGCTGCCCGATGTTGCCGAGACCGACGAGGCAGGCAACGTGACGATGGGCGATGTGGTCGCGATCGACTGCACCGACTCCATCCTGATGGGCCACGACAAGCGGGTGCTTGCTGCGGTGGGCCTGCGGAATATCGTGGTCGTAGATACCGAGGACGCGCTGCTGGTTGCGCCGCGCGATCGGGTGCAGGAGGTTCGCGCGATCGTGGAGTCGCTGCGCCACCGCGAAGGCAAAATCATTTAGCGCAGAGGAGAGAGCCATGAGCTTGAACGCCGAGATTTTTCGGGCCTATGACATCCGCGGCGTGGCCGACCGCGACCTCACGGACGATGTGGCGTTTGACCTGGGCCGCGCGCTCGGCACCGAGGCTGTGGCGAAGGGAGCGACCACCTTCGCGGTGGGACGTGACTGCCGGCTCTCCGGTCCCCGGATTCAGGCGGCGCTGGTGCGCGGGCTCTCTTCGACGGGCCTGCGTGTGCTGGATGTGGGCATGGTGCCGACGCCCGTGCTCTACTTCTCGGTCTTCTTCCACAACCTGGGCGGCGGCGTGCAGATCACCGGGTCGCATAACCCGCCGGAGTTCAACGGCTTCAAGATGCTGCTCGGCCGCGATGCGATGCATGGCGACGGGGTGCAGGGTCTCTACCGTCGCATGGTGGCGCAGGACTTTGTGACTGGCGCCGGCTCGTTGGAGCGGCTCGAGATTGAGGAGAGCTACCTGAACCATGTGGCCTCTGGCATCACGATGGGTCCGCGGGCGATCAAGGTGCTCATCGATGGCGGCAACGGCATCGGCGGCCCGCTGGCGCTGCAGCTTGCGGCCCGTCTGGGTGTAGAGGCTGTGGGCCGGTTCATCGAGCCGGACGGTCGCTTCCCCAACCACCACCCCGACCCGACGACGGTGGAGACGGTGGAGATCATGGCTCACGACGTGAAGGCCTACGGCTGCGACTTCGCGGTGGGTCTCGACGGCGACGCCGACCGGGTGGGCGTGGTCGATGGCAACGGCGAGGTGCAGTGGGGCGACCGGCTGCTGGCGCTCTTTGCCCGCGGCGTGCTGAAGGAGGCGCCGGGCGCGACGATCGTCGGCGAAGTGAAGTGCAGCAAGACGCTCTACGACGACATCGCGAAGCATGGCGGCGTGCCCGTGATGTGGAAGACGGGGCACAGCCTCATCAAGGCGAAGATGAAGGAGACCGGCGCACTGCTCGCGGGCGAGATGTCGGGCCACATCTTCTTCAAGCACCGCTACTACGGCTACGATGACGGCCTCTACGCGATGGCGCGGCTGCTCGAGCTGATGTCGCACAGCGAAGAGACGATCTCGCAGATGCTGTCGGACATCCCGACCACCTTCGTCACGCCGGAGCTCCGCGTGGACTGCCCCGACCACCTCAAGTTCGCGATTGTCGAGCGGGTTGTGGCGAGCCTCAAGGAGCAGGGGCTGGATGTGAACGACATCGACGGAGCGCGGGTCACCTATGCCGATGGCTGGGGCCTCATCCGTGCCTCGAACACACAGCCGGTGCTGGTGATGCGGACCGAGGCGACGACGCCGGAGCGGCGTGACGCCATTCGCGCCTTCCTCGATGCGACCATCGCCGCCGCAACGGTTGGCTGATGGCGCTGGTGCTCGGCGCTGACGTTGGCGGCACCCATCTGCGGCTGGGCCTGTTCGATGCCGAAGGCTGGCAGCTGCGCTGGCAGGGCAAGCGCAGTTGGCGCAGTGCCGATGATAGTCCGGAGTCGCTCGCGGCAGTGCTGATGTCCTCGCTGCGGGAGGCGGAGCTTGCGACGGGTCGTGCGCTCATGGAGCTGCCGCTCGGGATGGGGCTTGCGGCGCAGCTGTCGCCCGATGGGCGCACGGTGGTGAATGGCCCCAATCTGGGCTGGCGCGATGTTGCCTTCGCCGATCGGATGGAGGCGGCGCTGGGCCGGCCGGTTGGGTCGATCGCGGTCTGCAACGATCTTTCGGCGATTGTGATGGGTGAACTGGCCGCGGGTGCCGCCGTGGGCGTGCAGTCGCTGGTGGCGCTCTACGCGGGCACAGGCGTGGGTGGCGCGGCGGTCGTGGAGGGCCGTCTGGTGCGGGGCACGGGTGGCACGGCGGGCGAGGTCGGTCACATGAAGCTTCCCGGCGGGCAGGCGCCCTGCGGCTGCGGCGAGGTGGGCTGTGTGGAGTCGGTGGCGGGCGGAGCGTCGCTCGGGCGCAGGCTTCAGGCATTGCAGTTTGCGACCGATCTGGCGGGCGAACTCCCGGGTGATCCTGCACGGTTGGAGCGGGCAGCGCTTGCCGGTGAGGCGGAGGCGGAGCGCATCTTCGCAGAGGTGGTCGATGCGCTTGCCTATGCGGCGAGCGGGCTCTGCACCTTCCTCAATCCCGCGGTGCTGCTTGTGGGTGGGGGGCTTCTGGAGCGTGCGCCGGTGCTGGCCTCCCGGTTCGAGGCGCGGACGCGTGAGCTGACGCTGGCGGTGGCGCGGGCGCGGCTGGAGATCCGTCGCGGGTCGCTGGGCGACGAGGCAGGGCTGCTAGGAGCAGCACACTTGGCGCTGCAAA
>JABMMX010000295.1 GCA_013205435.1 Deltaproteobacteria bacterium
GCTGCATCGGTGAGGAAGGGGAAGCCGTCGCCCAGTTCGAGGCCGCGCCAGACCAGTTCGCTCCGCTCGGCCCAGCCGCTCGCAGACGAGGCGGTGGAGCTCGTCATCTCGGCGGGCCATTCGACGACCACCGTGGGGCCGCTTGTGTCGAGCCGTTGCTGGAGTTCGGCAATGACGAGCGACAGCAGCGCGAGCCTGTCTGCCGCGAGCGATGCATCGAGCGAAAGGCCGAGCCGCTCCGCGCAGGAAAGGAGCTGGGCGTGGGTGGGGGCCTCGGTGAGCTGCGCGCCACAGAGATCCTCGAGCGAAGCGCGCAGCGAGCGGCGAGCGAGCGCGGGTGCCGGCGCCGCACCGGCGGCCTCGAGGGCTGTGGCGAGCAGCGCTTCGGCGTCGGCCTCAATCTCGGCGAGTGAGGCGCCTACGCGGTACCACTCGAGCATGGTGAACTCGGGGTTGTGGCGTTCGCTCCGCTCGCCGCAGCGGAAGTTCTGCGTGAGCGTGTAGGCGCGCTGCAGGCCGGCCGCAGCGAGCCGCTTGAGCTGGTACTCGGTCGAGGTGACGAGCTGGCCGGCGCCTGCAATATCGAAGCTGTCGAGCGCCACATCGGGCGTCGTGCCGCGCACGAGGAGCGGCGTCTGCACCTCCACAAAGCCCTCGCTGTCGAGGTAGCGGCGCAGCGCCCGCACGATGGCGGCGCGGCGGCCGAGCATGGCGACCTTGGTGGCGTTCACTGGGTGCGGGCCGGGGTCTTGCGGGTGTAGTTCTGCTTGTGGACGGCGAGGCTTCCGGCGGTGATGCCCTGCGGGAGCTGGCGCTGGAGCAGGCGCCAGGCGTCGGCCGGCGCGGTCTCGTTGCGGAGCACCTCGAGGTAGCGGTCGATGAGCGGAACCACCGACTCCGGCGCGTCGTCCACAAGCTCGATGCGGAAGCGGCGGTAGCCGGCCTCGACGAAGCTCCCGAGCCGGTCGGCGCCCGACTGTGGTTGGGCGTTGAAGACGGTGTTGCGGCAGCCAATGTCTGCGTGGATGCGGTGCTGTTTGCCGTCGCGGCCGGCGAGGTGAACGGCGTGGTGTTCGCAGGGGCGGCCGCAGTCGCGGTAGCTGTTTCCCGTGCTGAGGAAGCGGGCGAAGACGCAGTGCTCGGTGTGGAAGATGGGCAGGTGGTGGTGGACGATGAGCTCGAGGCGGGCCGGGTCGACCTGTTCGGCGAGCGCGACGAGCTGCTCCGCGTTGAGGTCATGCGTGGGCGCGAGACGCGTGAGTCCCATGCCGAGGAAGAGCTCTGCGGCGAGGTGGTTGGAGGCGTTGAGCGAGAAGTCGCCGTAGAGTTCCACGCCGCGCGCCGCATGGTCCGAGGTGGAGAGGTTCTGGAGCATGCCGAGGCTGCGGATGAGCAGGGCGTCGGCGCCGAGCCCGAGGAAGAAGCGGTGGATGCGCTCCTCGTTGGGCTTGAGGACGCGGGGCGTGACGGCGACGGCGCGGCGGCCTGCGGCCTTGACCTCTGCGATGCTCTCCTTGAGGCCACGGACCTCGAGGAAGTCGAGGTAGATTTCGCGGATGTCGGGGTGTGCGAGTGCGGCCGTGACCTGTTCCGGCGTGCGGGCGAGGAGGGTCAGTTCGGGCTCACCAGCGCTGCCGGACGAGGCCGCAACCGCGGAGAGCAGGTCGCTCAGGGCGAGCTCACGGAGGGGCAGGCGGCGCACCTCTACACGTTGCTCGAGGAGGGCCTCGGCGGCGCGGCGGCGGAGGTCGTTGAGGGCGCTCACGGGCACGAAGAGCGGCTCGGCGAGCGAGACCTCGAGGGCTCCAAGCGTGAAGGGGGTGTCGCCGAGCCGTTCGAGTGCGGCGCGGAGAGCGGTGGCATCGAGCGGGCGGTTCGCGGCGGCGACGCAGACGAAGTCGCTCTGTGCGGTGGCGGTGTGGCCGGCCTCGTCGCGAAGGGTGAGCGAGAGCGGCGCGCCAACGGCGCCGGTGACGCTGGCGGCGATGGTCTCGCGCCGCACGATGCCGTGCTCGAAGCGGGCGCGAATCTCGGCGTCGAGCGCCTCGTCGCGGTTGCGCCAGACCCAGTCGCCCACGCTGATGCCGTCGAGCCGCGTGCTGTTGGAGAAGGTGAGCCAGACCTCGCCTTCGCTCACCTCTTCGGTGAGCGACTGGCGCTCGCGGAAGACCTCGAAGACCTTGCCGCCAAGCTCCGCTTCGGACGCTCGTGCGGCATCGAAGACGACGCCGTCGCCACGCTTCACAGGACCCTGCAGCGCCACCTTCACGGCGCCATGCTCGAGCCCTGTGACGGTGCCGAGACGCACGCCGCGGTGGCGCGGAGAGCGGCCTGCGACAACGACTTGGTGCTGCGTGCCTTCGAGGAAGCCGGAGGTGAGGCCGCGCGAGAAGACCTGCTCGAGTTCGTGGCGCTCGGACTGGCTGAGCCGCACCGACTGGCCGGCCATCGCGAGGTCGATCGCGCGGCGGTAGGCGGCGGTGGTGGCGGCCACATACTCGGGGCCCTTGAGGCGGCCCTCGATCTTGAAGCAGGCGACGCCTGCGGCGATGAGTTC
Organism: Deltaproteobacteria bacterium; assembly: GCA_013205435.1. Lineage (GTDB taxonomy): Bacteria > Myxococcota_A > Bradymonadia > REDH01 > REDH01 > CAIWGR01. The sequence continues at coordinate 2,558 of JABMMX010000295.1, forward strand.
GGGCACCTGCTCCACGGCCATGAGGTCTTGTGGCGAGAGCAGATACTTGGCGTCGCCGAGGTCGTGCAGGGTGCCGTCGACGATCATGTCGTAGGGCAGGCGGCAGGCCTGTGCGCACTGGCCGCGGTTGGCGCTGCGGCCGCCCCAGGCCTCGCTCGAGAAGCACTGGCCGCTGTAGGAGACGCAGAGGGCGCCA
>JABMMX010000296.1 GCA_013205435.1 Deltaproteobacteria bacterium
CCTATCGACCACCCAGATCTACACGCTGGTCACCCGCTTCATTCGGTCGCGGGTGACCAGCGTGTAGATCTGGGTGGTCGATAGGTCGGCGTGGCCTAGCATCGCCTGAAGCGCGCGGAGGTCTGCTCCGTGGCGCAGCAGGTGGGTGGCGAAGCAGTGGCGCAGCTTGTGTGGCGAGATGCTGTCGTCCAGCCCTGCGATGTAGGCGTAGCGCTTGAGGTTCTTCCAGAATCCCTGACGGGTGAGCGGTCCGCCCCGTGCGGAGATGAAGACCGCGGTGGAGCTGTTCTTGCCCGAGAGTGCGAGGAGGCGCTGACGCGGCCCCTCCATCCAGCGTCGGATGGCGTCGCCGGCCACATCGCCGAGAGGCACGATGCGCTCTTTGCTGCCTTTGCCCCAGACGCGGATGAAGCCGCTGTCGAGGTAGAGGCCTGTGACGGGGAGCAGCACCAGCTCGCTCACGCGGAGGCCGGTAGCGTAGAGGAGTTCGAGCATCGCGATGTCTCGCACTCCTTCGTCGGTTGCCTCGCTGGGCGCGCGCAAGAGCTGCACCACCTCCTCTTCGCTCCAGACCTTGGGCAGGTTTCGGGTGACGCGGGGGACCTCGACGAGCGAAGCAGGGTCGACCTCGATGAGGGCCTCGACGCGGAGGAACTTGAAGAAGCGCCGGAGGCTTACGATGTTCCGCGCGAGGGTTCGCGATTTGAGTCCCTGATCGAGTCGGGCGAGCAGGTAGGCGTTGAGGTCGCGGGTGCCGACAGAGGCGGCGGTGGTGAGGCGCTGCTCGACAGCCCAGGTGGTGAAGGCTGCGAGGTCGGCGCCGTAGGCCGCGAGCGTGTTCTTTGCCAGGCCGCGCTCGATGCTGAGATGCTCGAGGTAGCGCTGGATGGCCTCATCCAGGCTGAGAGTGGGATCCATCGGTCAGTTCCATGCGCGCTTTGAGGACGGCGGCGAGGTCGTCTGCGGCAACGGTACACCCGGTGTTGGGGCGAACATAGAAAGTGTCGACGGCGCGCTCGCCTTCGCTCGAGATGATGGAGCGGTCGATCTCAAAGCCGAGCTCCCAGAGGGCGAGCGAGAGGTCGGCGAGCAGCCCGATGCGGTCGCGGCACTTGACCTCGACGATGACGAGGTCGGTCACATTGGGCTCGTGGGCCCGCTTGACGTTGAGCGGGATGGGCTGCCTGTGGCGGGGCTGCGCCTTGGACTCGCTCTGCCACTTCTGGCGGAGAGTGGCGGTGTTGGTCGCGCCCGAGAGGACATCCTCCATCGTGGCGAGGAGCCGTTTGCTGCGCCGGTCGCTGAGCGCCTTGCCACCCGGGTCTGTCCAGTCGAGGTCGAATCGGTCGACAATCCAGCCGCTCTTGGTGGTGAAGATGCGGGCGCGGAGGATGTTGACCCTGTCGGCGGCGATGCCGGCGGTGAGGTCGAAGAGGAGCCGCGGCCTGTCTTTGGTGCAGACCCAGAGAACGGCCGAGCCTGCGGCGCCGTCGGCATCGAGTCGGAGGCCGCGGAGCGTGGGTGCTGCGGCAGCCTCGGCGAGCATCGCGACTGCGGTACCGAGTTCGTCGTCGTTGAAGGCGGCCCAGTGGGCGTCCGAGAGCTCGGCGGTGAGCCAGCGGAGCGTGTCGTCGGAGAGGGAGCCGTCGCGGAGCGCGGCCTGCATGGGCGGGCGTTCGGCGAGGTGGGGCGCGGGTGCCGGCGTGCCGTGGAGGTAGTGTCGGGTGGCCTCATAGAGCCCTCGCAGGAGCTCAATCTTCCAAGAGAGTGTCCCCTGCGGACTGACCGAGGTGGCATCGGCCCAGGTCAGGACGGCGAGGGCGTGCAGCTCGCCCGGCGGCCGGATGAAGCCGGCGAAGGTCTCGATGGTGCGCGGGTCGCTGAGGTCGCGGCGTTGGCTGACGCGTGCGAGGCGGAGGTGCTCGAGGACGAGCCAGCGTGCGAGCTCGATGGCCTCGGGCGACAGCTCCATGCGGCGTGCAATCTCGGCGGTCATGCCGGCGCCGATGAGGCTGTGGTCGCCTTCGAGCGCCTTGCCCACATCGTGGAAGAGGGTGGCGAGCCGAATCGCTTCGCGGAGCCAGGGCTCGCGCGTGCCGAGGTGGGCCCAGGCCTCTGTGACGAACCGGGGAGCGGCGGGGGGCTCCTTGTCGAGACCTGCGATGCGGAGGAAGGACTCGAGGAGGTGGCGGTCTGTGGTGTAGACGTGGTGCACGTCGCGGCTGGTATGGCCGACGAGGTGGGCCCATTCCGGGACGAGTGTCCGGAGCAGGTCTAGCTCGAGCAGGAGCCGCAGGAAGCGGCCATCCGGCGTGGGCGTGAGGATGGCCTCACGGAGCATCGCGATCGCCGCGGGGTGGATTGCAGCGGCTGGTTCGAGTTTGGCGGCCAGCTCGCGAATCAGCGTTCGCGTTGCAGGGTGGAGCGGCCGCTCCTGATGGACGGTGGCCTGCAGGAGGCGCCGCACGTCTGCGAGCGAGGAGGGGGGCAGGGCGGGGGCGTGGGCGAGCCGCTCGCCGATGCGGAGGATGCCGGGCGCGACGCGCTCAGGCGTGGCCTGCTCGGCCGCGATCGTCCACTCTTCGAGCCAGCGTTCGGCGAGTTCGGCGAGGGTCGATGCGAACTTGTAGAGGGAGCGCATGAGCTCGGAGACGGCGTCGGCGTCGGTTCCTGTGCCGAAGCCCATGCCGCGTGCGACGTCGGGCTGCCGCTCGAAGGCGAGCCGGTCGTTCCGCCAGCGGGAGAGTGCGTGGAGCACCAGGCGAACGCGTGCGATGAAGGCGAAGGCCTGTTCGAAGGCCTCGGCGTCGGTCGCACTGATACGGCCGTCGCGGGCAAGTGCTCGCAGGTCGCAGGTGCCGAAGCGGACCTGCGCGGCCCATCGGACGGCGTGACCGTCGCGGAGCCCGCCGCGTCCCATTTTGAGCTGCGGCTCGAGCATGAAGGCGGAGCCGCCGAACTGCTCGTGGCGGGCGTGGAGCCCCTCTTCGATGAGGGCGCAGATGCCGTCGCCGCCGCCGGCGAAGCTGTTGCGGATGGTGGCGAGTGCGGTGGCAGAGGCCTCCGGCATGACCTGGTCGGTACCGGCAACGAGGCGGCTGTCGAGCGAGGCGGTGGCGACGGTGACGTCGCTGCCGATGAGCGTGAGATGCTCGGAGACGGAGCGGACGCGGGCCGAGAGTCGAAGTCCCGAGTCTTGGAGCTGCAGCAGCATGCGCTGCACGCGTTCGCCGAAGCCGGGGGCTGCTCGTTCGAGCCTGGCGAGTGGCTCGGCGGGGAGGTCATCGCCGAGCGGGTCGCGGTAGAGGATGACGATGTCGATGTCGGCGTGCGGGAAGATTTCGCGCCGGCCGTAGCCGCCAACAGCGATGAGCTGAAAGTGGGCGAGCCCCTCGGGGCCCAGGATGTCCGAGGCGGCGCGTGAGATGCGCTCGTCGAGCAGTTCGGTGAGCGCTTCGCAGACCTCGGAGGCGTCGCTGCCAGAGCGGACCCTGCCCAAGATCTCGTCAGCGGGGAGTATTTGCTCAGCCATGCTGCCATCAGCCGTTGGAGTTGAGGATTCGCTCCTACCACAGTTGCGCGATCGTTGTCTCGCCCGTTAGCAGGGCCGTTCACTCCCCTTGCCAACGAGCCGAACGATGCAGCCATTCCAGCCGCCCTTTGACACCGAACCGCTGGCAGGGATTGGCGGCCAGATCAGCGCCCGCTCCGAGGACTTCGTCGTCGACGAGGTCCAGCTGTATGATTGGTCGGGCGAGGGCGACCACCTGATGGTGCGTTTCCGCAAGACAGGGATGAACACGCAGTTTGCTGTGAAGGCCATCGCCCGTGCGGCAGGCGTCGATGCACGCGACATCGGCGTGGCCGGGCAGAAGGACCGTTGGGCTGTGACCTCGCAGTGGGTGAGCATCCCCAAGCGGAGTGCGCCCGTGGAGGAGTGGTCGCTGCCGGAGGGCCTCGAGGTGCTCGAGACGGCCTTTCACAACAACAAGTTGCGGACGGGTCACCTGAGCGCGAACCGCTTTCGGATTGTGCTGATCGGCGCGGAAGACAGCGCAGAGAACCGGTCGCGCGAGGCCGAGATCACCTCCTTGATTCGGTCGCGCGGGATCGCGAACTACTTCGGGCCGCAGCGCTTTGGGCGTGGAGGCAGCAATCTGGATCAGGCGGTGGCCTGGGTGCTCGCCGACCGTCGCGATCGCGGCAGGGTGGATCGGTTCGTGGCGCGGATGCTGCCCAGCGTGGTGCAGTCCGAGCACTTCAACCGCTTTCTTGCGCGGCGTCTCGAAGCCGGCCGCGACCAGCTGATTTCGGGCGAGGTAGTGCGCCTGGACGGCACAAACCGGCTCTTCGCGGTAGAGGATGCCGCTGCGGAGCAGGAGCGGTTGGCAACGCATGACATCTGGCTCACGGGGCCGATGTGGGGCGCGAAGATGCGGCGCGCGGCGTCGGTGGCAGCCGAAATGGAGATGGCGGCCGCGGCCGAGATGGGTCTCGATGAGGCTGGTTTGACCCAGCTTGGAGCAGAAGTGGACGGTACGCGCCGTGACCTTATCACGCCGATGGCCGACCTCGAGGTTTCGTGGATCAATGCTGATGATTCTGGACGGGGGGCGGCAATCGTCGTACTCCGATTCTCGCTTCCTTCGGGCGGCTACGCGACCCAGGTTGCGCGCGAGTATTGCAGACGGTCTTGGGAAGCCCTTCGACCGGTAGAGCGGAGCGATGAGCCTGATGACGCTGGTGACTTGGCATAGGTCGGAACTGACCGAAGAGTTTGGGAAACTCAGGCGGGATATCTCTCCTTCGCTTCTGAACAGTTTTGCGATGTCAGGGCTTGTTCCAGCAGAGGAGGGGCAGGGCGTTGCGTCGCGTTTCACAGCGCTTGCGATCGTACCGATTCTTCAGGCGCAGGCCTCCTCGCAGCCTTTCGAGGATGAGCGTCTGCCGCGCGAAGCGCGCCCCTTCCTTGAGATGCAGCGGGGCGTTCGGGCGGCAGCTTCGCTCTGCATTCAGCGTGTTGAACAGGCCCTGGTCCGCTGCGCATCGCTCGGCACGCTCTCTCCCATGCTCACACAGTGGGACGCGGCGACGCTCGAGTCACTCCGCGGCGACGCGCGCCTTGAGTGGCGGCTCACGCAGCTACGCGACTGGCTCCGCACCGAGGCGGCTTCTGCGGTCGCTCCTGCAGCCAAGGCAGCGGTCGGAGCGTCGCTCAGCGGCGCTGGCTGGTCGGCTCCCTCCGTCCCTTCGCTATCGCCCGTCTATGGTGCTGCGACGCCGGCCCGCCCTGCCGCCTCCGTGAGCGCCAGTTTCGCTGAGCGACTTGCCCGCATCTCGGCCGCCGTCGGCAAGCCGCTGCCCGTTTCGCCAACGCCAGTTTCGGCGCCATTTCTCCCCGCGCAGGCTGTTCCGCAGCCCAAGCCGGCGGCCGCACTTCCTCGGCCGCTGCCGAAGCGTCAGCCCGTTGAGCGGGCGGTCTCGGACGAGGTCGACTGGGGATTTGAGCAGGTCGCCCCATCGTCTTCGCCGGTCGGCGTCCCCTTGGTTGCGCCTCCGGAGGTTGCAGCACCCGTGGTGGCGACGCCCACGCCGGTTGCAGTCGACGATGTCTGGTCGGCCGCGCCGGAGTTGCTCTCGCAGGATGCGCCAGCACTGGTCGTTCAGGAGTCTTCGGGCCTCCATTCCTCCATTGGTTTTGAGGTAGGCCCGTCGTCGGCGGAATCTGAGCAGGCGGCCGTTCTCAGCGGTGCGCTCGGCACAGCCGTCTCGCTCGCTCTCTCGTCCGAAGAGGCCATCGTCCGGTCGCCGTCGTTCGAGATCGCGCCTGAACTCTTCGCTGCATCGGAGCCTGTATCAACCGCTGTGAGAGAGCAGCCATCCTCAAGCTCCGACGTGACGGAGTCTGTCTGGTCGGAGTCCGACGTTGCGGCGAGCCCGCGCGAGCCCGCGCGCTGGGAGCTGGCGGTCGACGCAATCCGCCGACTCGCGCAGAGCGGGGAGGGCGGTCAGCTCTCGCCCTACGCTGAGGCGATGGCTGCAAACGCGGTCGCCGCCTGTCTGGAGTGCGAAGTCTACGAGGTGGAGCCCGACCTTCTTCAGTTCGCGGACGACGCAACGTTGGAACTGGTCGAACTCGTCTGGGCTGAGTTGGAGTCGGAACTGAGCAACAGTGAGCGCGCCGAACTGGCAGTGCGCTTCGCCGAGCGGCTCGCTCGGCGCCGCACCGCCGACGGCCGCGTGGCGCTCCGCAAGCAGCTTGTGGGCGTCTGCCGCATCGTCCTTTGCGACCCTGCGCTGGCCTACGACCTTCTCACGGACCGTTTCACCTCGGTCGACCTCACCGCCGAAGAGTGCGATCTGGTTACGGAGCTCGCGGACGAGACCGCGAACCAGGTGAGCTGGTCCGAGCTGCTGGAGCGCTCGTCGGCTGAGCGCCCGGAGCTTGCAACGCTCTTCTCTGGCTACCGGTTGGAGGTGATGGAGCGGGTCGGCGACCTGACCGGCGTGGCAGACGCGCTCGAGCGCATGCTCACCGAGACCACCGATCCACTCACCTACCTCGCGCTGCTTCGCCGCACGATGGCGCTCGTCGAGAACGACCTCGGCGACCTTCACCGCGCTGCGGAGCTGGCGCGCAACGCGATCGCCTCGGGCCGCTTCGACGACCAACTCCTTGGCGAGACCGACCGACTCTTTGCGGAGGCTTGGCGGTTCGAAGAGTTGAGCGACCTGCTCCTCAACGCGGTTTCCTCCGAGCCCGACGGGTCTCTGCGACTGACAGCAGTCCTACGTCGTGCCTTCTACCTCGCGCGCGACCACTTCTCCGATGCGCTCCAAGCATCGCGAACGATGGTGGGCCTCCTGATCGACTCGCGCCACGATGCTGGGTTGATGCTCTCGAAGGTGGTCCTACCGGTGGAGTATGACCCTGCACGGCGCGAGGCCGAGGCGCTGCGCGAGTTCGCGCTCGTGCGGCCGGAGGACGAGATAACGCCTGCAGTGCGACTTCGGGCTTCCTACCTTTTCACCGTGGTCCTCAACGACGATGATTCCGGGGCCGAGCAGCTCATGGCAGCGCTCCCGCGACTGGGCGACGACCCTGCTCTTATCGTGATGGCGGAGCAGGTCATGTTCGCGCTCACGCGCTCTTCAGAGTACGGCGCCGACGCTGTGGGTTGGCTCCTTGCGCGTGCCCACGCCTTTCAGGACCGCGCTGCTGCTCTTGGCCGGCTCGTGGAGTTGATGCAGCTCCCCGCCGAGGCGAGCATGAGCGATGAGGCCCGCGCGGATCTCTTTGAAGATGCCATCGCGCTCGCCGACTCGCCCGAGGTGCCCGCCTCTGACCGAGCCGCTGCTCACCTCGCGATAGCCCGTATCAAGCGGGGAGCTGGCGCAGTCCGTACCGCCGCCTACCACGCCGTTCAGGCGGCCGAACAGGCTGCAGATGATGAGGTAGATGAAACTCTCTTCGCCGATGCGCTCGCAGAGCTTGGCGACCTGGGCGGCAGTTCGCTTCGTGCTTGGGGCGGCGATGAGGTCTCAGCGCGGGCACTCTTCTCGAACAACCTCATCGTGCTCCTCAACTTCGGCCGGCTCTGCAGCCAGGCGGGTGCATGGCCGCAGGCTGTGCGGGCCTTCGAACGGGCCATTCCTCTGCTGCGTGCCACCGACGATATCGCCGCTCTCGCTGCGGCCGAAAAGCAGCTCGAAGCGGCGCGGCAGCAGCTCCCACAGTGACGCCCGCAGAGCTCGTCAGGGCCTACGCTCGCCCCAACAAGAAGCGGCTCGGCCAGCACTTCTTGACCCAGGTTGGACTGCTCGACCGCATGGTCGCCTGCATCGGCGACGCAGTCGATGTCATCGAGGTTGGACCGGGGCCGGGGACACTCACCACGCGGCTGTTGGCTGCAGGCAAGCGGGTGCGGGCTGTGGAGATTGACCGCGACGCCATTGCCTTCTTGCAGGAGGCCTTTGCCGACAACGCGGCCTTCGAGGTCATCGAGGCTGACGCCACCAAGACGATTCTGCCGAAGTTGCTCTCGGAGGGGCCGCGTGTGCTCGTCGGGAACCTGCCCTACAATGTAGGCAACGAGATCCTCTTCCGTGCGATGGAGGCTGACGACGCACCCGACCGCATGGTGTTGATGTTCCAGAAAGAGGTGGCAGAGCGCATGGTCTGCACCGGTCGGTCGTCGCAGTTTTCGCTGCTCTCGGTGGGGGTTGGCAATCGCTACCGGGCGCGGATTGCCTTCCTTGTTTCGGCGGGCGCCTTCGTGCCGCCGCCTAAGGTGGCGAGCGCCGTCGTGGTGCTCGATCGTCTGCCTGCGCCACTGGCCTCGGGCGAGACGGGGCGCTGGCTTCGACGCCTCTCTGCTGCCGCCTTCGGGCAGCGCCGCAAGATGATGCGCTCATCGCTGCGCAGTGTCTTGCAGGCCCCCGAACCACTGCTGTTGGCGGCTGGCATCGCTCCGACCAGCCGCCCTGAGGAGCTCGAGGTCGCCGACCTCGTCCGGTTAGCCGTCCTTGCCGAAGCGAGCGGTCTATCAGCGGTCGTCGGCGAGCCGGTCCCAGAGTCGGACGAGTAGCTTCTTCTCATTGCGTTTGGCGACGATTGGATCGTCGGTCGCAAGGGGCGTGCCTTCCGCGGTGACCCAGACAAGGTGTGGCAGCAGTGCCGTATCGGCCCACCAGCTTCCATCGTCTTGCCAGGCGGCCGTGCCGTGGTCGGTAACGAGAAAGTGGGTGGCGGGCTCTTGGCTATCTGCCGGCTGGAGCGTGAGCGTTTCGCCTGCGCGAGAGAGGGTTAGAGAGCGGTCGGAAAGGAGCGGAATCGGCGCCTCCGTCCATGCGGGTGCATCTCCGCCACCCTGACGCCAGGCGCGCGCCATGGCTGCGTCTGCGACCCACCAGGCGTCGCCGGTGCGGAGGGCGAGGGTGAGGGAAAGCGACGCCTCTTCGGGGAGGGAGAGTCTGGAGGGCTGAGGGCGATCGGACCAGACGAGTGCGGTTGCACGGTCGGGGATCTGGAGCATGGCCCATCTGTCATCGGGGGTGGGGACCCAGTGCGGCGCTGCGCCGCAGATGGGGCCGGCGACGGTCACGGTGCGATCGCCAGTGCTCTCATCCACACGCCAGGCTTGTTCCGCGCAGCCGGCCATCCAGAGCGGCTCCAAGGTAAGCCTGCGACCCCGCACGACCACTTGGCGCGCTGTAGCACCGACACGCTCGGATGCCTCTGCGGTGGCGGGTGCCGTCGCCCAACCGGCCTCGCTTTCGCGGGGCAGTGTGGGTGCGCCGGGCGCGGTGAGGGCGAGCTGGTTGCCGCTCCAGAGGGCACCGTTCCAGTCTGGGACGCGTGGGCGGGTGACGCCCGCTGCGGCAGCTTCCGACAGCCCGACGCAGGGCTCCGGCAGGCCGCTCGCGTCGAAGGTGTCGCAACTACGCCAGCCGCTCTGCGCGGAGGTCGATTGCGGCGGCTCACCGAGCAGCAGGGTTCGGACGACGGTGTCGGTGCCTGCGCTCCGAACGGCTGCCCAAACCGCCGTCGCGCTGGCGCCGGCCTCTACGATGCCATCGTTGGCGATTGTCGCGCTAAGCAGCTGTGTCGTGGCCGCCTGCACGAGCGCCTTCACGGCGCTCTCCTCGCTCCAGATGAGCACGGTACCGATAGGAGAGATGAGACAGCTCGCGTCGTCGCCCGGGACCGCGGTCTCGGCGAGTAGGACCGAACCGCTGCCATCGTGCAGCATGACCTGTCCGGCCTTCGTCCAACTCCAGGCAGACTCACCGCCACGGCAGCGAACTGAGCCTGCGATCTCCTCTTGGGCAACCGTCTGCAGCGCGGGAAGAGACAGCCACGCAAGCGTCGCGTCGCCGAAGAGCGCAACCCGATCGCCCTGCAGCAGCGTCGCCGCGTCGGGCTCGATGCGGCGCCAGGCGCGGGGCGCCCCGGAGGCCTTCGACCAGACGAAGATCAGGTCGTCGGTGCCGCGGCTCAGCCGGAGGTCGGTGGTCTCAACGACGGAGGCAACGCCGCTATGGCCTGCGAGCCGGAAGCCGGGCTCAGCGGCCTCCACTGCGACCGCGCCGCCCGCGCACAGGAGCAGTGTGAGCGGGATGGTTAGGGACCTATGCAACATGCTTTCCTCTCCCTCTTCGCATCCAGGCCAACGCCCCGAACATCGCGGCGACAGACCACCACGAACCGCTCGCGCCGCCCGACGAGCAATCGTCGCTTGGGCGTGAGGGCGGCGTGACCGCCCCTCCGCAGAAGGCGTCGGGCCCAGGGCAGTCTGCCGCGCTCGCGACCGGCGCTTCTTGGCTCAGCGTTCGCGCATAAAAGAAACCGGGCTCCGGCGCGGTGCAGCTCGGCTCCGTGGCAGCAGGGTAGGCCGCTGCGATCGCGGCGAGGTCGTCGGCTGCCAGCTCGCGCTTCTGACGCTCTCCGGGTGAACTGCTGGCGAACATCGTCGCGCGGGCGCACTCTGGCACATAGGAGCCATCGGAGAAACAGGGTGGGTGGTCGAGCCCGAGGAAATGGCCGGCCTCGTGGGTCACAACATTCTGCACGTCGTAGGCGTCGGGGTCGGTTGTCTCACCGGTCATCCATCGCTTGCTACCGACGCCGTTGAGCTCCATGTCGGCAGTCACGATCTCTCCCGTCGCTGCCTCAAACACCGGCGTCGTAACACCGAGCGCGATGCTGGAGTGGTTCCACG
>JABMMX010000297.1 GCA_013205435.1 Deltaproteobacteria bacterium
ACCTCGGGGCGTTCGCGGCAGGCCGAGCGCGAGCTGAAGTGGGATGGTGTCATCATCCAGTGTTTTCGGACGCCGGACGCTGAAACGGGCGGAATGAAGGCCTTTTACGGTTGGGTCTGGAACGGGATGGAACTCTACGACTGCCTGGCCCAACACTACAGGCGATACGACGGCACGAACCGGGCAGGAGAGGTAGTCTTCGAGACCTTCCCGAACGCTGTGGCCTGCGCGCTCGCGGGTCGGGTGATTCCCGCAAAACCCAAGCGGGCGACCCGCCGCGGGCTGCTCCAGGCGCAGGGCGTCGACCACAGCCGCCTCAAGAACATCGACGAGGTCGACGCGGCCCTCTGCGCACTCACAGCCGTCCGCTTCGTGGAGAGCCGCACGGTGCAGTTCGGCAACGCGGTCGAAGGGTTCATCGTCATCCCGTCGTGAGGGTGGGGGAGGCGGGACGCGCTTTTGGGCGTAACTCCCGCGACTTTCTCTTTGGCGCGGACCAGCGCTGGTGATACAATCAGCGCATCGTCGTCAACGACAACAACAGGGAGGGGAAGATGTCATTTTTCAGCAAGATTTTTGGTTCAGGTGCGCCGTCGCTGTCTGAGCAGAACTTCACACCGGTGAGCAGTTCCGATCCGGAGTTCTCGTTGCGGCAAATCTCCGTCACAGGCCGCCCGAATCCGAAGGCTCCTGGCACGATGATCAGGTACTATGTTGTGCTCGACCACAACGAGGTGCCGCCACCAGAGTTGCACGCCAGCACACTGCGTCCGCTCATTCATCAGGTAGGGTCCTACAGGTGCATCCTGATGTACGACGTGGTGGGCAGAGACCAGTACAAGCGGGAGATTGATGCTTGGCTCTCGCCTCGCACGCCTCACGCAATGATTCAGACGATCAGTTACGCGAACCCCGACAACCTCTACGCAACGCTCTATCTCTTTACCGTTAGGCCCGACGTTCAGTTCACCCACATCTACTTCTGCTCGCCAACCAGCATGTACGTTGGGCTTCGGCCGCCAACCGGCGGGCCCGAAGATGTTGCCGGATATCGTCAGGCCATTGCGCCTGCCCCAACCCGGAGCCAGCTCGAGAACCTTATCGGTTCAGACGCCGCGAGCATGATTCGCAACAGCTTCTAGCCTGAGGCTCCATGTGGTCCCTCTCGAGGCCGTCCTGCTCTGCCGGCTGGTTCAGAGCCAGCTAAGCATGAGCGTCGCGTGCTGTCCGGTCATGCCTGATGGAGGCGACTCGGCCCAGTCGCCCGTGATGCACGCTCTCACCTCTACCTGAACGCCGCGCGGAAGCAGGCCCAAGAATTCGAAAGCGAACTCACGATGCATCTCGCGGCCGCCCATGGCGCCCGCAAGCAAGACGAACGCAGCAGTGCTGGCGCGATAATCGATGGCATAGGAATGCGCGTAGAACTCCATGGCCGCACGGTATCGCTCGAGCTCCCTCGCGCAGAAGGCAGCATTCTTGAGCGCGGAACACCGTGTTTCTGCATCGCCAAGGACGACTGCACCCATCAGCGATGCCATGGCACTCTCATAGTAGCCGTGCCCGTCCCGCATCCACTTGTTTCCCTGATTGTACATTCCGTCTGCGCCACCGTATCGCTCGAAGGACCAATCCGCGACCGCCAGATCTCGTCCGTCAAACGCGAGGTTCGCGTTTCCAGCAGGTGATAGGTTTGCGCGCGTCCACGCGAGAACTGCCTCTGACATTGTAAGGTTGGCCATCTAGATCTCCTTTCCTGCTTCGTGTCGGGTTCGATGACGAGTACGGATGCAGCACTGACAATTCGATGATTGCGGGGCCGTTCCGACGCGGCATCAGGTGTTAGTAGAAACTCATGAGCAGACTTGGGTTTGAGGCGAGCCTCTCCGAAATGAGCGGGCACTCCTCTGGGCGCTTGCCTGACTTGCGAAGCTTGGCAGCCCGCGCACGAAGGTCGGCATCGTCTGGCATGGGGAGGCCTTGTCCGGGTAGATATCTCCCCTTGGACGTCGCCATACCCTTGAAGTGGGTGATTCCGGAGTTTGGCTCAATCCCTTCTGCAACGAGGCGGCGCGTAAGAGCCGGCTGCCACAGAAAGCGGTGATCCTGGGTCCAGCGATAACGCGGCGGCCGCGGCGGAATCCTGGCATCTATTGAGAATGCCTGTTCAATCTCTGCCGCGGTGAGTCCCGACGGGGCAACAATCTCCGCGCTGCCCCGGAAGTGTTCGATCAGGATGAAGCCGTCCACATCCAACAGGCAGACCTCCGAGCCCGCCAGCGAGTCATCCGTCCGAACGATGTTCTCGAACTGGAGCTCGTTCGGAAGCATGTACTTCAGGAGGTCATAGGTCTTGGCTGGCAGAAAGAGCTTCGCGCGCCGGATTCGCTGGTCGTAGTGCGACCAGAACATCGGACGCTTGTCGAGTTGGTTGACCTCCCAGCCCTCCAACTCGAAGTCCTCCTGATTCTCGCGCATGGCATCAACAACACGCGAGAAATCTCGGAAGCCGGCGAGCCCGATCCAGTTTCGCACCACATTGGCTGCATCGGTGCTCAGCTCCGCGAGCAGATCCGGATAATCGCGACGCAGGCCGACGACCCAAAGTGCGAAATCATGGAGTCCTCGCTCGCCCACGAGCTGTAGGGCGTGGATTCTTCGTAGGATGGCGTCGAGGTGCTTGATGGCGGCAGGGCCCGAACGCTCGAGTTCGTGTCTGCAGAGCCAGCCCTGACGCCGATAATGAGCATCAGCGCTGTTTGCTGCAGGCGCAGCATAGACCGCGGCGTCCAAGTGTTCGCGAATGCGGCTCAGGGCCGAGTCCGCATAGGGAACGCCCAGCTTGATGAGCAACTCTTCGATGCCTGTCTCTGCGGTCAAGGCAGCGTGAACGATAGAGGTGTACCGCGGCGTGTCGCCCCGCAGAGCGTCGATCACGGTGGCTCCGCGTCCGAAGTCTTCGCAGCTGAATCTGGCATGCTGGATACACTGCTTCATCAGCCAAGACGGCATCCAGATCCTGCCCGGCGGAAGGTCGCAGAGCTTTGCTTGACCGAGGGCCCAGGTAAGGAGCGCACGCAGACTGGCAGAGCGTGGTACCGCGCGCAGCAGGCGTTCGACATCGGAAGATGCGGGGGCCAGCGAAATCGCCAGCAGCCACTCAAAGGTCTGCGCCTCGCGCGGCGGCGAGGCCAGCGTGCCGTCCACGAGTTCGCTCAAGGGCCGTGGCGGCCAGGCAAGTGTCTGTGGCTTAAGGAGTGGATGAATGGAAGTCGGTCCCTCAAGCAATCCGGAGAGTCTTTCCAAAGCGAGAGCCGCCAACACCGGCCCCGAAAGGAAGTCGGGTGCCGGTGGAACGACGGGTGGTTGGAATGCGGCGAAGTGGCTCATGGGGCGGGCTTCACGCTCTCGAGCAACTGGCTCTCGCGGAGGAGCGCGACAAACTGTTCGTTCGAGAACTCGAATCGGAAGAGGACCCTTCGGTCTGCCTCGATGACCTGCTCCTGCGTTGATTCGACCTCTCCACGGCCTGCCACGACGAGCTTGCGACGCATCTCATCACGATGCTGGTAGTCTCCAAGACCGCTGAGAATGAGTTCGGCCACGTTGAGGGACCGCGCCGCGCTCAGCTCGAGATTGTGCCGATCGGTGCCGTCCGACGAGGTGTGGCCCTCGAGGACAATGCGGTGAATCGAAGCAGCGAATGTGGGATTTGAGAAGATCACTTCCGAGTAGGCAGGTACGAACTGCCGCAGGAGCTGCTGGCCATCGCCTTGGACAGCCGACGAATCACGCGTGAAGAGCAGGTCTTGTTGAATGCTCACGTCGCCGGTTTCTTGGTTGACCTTCACATCAATGTTCTTGGCTTTCAGTGCCTCGGTGAGTTCACCCAAGACGACGCGACGCGTTTCCATGAGTTTCTCAATCTTCTGTTCAAGCTCATCAATCCGAGACTGCTTCTCGGTCGATCGGACAAGGAAGATGACAACGACAAGCACGAAGATCATGAACAATGTAGACATGAGGTCGCTGATCGAGAGGTAGTGCTCTCCACCGCTCTCAGCTTGGCCCTGGACTCTTCTCCAACGCGAACGACGCATCGCCTACCCCCTGATTGCCTATCGGATGGACTTGCTGGGAGATGATTGCGCGAAGCTCGCAGCCGCGAGCGCCGCAGCGGCCATGGTCAACTTCTCCGCGACTTCGGAAGCCGCCTGGTCGAGCCGCCGCACCCGCGATTCCGAGGCTGACTCAAACATCGCGTTCGCCTTCTCGAGACTCTTCGTGGTCTCGCGCATGGACTGTTCCACAATGCGAACCATCTCGCCGTGAGCTTCACGTGCATCGCGCAGTGTGCGTCCGGACTCCTGAGCGATCTGGAGTGCTCGTGCCATCTGATCGCTCGAGAGTACCGATGCTCTCGCCTGAGCCTGTTCGACGAGAGAGGTGCTTGCCATCAACTGCGAAAGATAACGCTCCGACTCAACCTGCAGGGCACTCCGAGCTTGGGTCTCGGACGTGAATGTGACCTGCAGCTCCGTCACGACGCGCGTCAGGGAGCGAGTGTGCTCGCCGAGGACCTCGTCCAACACTCTGCTTTGCTCTGCGAAGAATCCAGAGAGCGCCGCGGTGTACTCCGTACGGAAGCGCTCGAGTTCCTGTTGTCCCTGCCGCCTCGTCTCGTCGAGCATTGCAGGGATCTCGGTGATGGTTTCGCGAAGTCGGTCGCGTGCCTCCGTCATCGCCGCCGATGCCATCGTGCCGGTTGTTGAGAGGAGTTGGCCTGCCTCACGCCCGACACGGTCAAACTCGAGGCTGATATGATTCCCCACCCGCTCGAACTCCTCGCGCGACTTGTCGAGCATGTCGCGCTGGCTCTTCTCCTGCCGCTGTTGGCTCTCCATGAGATCGGTACGGATTCGGTCAAAGGTCTGCGTGACTTCGCCAATGAACCCGCGGAAGGTGCCTGCCAGGTCGTCCTTGAAGCTTCGCAGCTCTTCGTGAGCCGCGCGCTGCGCAACGACAAGCGTCGTGACGGTGGTCTCGAGATTGGTGGTGAGCTCCGTCAAACCCTGTCGAAGCGTATCCACCGAGTGCGCGGCATCTCTGCTCGCCTTTGCCGAGACCTCGACGATGCCGACAATGTCTTTCATCTGAAGCGACATCGGCAGCAGCACTTCGTCCCGCAGCTGCGTGAGCGTCTCGCGGATCATGTCTTGGCCGTTATCGCGCTTGATTGCGGCCAATTCCCCGATCGCTTTTTCGATGGAATCGAATGTCGGGCGAAGTTCTGTCTGAATCGTCTTGTGGAACGCTTCCCCAATCTTCTGACCCAGGGCATCAGGCGTCATCTGGACGGCAGCAGACATGAGCGCGCCAGATGCATCGGCGAGGGATTTCTGCATCTTGTCTGCTGCTTCGGCGAGCTGCATAGACGCCCGTGCCTGCGCAGCCGGGTCGGCCATCAGCAACACATCTTCCGGTTGAAGGAAGTGAAACTCGTTCTCGAGGATAGCCTCCTGCCGGCGGGCCCAGAATCCGGCGATCAATCGCAGGAAACCGTCCCAGATCGTCACAAGGGCCGCAGCGGCCATACCCACCAAGCTGGTGGTGAAGGCCGTCTTCATACCTGCGATCAACTTGCCGATCTCCAGAATCATCTTGTCGGTTCCCGCCTTGTCAGCGGCCGACCAGTTGCCCGGTTGGAGGTCTTGGAGACCGAAGTAGATGCCGTAGAATGTTCCGAGAATTCCGAGTGTCGTACAGAGAACGGCATAGGCGCCGGGCAGCGAGTAGTGTTGGAGAGCAGTTAGGCTCCGCGGAACATCAATCACAGCTACTTTACCGCGGACTTTGAGCGCCTTTCCTAGGCGGTCAAGTTGTGCGTCGGGGGTGGCCATTGCACTGCGAAAGAGCCGTACTCTCGCTACCACTGCCCAGGCGATTCCCGTGAACATGATGATTCGCGTAGCCCAGAAGAACGGCAGCGAGGTGGCGTCGGTCCCGGGTGGATCTTGAAAAAAGAGAACCCAATCTAAGATGTCAAAGAATGAAACCGCGTCTGTCTCTGTCATGCCAGTGCTCCGAAAAGCCGTTGTAAGTAAGGAGATAAAACGTGCATTTGAACGTTAAGTGCCGAAGCCGAGAGCCCACGCTACGACCTCTTGTGACGGGCGTAGGTTGTTCTGGCCCCGCCTGATCGCCGATGCGATTTCAGGCAGTGGCGGGATATGCGCGGCGAGAAGGCGGGTTCCGTTCCCCAACTCAATTCGGAGAGCCAACACCGGAACATCCCCTTCATCTTGCTCCCATTCGATGCAGACAGGCAGCGTCGAGCATTCAATGAGCAAGAGCTGCAGTTCGTTCTTCGTCTCTCGGAGGCGTTGGGCTTCGGGAGCATCGGCTCCCCAGAGCGACTGCGCCCCTTTCCAAAGCTGATTTGAGCGGCGGATCTCACCGACCAATTCGTCTTCTCTGAGCCAAGGACTTGGTTGCCGCATCAGTGTTCCCCCCGACGAATGGGCGACGGATAGACCACCAAGATTCAGACTGTCAAGACATCCCCCGACGCCTGTCTCGCAGAGGGCGCGCAGCTAGGCAGTTTCCTCGTGCGACTGAGCCGAGGTCGCCAAGAACAAGTTCTTCTGCTTCACCCGCGATGACCTAGCCCGGGGAGGTTTGCGCCCTTGGGTTGCTCTGTCGTTCCGCTGTCGGCCTCCGGGAGCGCGGCATGCTGGATGACCTCACAGTTCGCCGCGATGATGGCGCGAAAGGTTTCCGACAGGGCGTGCCAGTCGACCAGGTCTACGCGGATGGG
>JABMMX010000298.1 GCA_013205435.1 Deltaproteobacteria bacterium
CGCCTGGAACGCGTGTTTACGGGCAACCGTAACGTGGGTTCGAATCCCACCCTCTCCGCTTTGACCTTCGCGCTTCCCATCGAAGCCGAACTTGAGTTATGTCGGACTTTACGACGCACGATCGCAAACCCCGCCAGGCCCGGAAGGGAGCAACGGTAGTGATACGGCGTGTGTGAAGTCCGGCACCTCTTTTTTCCCCACTGGATGCGATGTCCTACATCGTCCTCGCCCGCAAATGGCGGCCCCAAACCTTCGCCGACCTCACGGGCCAAGACCATGTGACGCGGACACTTACCAACGCCATTCACCTGCAGCGCGTCCCACACGCAATGCTGTTCACAGGTGCGCGAGGCGTCGGTAAGACCTCGTCGGCACGCATCATCGCCATGGCGCTCAACTGCGTTTCCGGCCCCACGCCAAGCCCCTGCGGCAGCTGCGACGCCTGCACGGAGATCCAGCGCGGCTCCTCCGTGGACGTCATCGAGATCGACGGTGCCTCCAACCGTGGCATCGGCGAAATCCGCGAGCTCCGCGATGGCGTGCGCTATGCGCCGCAGCGCGACCGCAACAAAATCTACATCATCGACGAAGTCCACATGCTCACCACCGAGGCCTTCAACGCACTGTTGAAGACCCTCGAAGAGCCGCCGCCCAATGTGCACTTCATCTTCGCTACCACCGAGGTCCACAAGATCCCGGTGACCATCCTCAGCCGCTGCCAGCGCTTCGATTTCCGGCGCATCTCGCATGCCGACATCGTTGCCCGACTCTCCTACATCGTGGAGCAGGAGAAGCTGGAGATCCCTGCTGAGGTCCTCCACCTGGTGGCCCGTCAGGCTGCCGGCGGCATGCGCGATGCGCTCAGCCAGCTCGACCAGATCATTGCCTTCGCGGGCCCCAGCGCCACCGTCGAACAGGTCGCCCCCCTCCTTGGCGCGGCAGAACGGTCGCGCCTCTTTGCCATCAGCAGAGCCCTGCTCGACAAAGACCTCCAGCTTGCGCTCGAGACCGTCGACGAGATCGCGGCCTACGGCGGCGACATGGGCCACTTTGCCGAGCAGCTGATCGGCCACTTCCGCGACCTCACAGTCGTGGCGGTCAGCACCGCTCCGGAGCGGCTCACCTCGCTGTCCGATGCGGAGATTGCAGAGGCGCGCGGACAGGTCGAGGGGCGCTCGTCAGAGCTCCTGCACCGGATGTTCGAAGAGCTTGTTCAGAGCAGCGAGGCCATCACCCGGTCGCTCTTCCCCAAGTTGCTCCTCGAGATGGCCCTTATCCGCCTCTGCGCGATGGAGCCTGTCGTGCGAGCGGAGGAGCTGATCGCCCGCTTTGAGGCGCTGGCTGGCGGCCACCGGTCGCCCCCGTCCGGCAGCTCTGGCGGCCCTGCGCCCACGCGCGCCGCTGCACCCGCAGCACCAGCAGAGCCGCCTCCGCGGCCCGTCGCTCGGCACATTGAGGGGCCCATCATCCGGCCGCCTGCGCCACCGATGGCCCCGGCCATCGTCCCAACAGCCATGCCGGTTGCGCCCCCTGCCCCGGTCGCCAGCGCGGCCGCGACCGCCGAGGCCGACGACCATAGCCGCCTCATCCCTCCTCCCGCCGAGGCGCCGCCGCTGCCTACGCCAGAGATTGCAGCGCCCTCCCCCATCGTGGCCGCCCCGCCGGCCCAGGAGGAGCCCGCGCCAGAGGTGCTCCACAGCCGGCTCATCGAGGCACCCCTGGCTGCGCCACCGCTGCCCGCTGCTGCACAGGCGGATGCCCCGTCGGATGCGCAGGACGACGAGTTTCCTGAGCCCGATCATGCACCCTGGGATGAGCCCGCTGGAGCTACGGCGGTGGATGCGGACAAGTGGCGCGCTTGGGTTGCCACCGTGCGTGAGCGCGACACACGACTGGGCCAGATGATGGCGCTCGCCCTCTTCGTGCCAGCTACGGCGGGAGAGCTCCGGCTGGCCTACGCCCCCCACATGCAGAAGGTGGTGAAGCCGCACGACCGGGCGCTCATCGAACAGGCCTGTATTGACCTCGCGGGAGGGCCTGTGAGCGTCCGCTGGGAGGTCACGACCGAGGTCAGCGAGGAGGAGCGAACGGGGGGCATCTCCGTCATCCTGCTCGAAGAGGCCGAGGCGCTTTCTCGCAAGACGATGCTTGCGGACAACGTCCGCAATCACCTATCCACGCAACTCCTTATCGGGGCTTGGCCGCAGGGCCGACTCGAGATTCGGATTCAAGATCGACTGGAACAGGACGCACCATGAGCAAGCAGGCAGGAATCGGCGGAATGATGAAGCAGGCGCAGCGCCTCCAGCAGCAGATCGGAAAGCTCCAGGAGGAGCTCAACGATCGCGAGTTCTCGGCCTCGGCCGGCGGCGGCGTGGTCGTGGCTGTGGTCAATGGCAAGCAGCAGCTCCTTCGCATCACCATCTCCAAGGATGTGGTTGACCCGAATGACGTCGAGTCGCTGCAGGACCTTGTGACCATCGCCATCAATCAGGCGCTGGAGAGTTCGCAGTCCATCGTCGAGGCCGAGGTCGGCAAGTTGACGGGCGGCCTCAATCTTGGCGGCCTCTTCGGATGAGCCAGGCCGGCGACGCCATCGGCGCGCTGGTGACCCAGCTCAGTCGCCTGCCCGGCATCGGGGAGCGCACCGCCACGCGTCTTGCCTTCTTCTTTCTGTCGGGCCCGCCTGATCTTCCCGAGGCGCTGGCTGCGGCGCTCATCGGGGTCAAGACCAGGGTCCGCCGCTGCAGCTGCTGCGGCAATGTGACCGAG
Organism: Deltaproteobacteria bacterium; assembly: GCA_013205435.1. Taxonomy (GTDB): domain Bacteria; phylum Myxococcota_A; class Bradymonadia; order REDH01; family REDH01; genus CAIWGR01. The sequence goes on from JABMMX010000298.1 coordinate 2,773, forward strand.
GCCGATCCCTGCCGCATCTGCGCCTCCACCACGCGCGACCGCTCGATGGTCTGCGTGGTAGAGGGGCCGTCGGATGTGGTGGCGCTGGAGCGGACGGGCGAATTCCGAGGGACCTACCATGTGCTGAACGGCCTGCTGAGGCCGCTCGATGGCGTGGGCCCCGACGCGCTGAACCTTGCCAGTCTGGTGCGCCGCATCGGCACCGAGCCCATCACGGAGGTGGTGGTCGCAACCAATCCCAGCGTGGAGGGTGAGGCAACGGCGGTCTACATTCGGAACATCCTCGGGGTTGTCGGAGTGAAGGTCTCGCGGATTGCCAGCGGCATCCCGATCGGCGGCGAGCTGGAGTATGCAGACCGCGCAACGCTGGGCCGAGCGCTCACGGGCCGTCAGACCATGAGTTGATTCCGATTCGGGCGGCTGCTCGGTTGCAACCTCGCTCCCGAGTCGGCTAGGTAGAGATCTGAAGATGCCTGTCTTATAGCCGCGAGCAGCCCATGAACGCTCAGAGTGTCATCTACGAAGACGAGCAGAAGCAGCTCGCTGAAATCTGCCAGCGCCTGCTACGCGAGGCGTTGGCAAAGGCCATCTTCCTGCTCGACCGGAACGGTCAGGTCATCGTCTCCATCGGCGAGATCTCCGAGATCGATGTGACCAGCTTGGCCAGCCTTGTGGCCGGCACAACTGCGGCCACTTCGAGCCTTGCGAAGCTCCTGGGTGAGCCCGAATTCCCGGTGCACTTCCACGAGGGGAAGCGAGACCACCTGCACATCTCGCTGGCAGGCGAAGAGTTCATCTTGACGGTCATCTTCGACCAGCGCTCGAGCCTCGGTCTGGTCCGTCTGCGGGTGAAGAAGACGACGGAGCGGTTGCAGGAGGCCTTCGTCGCGATGGAGGAGCGTCGGCGGTTGCCAGCCCCTCAGGGCGCGGGGCTCTTCGACGAGATCACCGACGACGATATCGACAACCTCTTCGGAGACGGATTCTAAGCAGGCCGCCCGCGCCCCTGAACCGACCGCAGCGACGAAAGAGGAACCATGTCCTTCATCAACTATTCGAGCCGAGAAATCATCCTGAAGATCGTCTACTACGGTCCGGGACTTTGCGGGAAGACGACCAACATCAAGTTCATCTACGGGTCGACGAACCCCGATGCGCGCGGCAAGCTGATCAGTCTGGAAACCAAGGCGGAGCGGACGCTCTTCTTCGACTTCCTGCCGCTGAGCCTGCCGCCCATCCGCGGCTTCAAGACGCGGCTCCACCTCTACACGGTCCCTGGGCAGCTCTTCTACTCGGCCTCGCGCAGGTTGATCATGAAGGGGGCGGACGGCGTGGTGTTTGTTGCGGACAGCCAGCGGGAGCGGTTCGAGGCCAACCAGATCTCGATGGACGACCTGAAAGAGAACCTTGCTGCCTACGGCTACGACATCTCCAAGCTCCCCTTCGTGGTGCAGTACAACAAGCGGGACCTGCCGAACATCAACTCGGTGGAGGAGCTGCGCGCA
>JABMMX010000299.1 GCA_013205435.1 Deltaproteobacteria bacterium
CAAGAGCGCAGAGCCTCTCCGCTACGACCTGGGCTGGTCGACCACCTCCTCCACGCAGGCCAACTCGCCCCTGCTCTTCCTCGACCCAGGCCCGGAGATTCAACTCTCCGGACAGGCCCAGATACCTGCCCTCATCCTCGGCTCGTCGGCCTACACCCCCGACCCCGTCGCCTCGCCTCGAACGCTTAACCCAGGCGAAGGCGTAGACGACCTCCTCCTCTTCGACGCGCCGCCGGAGAACGCCAAGGCGCTCCTCCTCAGCCTGCCTCCTGCCCTCTTCGGCAAGCAGGCGAAGGCACCAGCCTACATCCGAATCGCCTCGGTGCCCACAGAGGTGCAGCAGCCGCAGTGGCTCTCCGAGAAGGACGAGTACAAGGGGCCCAGCCTCCGCTTCACCATCAAGTCGGTGGAGACCCTCTACCCGCCGCTCCTCAAGGCAGACGGCAAGCGCGGAACCTCGAGCGAGCCCCTGATTGGCATCCGCTTCACCGCCACAAACGCAGGCGCCGCAGCGCTGGAGTATCTGCCCATGGCCGCCGGCCTCGCGGTTGATGCGCCCTCGCTCACGGATGCCTCCGGAGCCCCCATCGAGCGGGTCGACTTCGGCCCCGGCATCGCCCATGCCGAGACCCTCACCGCAAGGAAGTCTCTGGCACCCGGCGCCTCGCTCGACGACACTTGGTGGTTCTCACGCCCGGCCAACACCGTCACCGAGCTCCTGCTCCGAGCCCCGGGCAAACGCTTCGGCGACACCGGCCTGATCCGCTTCAAGATCTCCTACACCTGGTCGGACCCGCGCCAGTTCGCCGAGATCATGCCGGTGCCTGCGCAAGGCGCCCCCACCAACGAGTGACCCAGGGCAACGGAAAGAAGCCGAAGGATGACCCAGCCTCGCTGGGTACCTTCGCCGGCCTCTTCCAGCGCAACGGCGACGAGCTCGCAGCGCTCCGCGCGAAGCAGTTACCCGTCAACCTCAACGAGGCACCTCGTCGCGTCGAGCCCCTCCCCGCGCCGGCTCAGCCAGCGAAGGTAATCTCTGCCGAAGAGGCCATGCGGCTCGCCTTTGAAGAGGCCACCGATGCGCGCAGTCGGAAGTTCCTCAGCGAAGGGATGAAGCTCGGTGACCTCGCCGTCGAGGGCGACCGGCCCGCAGCCGCCCACAGAGGCCCTCAACAGGCGCTCGGCGCCGACTACGACTTCGAACGCGAGGTCATGGGAACCACGCCGCTCCGCCCCAACAGGCCGAAGCGCTAGAAGGTGTAGCCCACGTTGAGGTGGAACCGCCCGAACGGCTCGCCGATGCGCCGGCTCAGGTTTGTGCCGTAGTCGAGCGCGACCGGGATCATATTGGCAATCACCCACCGCAATCCCAGTCCCGCGGCGCTGCGGAGCTCGCCCACAGAGAGAGCGCCGGCCTCCCGCGCCAGCTCGCCTGCATCCAGAAAGGCCGCACCCTCTACGCCCAGCGCTGGCACCAGACCATAACGCAGCTCTGCATTCGCCTGCACGAACACGTCGCCACCCGACGCGTCTCCCTCGACCGTCTTGATCGCACCCTCGCCAAACCCACGCACGCTGCCGGAGCCTCCCATCAGGAACCGCTCCGATAGAGGCAGCGCGAGCGACCTACCCGCGTCGAACCCGCTCAGAAGACCACCCGTTGCATAGCCAACACGCAGTTGCGTCGCCGCTACGACGCCCGGCGCAAGAGACCAGAAGCCAACCGTACGAGCAGTCAGTTTGGTGAAGGCGCTCGCATCGGAGAGCCCTACGAAGTCATCCGCCAGCTCCACACTCACCTCGGCCAGATAACCAGCCGTTGGACGCAGCGGATGATTCCGCCGATCGTAGGTCACCCGAGGGGTTGCAGAGAGAATGGCCGCCGACTCGACGGGCCGATCCGCCTCGCCCGACTGGTCGATGGAGCGCGTATTCCGAAACGACACCCCGAACTCATAGAAGAGTCCGCGCCGCGTATCCGACTCATCCCGCGCCCTCGCGCCCACCCCCCACTCGTCCACCTGCGGCGCCGGCGCGAGGGTGAGGCGATCGCGGTCGCCATAGACCTCAACGAGCGCCTCCGTCGCCTCCCGAAACAGTCCGAACCCGTGGAACCGCGGGTCAAAATAGGAGAGGTTCACCCCCATCTTGACCTCGCCCGAGGAGAGCCGACTCAGCGAGCTCGGGTCGATATCCAGATTGCCTGACGCACGGAACTCCTCCAGCCGGCCGAGGATGTTTCGGTGCCGGAACACAGGCTCTGCCGACAACACCAACAGCTCGCGACCCACGCCGCCGAACTGTAACTCTACACCCGCATTCACATCCACCGTCCAGGGGTGCGTCTCCTCCACCTCCAGCACCGTGTAGACAACATCTGCGCCAGATGCGTCGGCGATGCTGAGCGTCGAAGCGCGCACAGAATCAAAGAGGCCCAGCGACCGGAGCCCCGCCTGCGTCCGGTAGATGGCCTCCATGGAGTAGGCTTCGCCCTTGTCATACTTCAGCTCCGCCAACACCGCTTCGGACCGGCTCCGATGATTGCCCAGCAGCAGCGTCCCTCCGAAACGGCTCAACCGTCCGCGGGTTACCTCGAAGTCCACCGAGATCGACGGCCCGAGAGGAGCGACGCCGGTGGCGCATTCTGCACTCTCCAAAAGCAGCGGACAGATAAAGAACTCCTCCCGCTTTGATTTCGTTGCCTTGTCGCGGCAGGCGGAGAGCGGAAGGGTCGCCGGGTCGATGCGGCAGGCGGCGGCCAGCGGCTCTGCCTGACAGGCCACCGGTTCGCCGGCGGCGTCGCGACAGACCCCTGCTACTTCCGCACCAGGATAGCCCTGCTCCGTCCACAACCGCTTCAAGGCCTCCTTCGCCCCAAGATAGGCCGACTCCGAATAGACGCCGCCCTCATCCAACCCCAGTGCAACCGGGCTCCGGCGAGGCTCGCCATCCAAGACATATCGCACCCGACTCGCCGTGCGGCGCACGCCAGCCTGCACCGCAAAGGTAACTTCAAGACCGCTGCCGTCACGCAGCCGCCCAACCTTGTAGCCGCTCACCACCGCCTGTGGGTATCCAGCATCTCGCATCCCCTGCTCGATGCGGAGCAGATCTGCCGCCACAGCGCCCCGAATCAGGTAGCCGCCAGAACCGAACGCCGTCAGAGGCCGCGTCTCAAGTTGCGTAACAATCCCCTCTCGAAGCTCCTCGGCAACCCCCTCCAATGCAACCATGCGGATTGGCAACCGCTCACCTTCGATGATCGCGAAGGTCACAACCTGCACGCCTAACTCCTCCACGACCTGAGCCTTCACCTCCGCGAAGGTGTAGCCGAGCGACTCATACCGCCGGCGGACCTGCTCCGCCGCCTCATCGAGAACAGCGCCATCTACCAGGCCCGCACTGCCGAGCGCCGCCGTCGAGATCACCTCCGAATTGCTGATGGCCGTGTTGCCTGCCACCTCGATGCGCCACGGGCCACCCTCTTCCACCTGCAGGAACAGGTCCATGACACTCCCCGCGACAATCGGACGCTCCTCGCTCCGCACCACCCGCGCCCGCAGGTAACCCGCGCTGCGGTAGAGCGACTGAATCGCCTCGAGTGCACTCCGCAGATTCGCCTTCGTATAGCCCCGCGTCAGCGACATCTCGCCGAGCACCACATCGCGAAGCCGCTCGAAGCCAATCGCGCTGTTGCCGCGCACCGCAAGCCGACGCAGCGTTACCTGGCGACCAAGCTCCGCTCGAACCGTCACATCCACAAGCCGGCCTGGCCGCTCCTTCGGCTCAATCGTCACCTTCGAGCCAAAGTAGCCTGTTGACTCAAAGTACTCCTCGATCGCGCGCCGCTGACGGCTCAAGGTCTCCTCGTCGCCCGTCCATACGCTGCCCGACCGAAGAAACAGACGACGCTGAATCTCACTCGTCAGCGCACCGCCCGGCTCGATGAAGACATCCGCGATCCGCTGACGCCCCACCAACTCAACCTCCACGCACAAGCCCGCTTCGCAGGCTCGCGCCGTCAGCGTCACCCGCTCAAACATCCCCGCACTCTCAAGCGCCCTCGATGCCTGCGACGACCGCTCTTCACTCCACGCCGCCCCTACCTCAATGCCCGCGAGCGCCAGCAGCGAAGACCGCTGCTCCGCATCGTCGCACAGCGCAAGATCGCACCGGACCTCCACACCTGCCACAACGCCATCGGCGGCGTGCGCAACGCCCGCCAGCAGAAGCATTCCCAGCAGCGCGACCATCTGTAGCAAAGCTACAAGCTGGCTCACGGACCGCCCCCGCTAAACCGGACGCCCGCCTCCACGCTCCCCTCCGTCCCCACCGACTGCTCCCGAAGCTCGAGCGACAGCCAGTCCAGAAGGCGGATAATCCCCTGCGCATTCTGTTGCGTCCCCTCCAAGCCACCAAGCGCCGCGCTCAGCGACCAGATGAACTTCTCCGACGGCTGATCCTGAATCGAGATCGAGGCCGTCCCAACCGTTGACGGCGCCAGCGTGAAGTCGTCCAGACTGAAACTCTCCTCCACATTCCGCTCCACCATGTCGAGCACAGGACGGAGCACCACATCGAGCGTCGGAGCTCCTGCCCGCGCTGCGGTCAGCGAATCAACCGTGCACCCCGTGATGAGCAGCGCCATCTGGTCTCGCTGGTCATAGGCGGGTGTCGAACTCAGCACGTAGTCGAGCGCTGATGGAGCCCGCCCCTGCACCCGAGCAGTGATCGCGATGGTCGGGATCGCAGTCACCGCGCTCACGCCCCGCGCTGTCGCATTCAGCAGCGAACCGGACGATACCGCACATGGCTTCACGGTCGTCCGCACCTGCGCATCCACCTTCGGGGTCGGCAGCCCCGTGGAATCGCGCGCGCCATCAAAGTTCAACGTCGCATTCAGAACCTCAAACGTCTTTCCGCGAAAGGTCAGGCTCGAACCGTCCAGCGACTTCACATCGCCCGTCATCACCATGGCACGCAGCGGACCTCGAACCTGCACGTTCGTCTCCAATTCCACCTGCAAATCCGCTCCCGCTACGCGCGATTGCACATAGAGCCGGTCGCGGCCGCGTACCGTGAGGTTCGTATCGAGCGCCCCCACCCAGTCGTTACGCTCCCAAATCGGCTGCGTGCGCGCGCTCACAACCCGCGTCACTGCGCCAGGAATGTTCGCCGCGATCAACTCGATGGGCTTGATGTACCTGCCCTCGAGCAGCTCAACATCTCCTGCCACCCGCCAGCCACCAATCGCGCCTGCATCAGTCGCCGTCAGCTGCACCTTCCCACCCACCGTCACCGCAAACTCGCGCGGAATCCGGTAGGTTAGGTTGTCGAAGGAAGACTGCAGCGCGAGCGCACCCTGGCGTTCGCCGAAGATCTGGTAGCTGCCAGACAGGTCGGCTGTCCCGCCCCACAGCGCCGCATGCAATGGTGAACCCTCCGGGATCGTCAGCTTCCCATCCGCAACCTCCAGGCGGCTCCCCGTCAACGTGATATCCACCTTCTCAAACGACGGGGTCACACGCCCCGAGACATTCGTGACCACTCCGCGAAGATCAGGATTCTCGAGCAGCCCGCTCACCTCGAGCGACACATCCGCGCGACCCGATGACTGCTTCACCAGCGCCGGCAAAAATCCCAGCAGCGCAAGGTCGATCACCCCCTTCGCCTCACCCTTCACCTCACGCCAATCCCGCAGACTGCCGCCGAAAGTCAGCGTCTGCTCCTTTGCGCCGAGCTTGCCCGAAACCTCGACCGTGTCGTGGAGCGAACCCGCCTCCAAACCCCGCCTCCAGATCAGCTGGATTGGCTCCGGGTTTGTCACCGACTGTGTCCCTGAACGGACCTCCAGTGCATCCACACGCACAGAGGCACCCAACGTCGAAAGATCGCTCAGGTCCGCCTGCATCTTCACCTCGCCGCTCACCAGCGCCTCGATCGCCGAGTCCGCAAACTGCGGCAGATACCCAAGCGGCCTGATCCCTTCGAGGCGCGCCTCCAGCGACGCCATCCGTCCATCCAGAGGCACCTGCAGCGAAAACGGAACCTCTCCCAGCGCCATCCCGTAGCCCGAAACTACGCCATCCAGCGTGTCGAACGTCATGCTCACACTGTGCAGGTCAAATCCCTCAACCTTCAACTTCTCCACAACCAGCGAACCACCGAGCTCCGGCGCAGCAAGCGTCCCGCCAATGACAGCAAACCCCCACGGCTCTCCCTCCACCTCAACACCCAGCCGCCGCAACAACGCAGAGGCTCCAAGCGTTCCGCCTGCGACCGAGAACCGACCGGCAATCCGCTGCTCAGGCAATGCCCCGACCGATGCCTCACCGCGCACAGAACCGCCTAGCACCTCGGTCGAAAAGCCCCGAACAGCGCCCCCATCCAATCCACCCTCGAACTCGAACCACGTCTGCTGCAAAGGCTCACCCAACAGCGACATCTCCCGAGCAAATACCTCGCCTGAAGCCCGAGGATGGCGCACGGTACCCGTGATCGAGACCCTCCCATCCGCACCGCCAACAAGCTCTCTCCGTTTTAGCCAGAGCTCCGGTCGCATGCCGCGGAACTCAACCTCCAGCGCAACGGTTGGATCCGATGCAATCTTCGCTCCCGAAAACAGCCCCACCGAGCCTCTGCCGTCCACCTCGCCACGCGAAGACCGGTAACGCATCTCCGAAAAACGAACCGCTCCTCCATCGCGTCGGAACGAAGCGTCTGCCGTGAAGGAGCCCAGCAGCGGATGCTCCCGCAGACTCGATACTCGGCCCTTCACGTCGAACGTCGTCGGTGCGTTCCATGGACCGGAGAATGACCCCGCGCCCCCCACCCTGAGGCCCTCCGCTAGGGGCTCGGACGGCAGCAAACGGCCTGCGTCCAGCAACTCCCCCTCAAACTTCATCCCAAGCGATGACATGCGCTCTAGGTCCCAGTCTCCGGTCGCCCGCAGCGCTGTCGTCGCTCCCACCAGGTCGACCGCCCACGGCCGCTCCTTCGACCGGAGCGCTACCCAACCTCGCGCATCCACTGTCGCGGCCACCGCCCCCTCAAGCAGCGCATCCGGAAGAGGAGACCCCTCCGGCCACGACACCGCCACCCCCGTCGCATCCACCTCCACCATCGGCGGAAGCGCCGCCCGATCCTGCGGCAGTCCAGCGTGCGAGTATCCATGAAAACTCTTCACCGAAAGGTCGCCCCACGCGTGAAGCCCTCCCTTCGATGCAACACAATCCTTCCCACCCACCGACAGTTGTGCGCTGCCCACCAAGTCAAGCACAGGCTCCTGCACGTAGGGAAGCAAGAGACGACGCAGCCCGAGGCCCTGCACGCAACCCCGAACATCCCAGCGGCCATCCTCCGGCGTCCACCATCCCGCGAGCTCCGTCTGACCGCCCCAGCCACGAACCACCGTCGGACCGCCAAGCGTCATCCGGCCATGCGAAAACTTCATCTCCGATTCAAACGCTTCGATCGGATGACCCAAGACCACCAAGTTCTGCATCGCCAGGCGAAGTCCGCCCTCGTAGAAACGCAACGAGCCATAACCCGATGCCCCGATCCGCTGGCCAGCACCCGCCTGGATCGCCCCGGGTAGCACAAACCCGACAAACGGCGAAGCGGCCCCCAGTGACACAGACAGCTCGCCCTCGTAGCGCAGCCCCGCCGACTCCGCCAACGGCACCTTCGGCGTGTCGCCCAGCACCTGAATCGCACCCGACAGCCGCGCCTCATCCGCACCCATCTCAACCTTCAACATGTCGAAGTTCATACCCTCGTTGTACCAGCGGAAGTTGGTCGAAGTGACCCGCGTCAGCGGAATGTCCAGCACACCGCGAAGCCCTTCACGACCCTTCGGCGCCGGACCAAAAGCCGCCGCCCACGGACGCGCACGCCGCAGCGCGTTCCACTCCACCTCCTCCCAGGTCTGGTTACCAACTCCCAGGCCAAGGCCCGCCTCCGTCAGCAGCACACGACCACTCCCTACCTTCAGATAGGGCGTCGTCACCTCCACATTGCCATCCGAAATCACCCGGCCACGGTGCAGCGAGAGGTCGTCGAGTCGAATGAGCACGTCGCCAAACTGAAGCACCGCATCCAGCCCCTCCGCCCGAATCTCGTCAAAGATCACGCGCGGAACCGGCCCCTCCCCCTTTTCGGAGAACGGACCATTGAACGCCTCGTTCAGCCCCATCCGGCCATCAGGCTCCGCATCCACCAGAACGCGACCGCCAGACACCTCGCACTGGTCAAACAACACGCGGCCTGTCAGCAACGCCAACGGCCGGTAGGTGCACACAATCCCGTTGGCGTGAATCACCTCGCGACCCCGCAGATCCGTCAGCGTCGCATCATACAACTCGAACCGGAATAGGTTGCCGCCAACCTCTAGCCGGCCTATCTCCAAGCCCCCTGGAATCAGGTCATCTACCCAACGCGTCACCCACAGGTTGCCTTGCGTCGATTGAAGCACCATCAGCGCCGTCAGGTAGGCCGACACCAGCAGCATGACCGGCACAGACAGCAGGATGCCGAGGCGAAACACGCCCCGAACTCGGTGCCGCTCCAGGCGAAGCCGTTCTGCTCCGCCCTCGCTCATCTCTGCCTCCTCGCCTGCACGGTTGCGCTTCTCCTCTGCTGCGGTCCGGGCTGCTCCGAGTTCACCGGCGGACTGTCGCCGCTACCCACGCAGTCTTCACTAGCATCTTTCACAACCAACGCCCGAATTCGCGCCGAGATTTCACCCGGAAAAATCCTCTGCGCCAGCCACCCGCTCGCCTCCGCGCTCTCCGAAGCGCCCTCCACGGACGAGCTCTGCGCCTCCGCCAACGACGGCGCTACCCAGGACCCCTTCGTCGCCGTCCTCCGCGCCTCCGCGCCACTTCCACTCCTCTTCCTAGACAACGGAGACTCCGCCGCACGGCAGCTCCGCCTCCGTCTCACCAACGCCCGCGCCGACCTCACCACCTCCGTCGTCCTCCTCCCGCTCCGGCCAGGCGCGCCCCGAACAACCGCCTGTCCCGAGCCCGGCTCCACCTCCACCTACCTCACACCACCTCCCGAACTCCGGCGCTCCGAAACAGAGCGTGAGTGGCTCCTCCTGCTCCCCGCCTGCAGCTCCATCTCACTCCGTTTCGCCCTCCCAGCAGACAGGCAAGACTCCTTCCGACTCCTGATCGCAGGTCCCAACGCCAGCAGCGACAACGAACTCGACGCACTCATCGCCGATGCAAACGCCTGGCCAGCAGACCACATCCACTTCCTCGGCGGAATGCTCAATCCCAACGCGACGGAGCCCGCCGCACGCCTCCTCAGCCTCGTTGAACCGCGCATCTCTGTCCCCTACTCCCTCTCCCTCGGCGACGCAGAACGCGCTGCCGGACGCGACGCCTACTTCGAGCGCTTCGGACCCTCCGACTTCTCCTCCATGCTCGGCAATGTCCGACTCCTCTCACTCGATACCTCGAACGGCGAACTCAGCCTCGACCAGCTCGACTTCGTCCAAAACCTCGAACCTGCCCCAGCAGGACTCGCCCTCCTCTTTCATGCCCCAGCACTGCCCGCCGCCATCTCACCAGAGGGCCTCGTAAGCTCCGAACGCAGCCTACGACTCCTCGAACTCCTGCGAGACCATGGCTTTGGACATCTCTTCTCCGTCGCCGACCGAGCCGACACCAGCACCGTCAACAACACGCAGCTCATCCAGCTCACAGACCCCACCGACGACAGACGTGCCAACTACGCACGAGTACTCATCACCGAGCTACGCTCCGCAACCCCTTGCATCTCCGTAGAACTCCGCTCCGTCCGCTAGGAACAGCCGACAGCCTACTCCCGGTTCCCCAGCTGCTCCACCCAGAGCGCCACAGGGAACGACCGTACGAGCGCTGACGACACCTGACCCAGCGACAGAAGCGCACGGCCAGCTGCTCCGCTGCCCACCACCATTACATCCACAGGCGCTGTCGAGGCCCACGCCTGCAGCGCCTCCGCCGCATCGCCACGCACAATCTCAAGCGGCTGCAACAGATTGCGCGTCGCGTAGGCTGCACCGAACGGCAGCTCCAGCTGACCCAGCAGCTGCTCAAACCGCTTCGCCTCACTGCCGCCCCCGGCACGACGATCGCCTTCGGCTTCAGCCCGCGCCGCATGCACGGGAACAACCTCAACGCCCAGACTCGACGCCAGCATCAGAGCGCGCTCCAAGAGCGCCGCGCTACCCTCACCAAAGTCGATGGCCACACCGATCTTGCGCACGCTGCCCACAAACCCCTCGGCCACAACGCAGGTCGGAAGTTGGCAGCGACCCACCACCTCCGACAGCGCCTCGCCCGACAGCAACCGACCGCGCGCAACAACGACAATATCCCCACCTAACAACGCCAACTGGGCCACGATGCCATCGCGCAACGGACCGCCAAGTCCCACCGGCGTCCTACGGCCATTCAGCCGCTCGCCATGAAACCTCGTCACCGCTGCAACCGACTCCTGAGCACGATGATACGGCAGCACGGCCATCTCATCGCCCATGCATGGCTCCCACGGCAGCAGGGCCTCTGCCCCCGACACGGCGCACGCGAGCAACTGCAGCCGCTCCGCAGAGCCGCTACCAAGCAGCGCATCCGCCACCGATAGCACCCCAGACGAAGCTGATTCCGCCTCCAGGAGACCGACCATCTGCGACCGCTGAACCGAGGGCCTCACAGCTCTCGCCCCGGCATCGTCCAACCCGCCGTCATCACTTCGTCTCAACCTCTTCGATGGTCTCGGCTTCGCCGTCGCCGTTGAGATCACGGGTGATGTTCACCACCTTCCCCTCGGAGTAGTACTCCCAGAGGTCAGCCCGACCATCAAAATTCGTGTCCCGCGCCGTGCGCGAAAGGTTCCCCGAAATATCGTAGTACTTCTCGAGGGAGAGCGAACCATCGAAGCTCGTCGCAACCAGCTTCTGCACAAGCCGATTCCCCTCATACACCCTGACCACATCCACGTAGGGGTCGAAGTCCATCTGGAACTGACGCTCCAGCACCTCGCCCGACGGTCCAAAGAACTCCACCACATCGGCGCGGCCATCAAAGTCCAGGTCACGAATCGCCGCACGGGTCTTGCCCGAACCGTCCGTGAAAACCTGCTGGTCCGTCACCTTGTCCATATTGATATCCGCCGTCTGCTCCGTCAGCCCGATAAGCGACACGCTCGCCCGAAACGCGGCAGGCGTGTCGCCAAGCCCCGTCATCTTCAGCGAACTGCCCGTACCAGCCTCGGCACCACTTGCTACGGCAACGGTGACGACCAAGCCTACAAACACTCCAAGCGCTCTTGCCTGCATCGGACTCTCCCGTTCAACCGCAACCGACCTTGAACACGCCACGACGGCGGCTAGGACTCTTTCCAACCTCTGAAGGTAGCGACTCACCCCCCGCCGAGCAAGCGAATCACCCTTGAAGATCCTCGCAGCGCAACTCAATCCCCGAGTCGGAGACCTCGCCCGAAACACCGACCGCATCCTCGCTGCGCTCGACCTCGGCCGAGCCTCCGGCGTCGACCTCGTTGTCACCCCCGAACTCGCACTTACGGGATACCCGCCACGAGACCTCCTCGACCGGCCCAGACTCCACGAGGCGATCGCCGAGGCACTCCTCACCCTCACCCGCGCTACCGTCGGGGGCCCAGCCCTCCTCGTCGGTCTTCCGCTCCCCCACCAGACCAGACCTCACCAGTTCCAGAACGCGGCGCTCCTCATCGACGACGGTCGCATCCTCGTCAGACACAACAAACTCCTCCTCCCCTCCTACGATGTCTTCGATGAGGCCAGACACTTCCTGCCGGGAGAGGCTCTCACCACCGTCACATTCCGCGGCAGAACACTCATCCTCTCCATCTGCGAAGACCTCTGGGCCTGCGACGACCCCACGCTCAGAGCCCGCTACGGGCACGACCCGCTCGACGATGCCCAGCCCGCCGACCTCCTCATCAACCTCTCCGCAAGCCCCTTTGCCCGAGGAAAAATCGAGCGCCGACTCTCCACCCTCGCAACGGCCGCCGCCAAGCTCCAGACCCCTGTCCTCTACCTCAACCAGGTAGGCGCAAACGACGAACTCATCTTCGACGGAAACAGCCTCCTCATGCTCGCCGACGGAACGGCCAAACAGCTCGCGCCAGCCTTCCTCGAGGCCTCCACCACCTTCGAACTCGGCCGCATCCTCGAGCTCCCCAACCTCGCCGTCGTAGACCCTGTCGAACTTACCCTGCAGGCCCTCGTCACCGGTATCCGAGACTACTTCCACAAGTCCGGATTCTCACGCGCCCTCCTCGGCCTCTCCGGCGGAATCGACTCCGCCCTCACAGCCGCACTCGCTGTCCAAGCGCTCGGACCGGACAACGTCATCGGCCTGCTCATGCCCAGCCAATTCTCGTCGCAAGGCTCCCTCGACGATGCCGCTGCGCTCGCTCAAAACCTCGGCATCCTAACCCACACCATCCCCATCGAGCCCGCCTTCCGCGCACTCCGGGAAACCCTGCAGCCCTCCCTCCAGAACCAGACCCACGGCCTCACCGAAGAGAACCTCCAAGCCCGCATCCGAGCCATCCTCCTCATGGCACACGCCAACCACCACAACGCCCTCCTGCTCACCACCGGCAACAAGTCTGAACTCGCCGTCGGCTACTGCACACTCTACGGCGACATGTGCGGCGCACTCGCTCCCATCGCAGACCTCACAAAGGGCCGCGTCTGGCAACTCGCCCGACACCTCAACCGGGACGGAATCCTCATCCCCGTCAACTCCATCGAAAAGCCGCCCAGCGCCGAGCTCCGCGAGAACCAGACAGACCAAGACTCGCTCCCCCCCTATGAGCTCCTCGACCTCCTCGTCGAAGCCTATGTCGAGCGCGACTGCTCGCCCGCAGACCTCATCCGCGACGGCTTCGACCCCGACACCGTCGCGCGCGTCACACGCCTCATCGACCTCAGCGAGCACAAGCGCAGGCAAACCCCGCCCGTACTCCGAGTCACCGAAAAAGCCTTCGGCACAGGACGCCGCTATCCCATCGCATCTGCACCCGTGGCGGGGCTCTAGCCTCGCATTCGCTGCACCCGCGACGACAGCAGCGTCATCCGCGACCGCCCCTGCACATCCTCTGCGGCCATCTTGAACGCCCGAGCCTGGCCCACCAACACCAGCAGCCGACGAGCCCGCGTCACAGCCGTGTAGAGGATCGAACGGCTCAACATCCGGAAGTGATGGTTCGTCAGAACCAGCACCACCGCCTCGAACTCCGAACCCTGAGATTTGTGAACCGAGATGGCATAGGCCAGCTCCAGATCGCGGAGCGTCTCTCCACCGTAGCCCACCTCCCGACCCTCAAAGTCCACCCGAATGCGCTGCGCTCCCTCCTGCACCTCCGTCACAACGCCGATGTCGCCGTTGAAGACCTCGAGGTCGTAATCGTTCCGCGTCTGAATCACCCGGTCGCCCACATTCGGACGAACAGGGCCGCCATCAACACCGCTGCCGCCCGTCAACCGCGACTGCAGCGCCCGATTGAGCGCCTCCGAACCCGCCGCACCTCCATGCATCGGAACCAGCACCTGAATGTCGCGCGAGGGACGAAACCCGAACCGCTTCGGAATCCGCTCCGTCACCACCCGGCCAACCACATCCAACACCGCCTCCGCGTCTGGCGCCTCGATGAAAAACACATCGCTCGAAGGCGCGTTCTCCACCGCATCCCAGCGCCCCGAACGCACCGCATGCGCCACCTCCAAAATCCGAGACCCTTCGCTCTGCCGGAACACCTGCGTCAGCCTAGAAACAGCCACCGCTCCGGACCGGATCAACGCCCCAAGCACGTCGCCAGGGCCCACAGATGGAAGCTGCTCTTCATCTCCCACAAGCACCAGCTGGCTCTCAGGACCCACCGCCTCCAACAAGGCAACCGCAAGTGCGGTGTCCAGCATGCTCGCCTCGTCCACCACCACCACAGAGGCCTCGATCGGCAGCCCGCGGCCGCGCAAAAACTTCCCCGTCCGCGGATCAAACTCCAGCAGTCGATGCACCGTCTTCGACACGATGCCCGTCGCCTCCTGCATCCGCCGCGCCGCTCGACCCGTCGGCGCAGCCAGCGCAACCTGCCCGCCGGAACGCAGCACCTGCTCCGCAAAGGTCCGCACGATCGTCGTCTTGCCCGTGCCCGGACCACCCGTCAGCACCGCCAGTCCACTCCGCGAAATCCCTAGCAGCGCCGCCACCTGCGTCGCCGCCAGACGCACCTCTCGGCTGCCACCGCTGCCCGCCACCTCCTCCGCCCTGCTTGGCCCCCACACGCCCTGTCGGCCTGCGAGCGCAACAACCTGCTCCGCCAGCCGCTCCTCGAGCCCGCTCATCTCCTTCCGCTGGTACCCAGACTGCCGCGCGCCATCGGCCTGCGTTGCCTCGCAGGCCTCCAACTCGCCCTCCTTCAACGCCGCCGCAATCGCGCTCGCCACCACAGACGCGCTCAAGCCAGCGACCTCCATCGCCAGCTGCTCCAACCACTCCGACCCCGCCGCCGTGTGCCCCTCATCCTCCGCAGCCAGAACCGCATGATAGACAGCCGCCAGCGCACGCCGCGGATCATCACCCACAATGCCAACCTGCGCCGCGATCTGATCCGCACGACGGAACCCTACCCCATGCACCACACGCGCCAGCAGGTAGGGATTCTCCTTCACCACACGCGCCGTCCCACTTCCGAAGGCCTTGTGAACCCGCACCGACAGCGCAGCCGTCAACCCAAGCCCCTGCAAGAACGACATCACCTCGCGGTCCGAACGGCGAGCCTGCCACCGCTCCTTCACCTCCGCCAGACGCTTCGCACCAAAGCCCCGCAGCGTCAGGAGCCGCTCCGGCTCCTCATCCAGAACCTCAAAGGTCCGCGCTCCGAACGCAGCCACAATCTTCGCGGCCCACGCCTCGCCAACGCCCGGCAAAACCCCGGAGCCGAGAAAGGCGACCATCCCGTCGCGCTCCACCGGCAACACCACCTCGACCCGCTCCGCCTCAACCTGCAACTCTCCCGTACGAAACCGCTTCAGTCGCCCCGAAACGCGCACCCGTTCGCCCTCCTCGATGCTACCCGCACGACTGCGCACAACCCAGCTCTCACGCGTCTCGCTCAGCATCGAGAACACCGCGAACTGGCCGTCAGACGACCGGTAACGGACACGACTCACCGCGCCCGTCAACACGACGCTGCTCCCCTCCGTCAGCTTCGAAAATGGCAATCCTTCCGACACACACACCTCCGCCTCAACACACCGTCACCCATTCGGACCAGCGCGCGCAAGTGCAATCAATCCGACTCCCCCGAACCGCCCGCAGACTCCCTGCGACCCACCACCCGCTGGTGTCGATCCAGCGCCTGCCGCGCCAACAACTCCTCCGAATCCGCCGATGCTGCCTCAACCGTCGCAGCGCGCAGCGCGCGGCGAGCCTCTTCCATCTTCGGCAACAGCGCTCTCACCGCAGCCAACCGCTCCGCGCGACCCAGCTCCAGCGATGAGACCGTCAGAGCCTCCGGACCCACACCCTCATCAAACCGCGCTGCCCGCGCTGCCGCATCCGATCGCGACTCCGCTTCCGCAAACGCAGCCTCGCACGCAGCAAGCCTTGTAACGGCACGCGACAACCTCGCCGAGGCGTCAACCAGCTCCGACTCCAGCCGCAGCCTCTCAAGCGACAGCAGAGCACGCTTCATCGCCGCAGCCGGGCAGCAATGCTGGCAAGCTCAGACCACGACCCATCGCCCGACCCACCCGTCAGCGCCCGGCGTAGCGCCTCCTCCTCCGAGATGGCCGCATCCAAGCTCGGACGACTCCCCGAACGATAGTAGCCAAGCTCCACCGCATCACGATGCTGCTCCAGAAGGCCCAGCCCTCCTCGGCACACACGACCAACCTCGAGCTCGCCAGCCGTAAGCAAGTCATCCGACAGCCGACTCATGCTCGCCACCCAATCCACCGCCGGAAACTGGCCGCGATCCGCCAGACGACGACGCAGCACCAACTGAACATCCACCAGGCTTCGAACCTCCTCCGCCACCACACCCTGCTCCTGCTCCGATGACGCAAGCACCGAGTACAGCCCCGTCACGGAACCCTCCAAACCGGCTCCGGCCCGCTCCAGCAGCCGCGCCATCGACGAACCCATCGTCACGGGAAAACCCGACGCACCCAGTGGCTCTCCCCGCACCTGCGCAACCTCCCGAAGCGCACGCGCATAACGCGTCAGTGAGTCCAGCAGCAACAGACAGGACCGCCCGCGACCGCGCCACGAATCAGCCAACTCCGACGCCAGCTCCGCCGCCGCAACCCGCTCCGATGCCGGCGCCTCCGAACGCGCTACAACCACCGTGACCCGACCTGCCAGCGGCCCGCCAAAGACCTCCTCCACCAGGGACGATGCCTCACGCGCACGCTCGCCCACCAGACCAATCACCACCACATCCTCCACCATCCGCTCACGCAGCTGCCGCAGCAGATAGGTCTTGCCCGAGCCCGCCTCGCCAATGATTGCAACGCGTGCGCCCCGACCGATAGGCGCCAGCGCATCGATGCCCGCAACCCCTGTCTCGAACCGATCCGCCACACCAACAGACCGGCGCAAAAACAGGCCCGACGGAGCCCCTGACTCACGAGCTACCACAGCTCCGCCATCCACCGGCTCGCCAAGCCCGTTCAGCACGCGGCCGAGCGCCTCCTCCACCCGCAAGCGCCCTCCTGGCACGCTACGAACCCGGACCCGAGCGCCCACGCCAACTCCCTCCGAACTCCCCCACGGAAGCAAACGCGCCCGCTCACCTTCGAGCCCCACCACCTCTGCCAGGACCGACCCTTCGCCAACCTCAATCTCACACAGCTGCCCCACCACCGCATCGGACACACAGGCCTCAATCAGCCCTCCCTGCACCGATGCCACGCGACCCGAAATCAGCTCCGAACGACCGGAACGGAGCCGCGCGTCCAACAACTTCACCCACGCAGCGCGGCTAGCTGAGTTCATCAGGGCAACCCTCAAGCAGCCCCTGTAACAGATGCAGCTGACTTCGCAGACGAGCGTCGCTCTGACCGCGAGCAAACTCGACCACCAGATCGGCTCCGCGCAAACTCCCATCCACACGCACCGCCATCCCCTCAGCAGACTCACCCAAGCGCTCTCGAACCGAGGCCGCAATCCCCGGCGCAGCACGAACAACAAGCTCACGCTCGCCTGCCAAACCCTCCAGAGCGCGCGACAACAGAACATCGAGGACCGCCGCCTCCCGCTCCGCCAGACGCCCCAGCATCGCCTCTGCGATCAGCATCGCCAGCATCGCTGTCCGACGGGCCACCTCCTTCGGACGACCTGCCAGTGCATCCAGCATCCGCTCCATCTCATGACGAGACGACGCAAGAGCCTCAGCCCGCGCAGACGCCACTGCCGTCACCAACTCCTCCTCCAACCGGGCCCGACGCCTCTCCAACTGAGACAGCTCCGCCGCTATCCCCTTTGCCGTAGCCTCCTCCTCTTGGCCTACCCAACCGACCACGCCCGAAGCCAGCAACCAGCCAGAGCCATCCTCAACCCAGCCCCAGCCCCAGCCCGTCACTGTGAACCTCGACGACCCGATGCAGCCAGAAGCCCAGCAAAAAGAGAGACAAGCAACAGGATCGACACGAGCGACCACCGAAGCAGCCCCGCCTGACCCGCTTCCACCCGAAATGGCCCCACCTTGGCCCATCTCACCCCAGCCGACAGACGGGGAACAGTCATCCCCACACGCTCGATACGTGCGACCTCGCTCAGACCCTCCATCCCCCGTACCGCACGCTCAACCTGCGTCCAGTCCGCCGAACCCTCACGCATCACCAACGTCGCCGTCGCCACCTCGCCAGAACCCTCCGCGCGGAGCTCAACCCAGGCATCCTCAACCTGTGGAAGCCCGCGAAGCACCGCGGCGGCCCGGGCTCCCGCCTCGTGCCGCTCCAGACGCGACCGATCCGCTGCCGATGGCCACATCCCGATCTCCGGCTTCGGAACCGCCAACCGCTGCCGCGGCAGCCCCAACTCCGAAACAGCGCCACGCGCTCCCGCCCCATCCCAACGCGGAACCACTACCTCGCGACCGCGGCCGCAACGCTCCGCAGACGCATCAAACCCCGCGCGACGGAGCTGCCATGCCGACTCATCCGCCTCTTCCCGACCAACGCACCCCGTCACCGAAACATGACAGCCGGCAACCGAGAGACCAAGCAGCACCAGCGCCACCAACAATCCCCCTACCCGCGACCGAACCGTCATCACCAGCCTACTCCTCCATCCTCGACGACGCGCTCGCCATCAACTCCTGCAGACGAAGCAGCGCTCGCGCGTGCGCCCGGCAGGCCCAACTCCTGCTCCGACCAACCCGATCCGCGTGCTGCGCCAGACTCATCGATGAAAAATAGCAGTCCGCCAGAAGCTCACGCTCGTCCTCCGGCAGGTGGCCCAGCATGCGCCTCACCAACGCCTTCGACATCTTCTGCGCCACAACCTGCTCCGGCGTTGCCGTGTAGCCGCTCAGCTCCTCCGACTCCTCCAACTCCACCGTCGCAGACTCCATCACCTCACTCGCCGTCGTCGCGCACACCATCGCATGAACCAGATAGTCCATGTCCGACGCAGACTCCGCAACATCCGACAGCCCCTCAAGGGCATCACCCATCGCACGAACACGGCGAATCGCGGCAGCCTGAGACCGTTTCAGTCCCTGCTGCGACAGAGTCTCATCCAGAATCGCCCCACGGATCCGATAGTATGCATAGGTACCGAACGACGTCGATGCAGTCGCGTCGAACCGACGAGCCGCATCTAGCAGCCCTAGCATCCCCATCTGCTCCAGCTCTTCCAGCGCAAACTGCAACCGAAGCGTCGTCTTCAGACGGTACGCGACATGGCGCACCAACCAACCATGCTGGGCTACCAAATCGCCCTGCTTTTGCGACTCGCCTTCCACCGAGGTAACCTCCGCTGAGCCGTCTCCTAACTGCCAAAAATTTCACCTGTCAAGCCACAGGCGGACACAGCATGACCTCAAACGACCTCTCCACCGCAAGCCACGCCACGCACTCAGCACGCCGTTGGGCGCGCGCGCTCTACCGCGCTGCCTTCGATGAGCACCCCGACGAGGTCACAACCTCCGCGCGAACACCTATCCACCCCGCCAACTTCCAGTTCCTCGCCTACCCGGCCGTCGATCAAGAACCCGTCGCCATCGCCGTCGCAGGGCTCATCCTGAACCACGACAACGTCCGTCACCTCCTCCCCTTCGCCCACCGATTCGAAAACAATCTCAAACTCGCCACAGCAATTCTCCCGCCAACACACGAGGACAGCCAACCCCTCCTCGACGAACTCCCCAAACCCGCCGCAGCGGCTACCGCAAGAGGTCCCGCCGGAGCCATCGTTGTCGTCGAATACGAGCCGCAGCGATTTCATCACCACCTCCCCTGGCTCCCAGGCGACAGATTTCACCTCACACTCCCCATGCCTCCCCACACAGGCAGCGGACTGCTGCTGCCGGAACTACCCATCGCTGCCACCCTCACAAACCTCGACGACCAGCGCGAAGTCCCCATCATCCTCACTCCCACGCGCGACGCACTCACCGCCAAACTCCTCCTCGAGCCTCTTTTCACAACCCCATCGCACGCCATCTGCTGGGCCGGAACCGTTCTGGCCGTCCGACCTCCGCTCGGCCTGGAGCTCAAACTTCAAGAAACGGGAACACTGCCGGCGCTCCCCTTCTCCACCGCCAACTGGCTCACCGATGGCAACAACTTTGCCATCCGCATCACCACCAACCCTCCACCAGACCGTTAACGAGCCTCCGCGCGAAACGGGGCCCGCAACAAACGCCACGCGGCGACGATAATACTCCATCCCCTACCGATGGAGTCCATCATGCCAGCCCATAACAACATCCTCCTTCACCTCACCCTGCAACCCGCGCCAGGTAGCAATCTACCCGCACACGACATCGGGCCCGAACTTGCGGCCTATGTTCGAGCGCTCCTCGACAACCTCGAGGCCTCCCCCATTGCCATCGGCGCCACCAGCACCGAACTCACCATCGTCGCGCCGCTTCCCATCTGCATGAGCACGGCCCACCTCGTCTTCTGCATCAAGCGGGGGACCGAGCGCTGGCTCACCCAACAGTGCACCGCGCAACGAGCCTTCCTCTGGGCCCCTGGCTTTCGCGCGCTCTCTGTCGACCGAGCCTCGCTCGCCGCCCTCATTCGAGGGCTCCAGGATCGCGCAACCTACTGCGAACCACCGAACTTCGATGCACAACCCTCGGAGCCGCAGGCCCGCAATGACTACGAACACCCGCCCCGATCGAAGTCCTCCGACCAGCCAGCCACCAACTAGCCGGCTCTGCGCCCCTGCGCTTGCCCACCACGCCCCCTGCGAACCACGCTCCCTGTGCTACCCCCCAGCCTCAAGGACCACCTGCGCCCACACCGCAGATGCCCGCCCCCTTGCCTCGCACTCCCTATGCCGCGCCGAAGCCTCCTTGCCACCGCCGGAACACACCGCCGACGCCCGCCTCCTGGCCTCGCACTC
>JABMMX010000300.1 GCA_013205435.1 Deltaproteobacteria bacterium
CAGCACGAGGGCTCCGACGGCACCGGCGAGACGGTTGGAGCGGGCGGGTGCGGGGGCCTGCTTCGCCGGTGCCGGCGGCTTGGGGCGGGCGGTGGCGCGGGCGGCGGCGGTTGCCTCGGCTTGGGCCTGCTGCAGGCGGGGGAGGCGGGGCTCGGGCCAGGCCTGGTCGAAGGCGGCGGCGAAGGTGCGGATGGAGTCGTAGCGGTCTTTGGGGGCGCCCAGCATGGCTCTGGAGAGCACCTTGAGGACGGGGAGCGGGACGACCGTTCGTAGCTCGGCGAGGGCGAGGACGGTGGTGTCGTCGCTGTCTTGGGAGAGCTCCCACCAGCAGCGGCCGAGCGCCGGGCGCATGCGGAGGGTGAGGAGCTCGATGGCGATGACGCCCAGGGTGAAGACGAGCGATTGTTGGTTGAGCGCTATGGGCGCGCCGCGGGTCTGCTCAGGCGCGAGGTAGGCCTCTGCATCGGTCGCGTGGTCTTCGGGCCTCCAGGCAATGCCGGCTGTGTCGGCGGCGAGGCCGAAGTTGCACACGCGGAGCTCGGGAAGGCCGCCGGCCTCGACGACGGTCAGATGTTCGGGACGGAGCTGCCGGTGCTCGAGCGGGCCATAGGGTGCCGGGAGTTCGGCTGCGGCCGCGAGCGCATCGCAGAGCTGCAGAAAGAGGTCGCGGCTTCGCTCTACGGGGATAAGTTCGACAAATTGCGACAGCCAGTGCTCGAGTGAAACGCCGCTGCTCGCATTCGAGACCACCACATCCATGCCGGCCACGAGCTGTGGCTCGAAGGAGCGCTCGATGTAGGGGTTGCGCAGACGAGCGAGCGCCGTGGCGCGGGCGCGAAAGGAGGCGAGCGCCTCGTGGGAGCCATGGGCCGCCGCATGCACAACGGTAAGCCGGAGCGGGCGTTCGACGCCCGTGGCGTTCGACTCTTTGGCGCGCCAGAGCTGCTCGAGCCCCTCGGACGAGAGCTGCTCCAAGAGTGTGTAAACGCCCAGTGTGCTCCCGACAGTCAGCTTGTCGTAGAGGCCTGAGGCTTCGGTTGAGGTCGGATCGTGCGGTTGGTCTGGCATGCTGCTACGCGTCAAAACGCGGTGCGGGGGTCGATGCTCAGGCTAGGAGCAAGGCTGCGGCATACCCCAAACCGCACGCAATTCAATCTTTTGCGAACAGCCCTGCCTGCGGAGAGCGCTCTTTTCTACCGCGTATCCCTCTCGAACTCGTTCAGGCGCTGAAGCTGGTTGAGGAGCACGAAGGCACCCTCATCGTCGCCCCGCTTGCTGGCACCCTCGAGTTCGTTGAGAAGCCGCGCCCGCGCGGTCACGACCCAGGCCCGTTTGATCTTCAGCGATACAGCGTGGAAGGCGCTCTGAATCTTCTCCTCGTAGAGCGGCCCGGCGAGCATCAGCGCGCGCGCAATGACGCTCTTCAGCGGCCCCTCGTCGAGCATCTCGAAGGCCCGGCTGAGCGAGGGACCGTTCTCCTGGTGGGCCGCAGCAACCGCGCGGGCCCACTCGGCAACCTCACGCTGCTCCATGGAGATGTCGGTGCGGGCATGAAGGAAGGTCAGCAGCAGCGCCGCGCGCCGGTGGAGCAGGACGATGAGCTCGGTCTCCATCGGGTTCAGCGGTGCGAGCTCGACGGGCGCCGCTCCGCGTGGCGGTAGCGGGCCATCGTCAAAGGGGGCCTCGCCAAAGGGCGCATCGCCGACGGGCGCCTCTTCGAACGGAGGCGGGGTTGCACGGTCGTCGAAGGCTGGTGGTGGCACCACAGCAGGGCGGGCCGCAGGCCGCTGCTGCTGCGAAGAGGACGGGCCGGGCGAATTGGCGCCGGGCCGGAATCGGCGTGCCAGCTCGCCGGGGCTCAGCCCGGTGCGCCTGGAGATCTCCTGAATCCAGGCCTCCAGCAGCGTGGTGTCTTTGATCTTCGCCATCAGTGGCGCCAGCTCGGACACTGCGGCCGCCTTGGCGCTCGGCGTGGCGCTTCCGGTGGCCGGCAGGATAAGCTCCTCGATGAGGAGGTCGAGGAGCGGTTTGGCCTGCTGGATGAGCGCCTGGACAGCGTCGGCGCCGCCGCGGCGGGCGATGTCGTCTGGGTCGGCTCCGTCGGGGAGCTGGGCGAAGAGGATCTCGGGGAAGTCGGCCTCGAGCAGGATGTCGAGCGACTTGCGGGCGGCAGCGCGGCCGGCCTTGTCGCCGTCGAAGAAGAGCACCACAGACTTGGTGAAGCGGCGCAGCAGCCGCACCTGGTCGATGGTCAGCGCGGTTCCAAGCGGCGCGACAGCCTGCGACACGCCGTGGGCATGCAACGAGACGACATCGAAGTTGCCTTCGACCAGGATCGCCCGTTGCGCCGCCTTGATGGGGCCCTGCGCGAGGTCGATACCGAAGAGCTCCTTGGCCTTCCTGTAGAAGGGTGTCTCGGGCGAGTTGATATACTTGGCCTTCTCTTCGGCGGAGAGCGCCCGCCCCGAGAAGGCAACCACCCGCTTGGAGAGGTCACGCACGGGGAACATCAGCCGGTTGCGGAACATGTCGAAGTGGCCGCCACCCCGTTCGCGCGGCTTGGCCAGCCCAGCATACTCCAGGTCGGCGACGGGCACCCGCTTGGAGGCGGCGAAATCGACCAGCGACGACCAGCCATCGGGGGCGTAGCCTAGCCCGAAGGCCCGGACCGCCTCGAGGGGGACGCCGCGCCTAGCGATGTAGGCGGTCGCTTCCGGGTAGCGCCCCGAGAGCAGGTTGTCGGCGTAGAACTGTGCGGCCAGCTGCGTCGCGCGGAAGTAGCGCTCCTTGTCGGCCTGCGCCTCATCGCTCCGCGCGCTGCTCTCCCGGGGCGGAAGGTGAACGCCGGTCTGGCCCGCCAGCTTCTCGATGGCCTCGACAAAGTTCAGCCCGTCGCGGTGTTGGAGAAAGGAGAAGACGTCGCCGGAGGCCTGGCAGCCGAAGCAGTGGTAGCGCCCGATCTCCGGGTTCACGTTGAACGACGGGCTCTTCTCGCTGTGGAACGGGCAGAGACCGAGCAGCCGATTGCCACGCCGCTCGAGCCGAACCGACTCACCGATGAGCTGCTCGATCGCGGCGCGGCTTCGGATCTCGTGGATGATGGCGTCGGAGTACATGCCCATGGTGGCGTCGGCTTCCTGATGAGGGGCTCCGATACTACGGATCAGGAGCGGCCCGTCGACCCCAAAATGGCAGGGTCAGAGATCTTTCGGGAGCCCCGTCCGCAGAAACTGGTAGGGGCCGGCGGTTGCGCCCCAGACCTGCGTGCCGGCGGCGTCGAAGCCCTGGTCCCACGACTGCATCCCGGCTGCGTTGAGGATGACCACGGAGGTGGCGTGGGTGGCGCCGCGGAGCGAGCTCGGGCAGCCGTCGCCCTCGGTACCGCCGCCAAAGCCCATGCTCCGCTCGCCGCTGCGCTGCTCGTCGCTGTTGTAGGTCATCTCGCGCAGGTGGACCGCGCAGCCCACCTTCTCCGCTGCCAGCCCGTTGGTGTAGGCGGGCCGCTCGGCCTCGGCTTGGTCGCAGAAGCCGGTGAAGGGGGCCGGGTCGGTGAACTCGAAGATGCGCG
>JABMMX010000030.1 GCA_013205435.1 Deltaproteobacteria bacterium
CCGTCACCGATCAGGATGATGTCGAGGAAGGGTGCGAGGGGCTCGGGATGGGTGGCGGCGGGACCGCCCGCGATGACGAAGGGGTTGGCCAAAGTGCGCGCTTCGGAGCGAATCGGGATGCCGCCCAATTCGAGCATCGTGAAGATGTTGGTGAAGGTCATCTCGAACTGAAGCGAGAAGCCCACCACATCGAAGTCGGAGAGCGGACGAGCCGACTCTAGCGTCACGAGCGGGAGGGAGCGTTCGCGGAGCGCAGTCTCCAGGTCGAACCAGGGGGCGAAGCAGCGCTCCATGAGCAGGTCGGGGGTCTTGTTGACGACCGAATAGAGGATCTTGGTCCCCATGTGGCTCATGCCAATGTCGTATACGTCGGGGAAGCAGAGGGCGAAGCGGCAGTTTACACTGGTCCAGTCTTTGACGACCGCGTTGTACTCGCCACCGACATAGCGCGCCGGCTTTTCTACGGTGTGGATGAAGGAGGCGTAGGGGTGATTGACCTGCATGGGTCGGACCTGTCCGGGGAGCGCAGCGAGGCTGCTAGTGAAGGTCGCCGGAGCCGGTGGCTGCTGGGCCGACAAGTTTGAAGGAGGTCTCGTCGAGGAGGGTCGTCTGGAGGTCGGAGATGAGCAGGCCGCGGTCGGGGAACTGGATGCGGTTACCGATCTCGTAGGTGCCGGGGAAGAGGATGGCGGCGCCCGCGTTGTTGTAGCCTAGCTGCACGAGCATGCCGGCGCCCATGCGGCCACCCGATGCGGTCGTGATCTCTTCTCGGACCACATAGAAGCCCTGTTTGGGGAGCAGGACCAGGGTGCTCGGCCAGCTCTTGGACTCGACGAGGTAGCCGCGGTCCTGGAAGCTCCAAGTGTTGTCCTTCACCTCCTTCGGGAGAAGGACCATGGACTTGTTTTCCTGATCGGAGTGGTTGTGAAAGTAGACCATGCGGCCGGCCGGAACGGCCTCTGCTTTGCCCTCGAGCGGGAGGGTGGTGCGATAGATGCCGCAGGGGGGAAGGTTGGTAGCGTTCGCCATGATGGACCGTGACGGTTGGAGCGGTGAGTACGCAGTCGCGCGTTCGGGCAACTAGTAGGGGCGCGGCAAGGCCGCAAGCCGCGGCGTTGCTCGGGTTGCGCGGGTTGACAGTGGCGATCCAGAAGGCGAAGAGCCGAGCGTGCCGCAGGGTGTACAGGCTGGAGGCGAACGACGATGAACAGAGTCAAAGGCGGTACAATCGGGATGGCCCCGAAGGCGAATCAGGTGGCTCTATGAGCAGCCGCGGCATGTGGCTTCGCATCCTTGTCGGGGAAGATGGCTCTCCGCTGCTCGGCTACCGTCAGGACCTGCATGAGGCCTGTGCCATCTGCGGAAAGGAGCACATCCATCGCCACTACCTTGAGTACGACCTGCACCGGTTCACGACGGCGCGCCTGAGGCAGCTTTCGCAGCGGCCGGCCGACGCCGCGCCCTTTGTCTGCGAGCAGTGCGGCCATGAGGAGGCGCTATCGGCGGCGGTACACACGGTCTTCGGACCTGCTTCGGTCGGACGGGTGGAGTGCTGGCGGAGCGGCGAGCAGGAGATGTGGAAGGTGGAGCCGCGTGCGGTGCTCGATGCGCAGGAGCTGGCCCGTCCGCTTGCAGCGCTCCCGGCTCACGAAGGCTGGCAGGCTTGGCCGAACGCGCGCGGATTTGCGACGCTGCTAGGCCGGTGGTGGTCGCCGAAGGAGCGCATCCGCGCCGCGCTCATTGCGGGTGCACCGCCGGAGCGGCCCGAGTTCCTCGCGGAGGGGTTGGTCTGGTGCAGCAGCAACACAGCGGCCGGCTTTGTCTGGCTGCCGATTGTGCAGGCGGGCGTTGCTGCGGAGGGTGGCGCAGGCTGCGCCGCGGAGTGGCTCGAAGGGGTTGCCGCCGCCGATGTCTGGGTGGGTGTGGAGGCTTCGCGTTGGCTGGAGTGGCTGAGCGCGGCGACGGTCGACTGGCCGGTCGAAGTCGAGGTCATCGAGGCCAACGGCGCGGTGTCGGTGGCACGCAAAGATGACGGCGACGACATCCTGGCCTGCTGGGCGGTGGAGGATCTGACCCGCGAGGCTGCGCTCACTGCGACAGCGCCTGCCGACGTTGCGACCATCGCGGTGCAGCGGGCGCTCGCGCTTCGCCTGACCGCAAACACGGTGAGGTCGGTGGTGGAGTTCGGCGACGCATGAGCGGCCTCCGCTTCCTGCTCGATGGTCGCCCTGTCGCGGCGGCCGATGCGGTGCTCGGCGCAGAGACGGGGCTGGTGCGGAGCGGCGAGGGCTGGTTCGAGACGCTGCGCGGAGAGCAGGGCCGCTGGATGTTTGAGGGCGAGCACCTGTCGCGGATGTCGGCATCGGTTGCCGCCGCTGGGCTCGATGCTGGAGCCGCGCTGCAGGCGGCCCGCGCGACGCTGGCTGCTACTTCCATCGATGGTAGGAACCCTGCCCGTCTCCGCCTCCTCGTCACGCCGTCGCCCGCCCGCGAATCGGGTTGGCAGTCGGTCGGAGAGCTCTCCGACTATGCGCCGCCGGAGCCACACTATGCCTCGGGGATGGTGCTCCGCTCTGCGGCATCGGAGCACCCAGGATTGGGCCTGCTCGGAAAGTCTGCGAGCTACCATTGGTCGCAGTTCGCGCAGCGCGAAGCGGAGCGGGCTGGCGCAGACGAGGCGCTCTTCTGGCGGGCGGGTGCGGTGGCGGAGTGTGCGCGTTCGACGCTGCTCTGGCGCGAAGGCGACCGCTGGTGGACGCCCGACGCAGGTGGGCTCCTCGAGAGCGTGACGCTGGCTGCGTTGGAGGCTGGCGGACTGGAGGTGGCGCGCGGTTCGCTCGATGGGTCGCGGCTCGCCGCCTGCGAGGGTCTTGTGCTGGTCAGTGCGCTGCGGTTGGCGGCTCCGGTCCGGTCGCTTGACGGTCGCGCGCTGCCGCTGCTCGCAGACGAGGCGGCGGCGCTGCGGGCGCTGCTGTTGTCGCTGCATGAGCGGTCGCAATGAGTGCCACGCCCTTCCAACTTCTGGTCGAGGAGGCCGCTGCCGGCGGAGCTCCCTTCGCCTGCCTTTGCTCCGCGCGGGGCGACAGCGAAACAGGCCGTCGGTCACTGCTGGCGACCGCGCTGCGGCCCGTGCTGACGATTGGCGCCTCTGCCTCTCTCGCGCCGGGTGCTGCCACGGAACTGCTTCGGGCTGCCGCCGCACGGGCCTTTGCTGAGGGCGTCAAAGGATGCCTGCTGCTCGTTGCGCATGAGGGCGGTCGCCTCTTCGACGAGGCTTCGAGTTTCGAGGCCTGGGACGATTTTCCGCTCGCCCAGCTCTGGGCTGCCGACGAGGTGGTATCGGCACCTGCAGGTGAGCCGTGGACGGGGCCCGCTGAGAGGCCGCTGCTGCGCCGTCTCTCCGTGGCTGACGAGGGCTGGCACAGCGCTGCTGTGGAGGCCATCCTCGAGGCGATCCGCGCGGGCCGACTCTACCAACTCTGCCTCACCTTTCCGCTCTGGTTCGAGCCGCCGGCGTCGATGCAGGCGCTCTTCGCTTGGATGATGGCAAACCATCCTGTGGACTTCGGCGCGCTGGTGCAGCTGCCCGACTTCGCGGTCGCCTCCAGCAGCCCGGAGCGGTTCCTCTCGCTGCGTAACGGCATCGCGACTGCGCGCCCCATGAAGGGCACGCGGCTGCTCGTGCCGGGCAACGAACAGGCCATCATGGAGGAGCTCGCGGCGTCGGAGAAGGACCGCGCCGAGAACACCATGATCGTCGATCTGCTCCGCAACGATCTGAGCCGCGTCTGCAGGCCCGGCAGCGTCCAAGTGCCCGCGCTCTGCACCGTGGAGCGCTACCGCAGCGTCGCCCAGCTGACCTCGACCGTCACCGGTGAGCTGGCGGCCGGTCGCGACATCTGGGACCTGCTCGCAGCCGCCTTTCCGCCTGGCTCCATGACGGGCGCTCCGAAGCTCGAGGCCTGCGCGATGCTACACGAACTCGAACAGGGCCCGCGCGGACTTTACGGCGGCACCATCGGCTGGGTGGAGCCGAACGGCGACGCCGAACTGAGCGTGGTCATCCGGACGATGCAGTCGCGCAACGGTCGGGCCCGCTGGGATGTGGGCGGCGGCATCGTCTACGACTCCGACCCGCGCTCCGAATGGGAAGAAGCCTGGGCCAAGGTCGCCGTGCTCGGCCAGCGCCCCTAGTTGGGGGTCTGGGCCCGCTCAATTCGGACGCCGAGCGCTCCGAGGCTTGTGACCACCTCGATCGCGATGGGAATGCGGCGCGCGTCGGTGCCGAACCAGGCCCGTCCTACCCGCTTCGCCGGCTCCTCTTCGAGATAGACCGGCGGTAGCTCCGCGCCGCGCACCGCGTAGGGCAGCATGGGCTCGGAGGCGAGGACCTCGCGGCTCAACTCTACCTCTGCGGAGGGCAGCTCGCCGAGCGCACAGTAGGTGGTGCCGTTGCGGACGACCACGGCGGTGAGGCGCGACAGTTTCCAGCCGTCGAAGACGAAGTACTCGTAGCGCTTGCCGACCGAGAGGTCTTGGCTGCGCAGGTCCATGAACCAGGAGAAGGCGTCGTGGATGTCGGAAGGAACGGCCCGCTTGAACTGGCGCGATTCTCCGTCCCGCTTTCGCAAGACCTGTGCGCGGTGGTGGGTGCCGTCGTAATCCACCTTGTAGGAGCGCTCGACGTTGTTTTCGGCGAGCACCTTCTCCGACCAGATGGGGAGCCCGGTGGCCGGGTCGAGGTAGGTGAGGGCGCTGTCGCGGATGGGATAGACGGCGCCGAGCAGGCCGACGCTGGCGGCAAGCCCTTGGATCGGAATGACGGTGCCGAGCTTCTCCACCTCGGTGGGCGCGCCGATGGAGAGTCCGGCCTTGATGGCCTTGTTGCCGAGGAACTCGATGGCGTAGAAGAGCTGTTCGCCGCTCCAACGGAAGCGCTGCGCGGCGGTCTCGGTGGCGAGCGGCGGGAGCGCAACCTCGGGGAGCGGCGCGGCGGCAGCCTTGGGGAGCGGCGGACGGGAGTGGACGGCGCTTCCGATCAGCTTTACGGGCGGTTTGGCAACGGGCCGCAACGGGCCGCCAGAGCCATCGGCCGCTGCGCTTGATCCCTCGATCGCAGCCTCAGGCAGCGCGCCGCCCTCTGCCGCGGTGGGGAGCAGAGCGGGGGCGACGAGGAGTGCCAAGAGGAGCAGGTAACGCATGGGATTTTGCGCTAGGCCCAACATCCTTTTGGCGCAAGCAGAGTTGGGGTAGTCGACGCAGGGCGCTTCTGGATCGGAACGCAGTTCGCCTCTGTCTCATGAGCCTTGGAGCCCCTCCATGAACATTCCACGCAATCTTCGCCGTTACGCCATGAGTGGCCTCTTCGCGGCTGTTGTGCTGCCGCAGCCGGCCATGGCTGCCAATCCTGCCTTTCCGAACGGACCGGACGAAGACCCGAAGGCAGCGATGCCGGACGACCCAGGGTACTTCAGCTGCACCCGAAACGCCGATGGTAGCTGTGCCGACCGCGCCCGCGGCGCCTGGGAGCAGTGGTCCTTCTATCCAGAGTCCTGGATCGGGCCCAATGCAGGCGCCATCCGGCCCGAAGAGCGCGACACGCTTGGTACAGGCATGAGCGCAGACCGCGCCTGGCAGGTTACCACGGGCGACCCGGGCATCCTCATCGCCATCCACGACGACGGCACGGGCTGGCTCCGCCCCGAGATGGTGGAGAAGACCTACATCAAGCGGGAGGAGCTCGACTTCGACGGCTGCCGGCCTGAGATTGGCTGCCTCGCCGAGACGCCGGTCGACCGCTTCGATGCCAACGGCGACGGCAAGTTCAACATGCTCGACTACGCTGTCTGCGACGGCGAGCGCGAGCGGTGGGACAGCATGGGCAACGGCAACACCCGTCTCGACCCTGCAGACCTCATCCGCAACTGCTCGGATGGCATCGACGCCGACGCGAACGGCTACATCGACGACATCTCCGGCTGGGACTTCTACTGGGACGACAACGACCCCACCGACGACACCGAGCACGACCATGGCGAGTGGGAGGGCATGATCGCCACGGCGCCGGTCAACGACGGACGAGGCGAGGTGGGCATCTGCCCAGACTGCTCCGTCATCTTCCTCCGCGTGGGCGACAGCTTCGTCGCAGACAGCAATGATTTCGCTGCTGCAGCCATCTACGCCGTCGACAACGGCGCCGACATCGTCTCCGAGGCGCTCGGCTCCCTCAACATGGGGCCGCTCGCCTACGATGCCATCGAGTATGCATACCAGAACGGCGTTCCGGTCATCGCCTCCGCAGCCGATGAGAACAGCTTCCACCAGAACATGCCGGGCACCGCCAACCACACCATATACGTTCACTCCATCGAGGCCGACGACCACGATGACTGGCAGGCCAGCAGCTTCCTCAGCTACTCCGCCTGCACCAACCACGGCGCCAACCTGCTGCTCTCGACGCCGGGCACGGGCTGCTCGTCGCAGGCCACCGGCATGTCGGCAGGTCAGGCCGGTCTGCTGCTCAGCTACGCGCGGCAGCAGGCGCTGAGCCCATCGCTCACGCCAGAAGAGATTCGCGGGCTCATGATCCAGGGCGTCGACGACATCGTCGTCAACCCGGGCGGAGAAGACCAGTCCAAGTTCCCGAGCGACGTCGGTTGGGACTACCACTTTGGATACGGACGCAACAACGCCCGCAAGGCGCTCGATCTGCTGCGCACGGGCGCCATCCCGCCCGAGGTCGACATCGTCGACCCGCTCTGGTTCGGCACCCACTACCCCCGCCGCGATGGCTTCTCGCTCGCGGTCACAGGCCGCATCGGAAGCCGTACCGACGGAGCCGCGCCCCGCTACGCCTCCTACCGCTGGCAGCTGCTGACGGCGCCAGGCAAGGCCCCCGCGGAGGCCGACTTCGAGCTCGAGGCTAGCGGCACCACAGAGGGCGTTGACGGCCTGATCGCGACGCTCGATCTCACCGCGCTCGCCGACCGCATCGACCTCGATGCAGCGCTTACCGACCCCAACCGCTACGCCTACTCGCTCAAGCTCATCGCCTGCGTCGACGGCCCGAGCGGCGAGGTCTGCGGCGAGTTCCGCAAGGGCGCCTTCCTCGCCAACGACCCCAACCTCTTTGCCGGCTTCCCCAAGAACCTCCGCGGTTCGGGAGAGGCGAGCAGCCGCTTCTACGACCTCAACGGCGACGGCGCCGATGAGCTCATCGTGCCCGAGGGCGCCGGTCTCGTGCACGCCTTTACGTCGGACGGCTCCGAGCTCGCAGGCTGGCCCGTCAGTGTGGGCTACCGGCGCGGCTACGACCCCGCCGTGACGCCGAACCACCTCGGTGCCTGCGCCTTCCGCGATGACCGCTCGGGTTGTGTCGCGCGTCGCGAGGTTTCGTCCCCGTCACGGCAGGGCTTCATCACCAATGCGGTGGCCGTTGCCGATCTTGCAAATGCAGATCGGGATGTCGCCGGCCGCTCTGTGCAGGTCGTCGCGACCACCGTGGACGGCTTCGTCTGGGTCTTCAACACCGACGGCTCCGTGGCGCCCGGTTTCCCCGTCCGCACCGACGAGAGCTTCTCGCGTGGCTTCACCGACTTCCGCGAGCAGAACCGGCTCGACGAGGGCTTCGCCGGTGGCGCGGTCCTCGCCGACCTCGACGGCAACGGCGACTTTGAGATCATCGCAGCGGGCATGGACCAGCACCTCTACGTTTGGAACCATGACGGCCTGCCCTTCGACGGCTTCCCCGTGCTGCTGCAGGACAACGAGGAGCCCGATCCGGTCTCGGAGCGTATCATGGCAACACCCGCCGTGGGCGACGTCGACAACGATGGCGAGCTCGAGATCATCGTCGGCACAGGCGAGGTCTACAACGAGCTCGAGAGCCGCCTCTACATGGTCCATGCGCGCGGCAACGCCGATCCGCGCGGCCCCTTCGAGAACCTCGACGACGACCGCGAGAACCCGGGTCCCTACCGCACCGCAGCCCTCGCAGGCGCAGTGCTCCCGGTCGTCGGACAGGGCAACCCCTCCAACCCCATCATCGCCAACCTCGACGCAGACCCCTACCTCGAGTTCATGATGGAGGGCATCGGCGGCGCCCCGCTCGTCTACCAGTGGGATGGCACCGAGATGACCATCGAGCGGGCCATGACCATCTCGACAGACACCTACGGTCCGCTCTCGAACTCGAACGACGAGTATGCCTACCCGCTCATCAACAACGGCGCCTTCGCCAACATGAGCAACGATGGTTCGCTGGCCTTCATCAAGGGCACGGCCGGCTTCAAGTTCCTGCTCGCCTTCGCGGGCGGTGGCGAGAAGGCCGAGTTCGACCACCAGGTCTCGGCGTGGAATACCTCAACGGGCCGCTTCCTCGACGGCTTCCCGCAGGTGACGGACGACTGGCAGTTCTTCATGACGCCGGCCGTTGCCGATATCGATGGCGATGGCTTTGCCGAGGCCATCAGCGGCTCCGGCGGCTTCCGACTCACCGCCTTCGACAAGGACGGCAGGC
Organism: Deltaproteobacteria bacterium; assembly: GCA_013205435.1. Lineage (GTDB taxonomy): Bacteria > Myxococcota_A > Bradymonadia > REDH01 > REDH01 > CAIWGR01. The sequence continues at coordinate 8,519 of JABMMX010000030.1, forward strand.
AGCCCGAGGGCTGGCCCAAGCATACGGGCGGATGGCTCGGTGCCTCGCCCGCGATTGGCGACTTTGACGGCGACGGCTTCTTCGATGTCGCTGCGCACACCCGCAACGGCTACCTCTTCGTCTGGAAGACTGCAGGACCCGCGACCGGTACCATTGAGTGGAACGGTTTTGCCCACGATCCGCGCAACACAAACAACTACGAGACGCCCATGGCGCACGGCCCCGATCGCACCGCGGCCGGCGGCGACGATGCTGGTTCGGGCGACGATTCGGGCAGCGATGCCGGGGTCGACGGCAGCGGCGCGGAGGACGATGTGGCGGTCAATCCCGTGAAGGCGAAGAAGAAGGAGGATGGCTGCAGCTCGGGAGGCAGCCTCTCCGGTTCGGTCGTCGCCGCCTTCGCCATGCTCGCGCTGTTCGCGCTGCGTCGCCGCCACATCGCCAGATCGGCAGGGTAGAGCGAAGCGAACGACTGGGGTGTGCGATTGCGCTCTTGCGCCTCCGATTGTGGGATTTGAAGCCTTGCAGTGGATCGAGAAAGCCCCAATGGTGCGGGCAGTTGCTGGGGGTGAACCATCCAGCGGCGGCAAAAGATGGGCGGCGCGCGCAACAACCGCGCGGTCGATGCATCTTTACTTCACACCACTCTGGGCAACTGCCCTTCTCTCGAGGAGACCTCTTATGAAACTGAATTCGAATGTGAAGCTTTCCGGTACCTTTGCGCTGCTCGCGCTCCTGTCGTTTGCGACGGGCTGTGGCGACGATGAGAAGGAGACCACCACCGACACCGACACCGGCTCCGACACGGGTTCGGGCTCCGACACGGGCACGACCGATACCGGCACGACCGATACCGGCACGACCGACACCGGCACCGACACCGACACCACGGTGAGCGAGAACACGAAGATCCGCGTGTTCCACGCCTCCGACCTCGCCAACACCGCCTCTGAGCCTGGCGTAGATATCTACACGGGCGACACGCTCGTTGTTGATGCGCTGGCCTACGAGTTCGGTACCGGCTTCCTCGAGGTCCCGGCCGGCGACTACGCCTTCAACGTCTTCGCTGATGGTGCAGGTCCCACCGGTGATGCCGCGCTCGCCATCCCCTCGCTCTCGTACGCAGCAGACGCCGCCTACACCCTCGTCGCTTATGACAACGCGGGTGCCATCGCCCCGCTCCGCCTTGACGAGTCGACCGCCACCATCGGTGCCGGCAACATCCGCGTCCGCGCGATCCATGCCGCGGGCATCCTTCCCGAGGTCGACATCTGGAATGTGACCGATGCGGCCAATCCTGCGGTGCTCTTCGAGAACCTCGCCTTCGGCGCCGCCACCGCGCAGGTTGAGATCCCGGCTGCTGCCTACGTGCTCGGCATCGACCTCAACAACGACGCCACCCCCGACGTCCTCATCGACGTGCCTGCGCTTCCCGCCGGCACCTCGGCCAACATCTTCGCGGTCGCTGACGCCGAAGGCCCCCACCTGGTGGCCGACCTTGGCGCCGGTCAGGGCTTTGAGCTCTTTGCGCAGGTTGCCGAGACCAACATCCGCGTCTTCCATGGCGCGCCCTCGGCCGGTACGGTCGACATCTACACGGGCGGAAGCGCGGTCATCCCGGGCCTCGAGGCTCTCGCGGCGACCAACTACGTGACCGTCCCCGAGGGCGACTACTCCTTCGACGTCTTCGCCGCTGGCGCAGACCCGACTGGCACCCCCGCCTTCTCGATCCCGTCGCTCAACTACGCCGCCGACGCCTCCTACACGGCTGTCGCCTACGAGTCGGGCACTGGCTTCGCCGCGCTCCGTCTCGACGAGCCCGCCATCGCGCCGGCCGCAGGCAACATCCGCGTGCGCGCCGTTCACATCGCCAACGGCGTGGGTCAGGTCGACATCTGGAACATCACCGACCCGTCGGCGCCCTCGCCGCTCATCGTCGACTTCAACTTCGGCACCGCGACCGACTTCCTCGAGATCCCGGCGCAGGCCTACACGCTCGGCCTTGACGTTAACAACGATGGCACCCCCGACCTGACCTTCAGCATCCCCCCGCTTCCCGCCGGTACGGTCGCCAACCTCTATGCCATTGTTGGCGAAAACGGCCCCTTCCTCGCTGGCCAGCTCGGCGCCACTGTCGTCCCCATCTTCCCCGATGCCGGTCCGACCAACATCCGCGTCTTCCACGCTTCGACCATCGCCAACGGCGCCTCGGCTCCTGGCGTCGACATCTACACCGGTGGCACGCGCGCAGTGGCGAACTTCACCTACCTCTCGGCCACCGACTACCTCTCGGTTCCCGCGGGCAACTACAACTTCGACGTCTTCGCCGCTGGTGAAGACCCGATAAGCACCCCCGCCCTCGCAATCCCCTCGCTCGCTTATGACGCCGACGCCTTCTACACGCTCGTCGCCTACGACAACACCGGCTCGATCGCTGGCATCCGCCTCGATGACAGCAACGCGCCCATCGCAGCCGGTTTGGCCCGCGTGCAGATTGTCCACGTTGCCGACACCGTCCCCCAGGTCGACGTGCTGAGCATCGATTCGCTCGGCGCCGCCACTACGCTCCTCTCCGACCTCAGCTTCGGCACCTCGTCGGGCACGCTCGACGTTCCCGCCGGTGCCTACACGGTGGGTCTCGACGTCAACAACGACCTCGCCGCCGACGTCATCTACACGCTGCCCGAGCTCACCGCCGGTGCCAACGCCACCGTCTACGCCATCAAGGATGCGACCGGTCCCTTCCTCGCGGTGCAGCTCGGCACCACGGTTCTCGGGCCCATCCGCCCGAACTAGTCGCGACGGTAGAGGACAACCACCCGGTCGCCGCCAGGCCCCGGGTAGGTGACCTCCGCCATCTCTGACCAACCAAGCCTCTCGGACTCTGCGCCGAGGGGCTTGTTGCGTTCTGTGGCGTAGCAAAGCAGGTGGCCCTGCTCACGGACGATGGGGCGTGCCAGTTCCAGCCAGACGAGCGGTTCGAAGACGGCGCGCGAGCAGGCCAGGTCCCAGGTCCGCTCCTGCTCTTCTAGGCGCCCCTGGATGACCTCCACATGGGGCAGCCCGACCATCACCTTCGCGGTGGTGAGGAAGCGGGCCCGCTTGAGGCGCGGTTCGAGACAGGTGACCCGCCAGGTGGGGCGGGCGATGGCGAGCGGGATACCCGGCAGGCCGGCTCCGCTCCCGACATCAATCAGGCTTCCCGTCTCGCCTAAGCGGTCGAGCAGCGGGAGCGCGCGGAGCGAGTCGAGCAGCAGCTCTTCGGCGAAGCGATCGCCATCGAGGATGCCGACGAGGTTGGCCCGTTCGGAGCTCTCCTGCAGCCCGCTCGCATAGGCGCCGAACTTTGCGATGGCGCCGGCGGGTAGCCGCCAGCTCTCTGCAAACTCGGTCGCCGCCCGTTCACTTGCTGCCCGAAGGTCAGAGCTTGAAGTTCTCGATTTCGTAGCGATAGCCCTGCTCCGTGAGGAAGAGTTGGCGACGGGTAGAGAAGTCCTGCTCGCTCGAGTCCTGCGTGACGACCGAGTAGAACCGAGCCGAGTTGGTGCCGTTGGTCTTGGGGCGAAGCACGCGACCGAGCCGCTGTGCCTCCTCCTGGCGAGAGCCGAAGGTACCCGAGATCTGGATGGCGACGTTGGCGTCGGGCAGGTCGACGGCGAAGTTGGCAACCCGGCTCACGACCAGGCGGCTAATCTCGCCCGACTTGAACTTACCGTAGAGCTCTTCGCGCACCGGCTGCGGTGTCTCGCCCGTGATGATCGCGGCATCCAGCATCTGCGCCACATCGTGGAGCTGGTCGAGATACTGACCGATGATCAGCACTCGATCCGCAGCGTGCTCACTGGTAAGGTGGCTCACCACGCGGAGCTTTGCAGCGTTGGTCGCGGCAAGGCGGTAGCGGCGCTTCTGGTCGGCGAGCGCATACTCCAGGCGCGTATCGTCATCGCCAAAGGGAACCCGAATCTCGACGCAGGTCGCTTCGGCCACAAACCCCTGCTTCTCGAGCACGCGCCAGGGCACGTCGTACTTCTTGGGGCCGATCAGGCTGAAGACCTCGTCCTCTTTGCCATCCTCACGGACGAGCGTTGCGGTCAGTCCGAGGCGGCGACGGCTCTGCAGGTTTGCGACGGCCCGGAAGACGGGCGCGGGCAGCAGATGGACCTCATCGTAGATGATGAGACCCCAGTTGTTTTCGTTGAAGACATGGAAGTGGGTGAAGGGGTCGGTCTTCTTCTTCCGGTGCGTCAGGATCTGGTAGGTCGTGACGGTGACCGGCTTGATCTCCTTCCGATCGCCCGAATACTCGCCAATCTGCTCGGGGCTGAGGTTGGTCTTGTCGAGGATCTCGTCGCGCCACTGCCTGAGCGCGGTGACGTTGGTGGTGAGGATAAGCGTATGGGCCTTCACCTTGCTCATGGCGCCGATGCCGACGACGGTCTTGCCGGCGCCACAAGGCAGCGAGACGACGCCCGAGCCGCCGCGCTCCGAGCCGCCGGCGTAGAAGGCGTCCACAGACTCAATCTGGTAGGGGCGGAGGCCGAAGGCGCTGCCACGGCCTGTCGTGGAGACCATCTCGACTTCGAGCGGCGTTCCGGGCTCGTATCCCGCGAGGTCTTCGACGGGATAGCCGACCTGAATGAGCGCATGCTTCACAAAGCCGCGTTCGGTGATCTTCACCTGCACGCGGCCGTTCTCGACAGGGCCGAGCAGGAAGGGGGCGACGAGCCGGTGCATACAGATTTCTGTGAGGATGATCGGATCATCCGAGGTGATGGCGAGGTGTTCGCCATCGGGCACCAGCTTCAGCCTGCCGTAGCGCGACATGTAGTCGTCCACATCGGCGAGGACATTGCCCGGCACCTCATACTTGGAGAGGGCGAGGAGCTGCCGCTTCACCTCCTCGGGCTTCCAGCCGAGCGCGGCGGCGTTCCAGAGGGAGAGCGGGGTGACCCGGTAGGTGTGAATGTGTTCGGGTGACTTCACCAGTTCGGCAAAGCCGCTGAGGGCGTCACGGGCCTCTTCGAACTTTGGGGAGTGGGTCTCGAGCAAGATGGTCTTGTCGGACTGAACGATGACAGGGTTTTCGGCTCGGAAGGTCATGATTCGCCAACATCGCGTGGAGAGCACGGACGCCCGTGGGAGGGTCTAGAAGGGGCGGCAAGATAGTGGGCTTTGCAAGCCTGTGAAAGGGCAACCGACAAACGGTGAGGATTGCTCACGAATTCGCAGCGTTGCGGTAAGGCTGTCACCCCATCTTCGTCGTTCAGCGAAGCTTCAGACCCGCTTGAGCCCTTCGCGCCAGAGCGCCAGATGCTGCTCGCGCCGCTCATGCGACATCGAGGGGACGAAGCGACGCTCCTCGCGCCAGATGGCGCGCACCTGCTCGAGGTCGGCGTAGAGGCCTGCACCGAGGCCTGCGAGCAGCGCCGCGCCGAGCGCGGTGGTCTCGATAACCTGCGGCCGGGAGATGGGCACCTGCAGGAGGTCTGTCTGGATCTGCATCAGCAGGTTGTTGGCGGAGGCGCCGCCATCCACGCGCAGGAGCGAGAGGCGGGCCTGCAGGTCGGCCTCCATCGCTGCCAGGATGTCGCGGCACTGGTGTGCGATTCCCTCGAGCGCAGCCCGCGCGATGTGGGCCTTGGTTGTGCCGCGGGTTACACCCCAGAGCAGGCCGCGCGCGTCGGGGTTCCAGTGGGGCGCGCCGAGCCCCGTGAGCGCCGGTACCATGACCACCCCTTCGGAGTCCTCGACGGTCGCTGCAAGCGCCTCGATCTCCGACGACGATACGAAGAAGCCGAGGTTGTCGCGGAGCCACTGCACCACGGCGCCTGCGACGAAGGCAGAGCCCTCGAGTGCGTAGACCATTGGGGCCTCGCCGAGCTTCCAGGCTGCGGTCGTGATCAGCCCGTGACCCGAGAAGACGGGCTGCGTGCCGGTGTTCATGAGCAGGAAGGCGCCGGTGCCGTAGGTGCACTTGGCCTGTCCGACCTCGAAGCAGGCCTGTCCGAAGAGCGCCGCCTGCTGGTCGCCGGCCATGCCCGTGATGGGGATGCCATCGGGCAGGAATCCGAGCCCGCGGGTCACGCCGTAACGCTCTGCGCTTGCGCCGACGCGAGGGAGGATGGAGCGCGGGACGCGGAGCAGGTGGAGCATCTCGTCGTCCCAGTCGCCGGTGGCGAGCGACATCAGCATGGTGCGCGAGGCGTTGGAGACATCGGTAACATGGGCCGCGCCGCCTGTGAGCCGCCAGACGAGGAAGGTGTCGATGGTGCCGAAGGCCAGTTCACCGCGGTCCGCAGCGTCGCGGGCGCCCGGCACCGCATCGAGGATCCAGGCAGCCTTGGTGCCCGAGAAGTAGGGGTCGAGGACCAGGCCAGTGCGCGAGCGGACGAGCTGCTCGTGGCCGGCCTCTCGGAGCGCCGCACAGGCGTCGCGGGTTCGGCGGCACTGCCAGACGATGGCGTTGTGGGTGGGCTTGCCGGTCGCGCGCTCCCAGAGCACGGTCGTCTCGCGCTGGTTGGTGATGCCGATGGCGGCGATGCTGGTGGCGCTGACGCCTGCCTTGGCGAGGGCTGCCGAGACAGCGGCCTCGACGCTGGCCCAGATGGCCTCGGGCGCATGTTCCACCCAGCCCGGTTGGGGGAAGATCTGGGCGAATTCCCGATTCGCCGTGGCAAGCACCTCGAGGCGGGCGTTGAGCAGTACGGCGGTGGTGCCGGTGGTGCCCTGATCGATGGCGAGGATGAGGTCAGACATGCAGCGTAGCCAGGGGTTACGGGGAGCGGCGGAAGAGGGTGAGCGGTGCGACGGTGAGGAGCAGTATGTCGCCGATCATGCGGATCTGCAGCGCCTTGGGAAGCGCCGGGATGCCGCGGAACACGCTCTTGGCCTCGGGGAAGCCGGGAGCAAGCCCTTCGGCGAATCCCACCCGTTCGTGCGAGATATTGCGGGCGGCGGCGATGGCCACCGCGAAGGCCACAACGAGCAGCCAGCGGTGTCGCGTACGGGCGCCTGCAAAGCCGGCGGCAAGGGCGAGTGCGACTACCGCCCAGACGCTCGGGAAGTTGGCGACCGCAAAGGCGTTGAAGGCCGCGCTTGGACCGAGCGGTACCTTGCTGGCGAGCTCGACAGGATTGAGCCCGGCGAACATGAGCACAATGCCGGCGATCGCGATCATGACAGCGCCGCCCATTGGCTTGCCGCTCCAGAGCTCACCGAGGCTGCCTGCTCCGAGCACGATGCTCAGGTAGATGAACCAGGCGATTCCGACGAAGGGGGTGAAGCCCATGAGCGCGCGCATCGACATGCCGCTCGCCCCCGTCGCCCAGACAGATAGGAAGGCAATCAGGCCGCCGGCCAACATCGCCACCACGCCAGCAAAGACTCCCTCCCGGAAGGCATCCGAGGGGCGCGTGGGGCGGGTGATGATGAAGCGCTCTCCTGCTCGGCGGGCTGCATCGAAGCGCATCTTCGCGGTGAGAGGTGTCGCCCGCTTGCGCTGGTGGTACATCTCGATGGGAGGGAGGTCGTCGTGGGGTCGCATGGGCGGTCTTGCAGACATGCTCGATACACTCGCTGCGAGGAGAGGGGCGTGTGGCTTGCGGGGTTGGCCCCTTCTTGCGCGAAGTGGGCCGTTGGTGGCAAGCGGCATGGCGTCCGCTTGGTTTCGCTCAGAATCCGAGCTCGCGCATGACGGCATCGTGCAGCGCAGGCCGCAGCGCGCGGATACCGGCGTTGTCGCGCGTGGGGTGGATGCGGTTGGTCAGCAGCGCCACGACGACGCCCCGCTCAGCATCGATCCAGAGGCTCGAACCGGCAAAGCCGAGGTGGCCGAAGGAGGCCTCTTGGCTCATCCGGGTGCCTGCGGAGGAGCGCGGGCCGGACGGCGTGTCCCAGCCGAGCGTGTGGGAGCCGCCCTTCGCAATCCAGGCACGGTTCCACATGCGGACGGTGTTCTCGAGCGTGAGGAGCTGCGGCGACTGTGTCATGGCCGCAAGCCCGATGCGGGAGAGCTCGAAGGCGGTGGAGAAGAGGCCAGCATGGCCGGTCACGCCGCCGAGCAGCGCGGCGTTCTCGTCGTGCACCTCGCCCTGGATGGTACGCCTGCGCCAGCCGCACCACTCGGTGGCTGCGAAGCCGCTCTGCGGAGCGCCGCCGACAGGCTGGAAGCCGGTGCGGGTGAGGGCGAGCGGCTTTGCGATGAGGGCGTCGAAGAGCCGGTCGAGTGGCGCGCCGAGGAGCCTTTCTATCCAGCGGCCGAGGAGGAGGTAGCCGACATCGCTGTAGAGGCCGTGGCCCCGTTGCTCGCGCCGCACAGGAATGGTGGCGAGGTGGCGCCAAGCTGCGTCGGCAGTGGCAAAGTCCTGCTCCCAGAGCCGCTCGTAGGCGGGCAAGCCGCTGCCGTGCCGAAGGAGGTCTGCGAAGGTTGCGCGGCAGGCGCTGATGTCGCGCGGGATCTCGTCCTCGAAGCTTACGCGGCCGTCGACCACGGCGAGGTGGGCAAGCAGCGCTGTGCAGACCGCCTTGGTCACCGAGGCGATGTCGAAGCGGGTGTCTTGCGTGACCGCTTCGCGCAGGCCGTCGGCGGTGATTGCCGTGGTGCCGAGCGCGATGCGGTGGGTGAGTTCTCCCCGCCGCCAGACGGCGAGCTGTGCCGCGCTGCAGATGCCCGTTGTGAGGGCCTCGTCGAGCAGCCCGAAGACACCGTTCGCGGGGCGTGCGCCCCGCAGCAGCTCGATGCCGGCAGGCCCGGGCCGGATGGCGCCGAGAGGCAGCGTCGGGAGGCCATTGCGGGGCCGCTCCGGCTGCGTGACTGGCTCGCTTGGCTCCGCCAGCATGGTGAGCCTGCCGGCCGTGGCATCGAGCTGGGCGAGCCCGCCATGGCGCCACGAGAGGTTGGGGTCATCGTGCCCCGTTGACGCCCCCCAGACAGCGGGGATGCCCTCCCGTCCGAGGAGGTCGAAGAGCCGCGCTGCAACCTCCTCGAGGCTCTCGGTTCCGCACCGGGTGAACTGTCCGAGCACAAGGCCGGCGATGCCGTCAAGCGCGCCGGAAAGCCGGAGCGTGGTGACGAGCCTGTCAAGCCGATAGGGTGGCTCGCCGATCTCTTCGAGCACGAGGATGGCGCCGCGGAGCGAGGGCATGAAGGGGGTGCCCGCGAGCGCCGCGAGCATCGTGAGGTTGCCGCCGAGCAGCCTGCCCGTGACGGCGCCGGAGGTGCGGGTGCGGAGGCCGCTCCAGTCTGCGGGCCGGTCTGCGAGCGCGCCGATGAGGGCGTCGAAGGCGTGAGGGGTGACGTGCTTCTCGAGCCCGGCGACCATGGGACCGTGGAGGGTCTGGATTCCGCGGGTTGCGGCAGCGAGGTGGAAGGCGGTGATGTCGGAGTATCCGACGAGCCACTTGGGCTGCGCCGCGAAGGCCTCCCAGGGGAGCCGGTCGAGGAGCCGCATCGTGCCGTAGCCCCCGCGTGCGCAGATGATGGCATCTACATCGGTGGCCAGCATCGCTTCGGAGAGGTCGGCGAGGCGAGCTTCATCGCTCCCCGCAAGATAGCCCGCGCTGTCGACCAGCGAAGGCTGGTGCCGGAGCTGGAAGCCCGCCGCTGTGAGCTTCTCCATGCCGGCCTGCAGGCTCTCGCCCGAGACGGTGCCGGCTGCGCTGCAGACGTAGATGGTACCACCGGCCTTGATGGGCGGAGGCAGGCGCCATTGCGTCTGCGGCGAAGTTTCGGGGGGTCTGGACATGCGGTCCGTCGACAGGGAGAGGGCAACCGCGCGGAGCCTAACTCTCCGCCGCCGCCGCCTCAAGGACTGTTCCGCGGCCCGTTACGGGTTAGCGGTTTCCGCCGCCATTGCCGCCGTTGCCGCCGCCATTGCCGCCGCCACGAGGGGCACCGGCAGAGCTGAAGAAGCC
>JABMMX010000301.1 GCA_013205435.1 Deltaproteobacteria bacterium
CTACATCCCCTGGCTCGACCACCTGCTCGATGTCGCAGTCGCGCCGCTCTCGGTTGTGGCAGGCACGCTGCTCATGGCCTCGTCGCTGGGCGACAGCTCACCGGCCCTCCAGTGGGGCCTCTCCATCGTTGCAGGCGGCGGCGTGGCTGCAGCAGTGCAGGCTGGCACGACCGCAACGCGCGGCGTCTCAGGCGTAACGACCGGTGGCCTCGCCAACCCCATCGTCTCCACCTTTGAGCTCCTCGCCTCGGTCGCCATGACGCTGCTCGCGCTCTTGGTACCGCTCCTCGCTCTCGGCCTCTTCGCGGTGCTCGTCGTGCTGCTCTACCGGCTCTGGTCGAAGCGCAAGCGGAGCAAGGCCGAACAAGCGCTCGCTACCTGAGGCGGTGGCAGTGCTCTGAGATGGCCGCCAGCGCCTCGCGCTGCGCCCAGAGTTCGAGCGGCACGAAGGTCTTTCCGGTCGTCAGGTAGCCCACGCTGATCTCACGCGAGGGGTCGGCCCAGGTCATCATGTTCGAGAAGCCGAGGTGGCCGAAGGCCTCGCCAGAGTCGGGTCCGTAGAGGCTCGCAAGATCGCCGCCGAGCATGAAGCCCAAGCCATAGCGGACGGGCAGCAGGAGCGTGTGGTCGAGCTCCAGATAGGCCGACTCGTTTCGTGCGCGGCGGACGGTTCGCGACTCGAAGATCTCGTGCTCGCCTACGCGGCCACCATCAAGGAGCATCTGGTAGAAGCGGCTCATCTCCTCGGCCGTCGCCACCATGTTGCCCGAGGGGACGACGGAGGTGAGGAAGACGGGGTCGTTGGCGAGCTCGGCAATCTTGTCGAACTCGATGCCGAGCGCCCGCTTGAGGATGAGGTCGAAGGGGGGCTTGGGCGCCTCGCCCATCATCGAACTCCGCGCCAGGAGCGGGAGCTGCTCGGGGCGCATGCCGTAGGTGAAGTAGTCCATGCCCAGCTTGCTGCGGAACTCCTCGTCCAGCACCGTGGCGAGCGGCTTTCCGGTGATTCGCTGGATGACTTCGCCGAGGATGAATCCGCCCGTGATGGCGTGGTAGGAGAGCCGGCGGCCATGCCGCGACCGTGGAGCAGACTCGCAGAGCAGGCTCACCACCGCATTCCAGTCGGCGAGGATGTCGGTCTCTCGCCCCTTCTGCTTGGCGAAGGGGATGCCTGCGCGGTGGGTCAGCACGTGGCGGAGCGTGATGGTGTCTTTGCCGTACTTTCCGAACTCAGGGATATACTCCACGACCCGGTCGTCGATGTGCAGGCTGCCGCGCTCGTCGAGCAGGTGGATAAGCATCCCCGTCACAGCCTTGGAGGCCGAGAAGACGCAGACAGGCGTGGAGGGGTCCATGACCTGTTTGGGGCCGTCGACAGGGTCTGACGGGTCTGCCCCCATCGCGTGGCCGACCGACCGCTTCAAGACCACCTTTCCGCGGCGCCGCAGGCAGATCGAGATGGCTGGCTGGTAGCCCGTCCGATAGTGGTCGAGCACCTTGTTCCAGATGGCGTCGACACCCTCCTGCGTCATGCCTGCGTCGCGCGGATCGCACTCGGCGGCATGGTCGATGCGGATGATGTCAGTGAGGTCGTATGGGATCGTGAGCCGGTGCTCTTTGCCGGCGAAATGGCCCAAAATGCTCGTGATCATCGTCTCTCTCCTCGCCTTTGTCACCGCCTCTGCGGTCCCTTCGTGCATCGTCTCGGAGCGGTCAAGGTCTTGGCCCCGCACCGCTGCCTGAGCCCTCGCCACCGCTGCAGTAGCCTGCCTCTGCACAGGCCTCTGCAGAGGCCTGAGCGCACCCGCGACGGGCGAGTTCGCACCCGCGCGCAGGCGCAGCGATCACGCCATCGCCCGTCCGGAGCAGCTGCGCGGCGCGCGCGCATCCGCGGGGGTCGCCTAGGTCGCAGGCCTTGGCCAACCACTCCACGCCCGTCGCCTTGGGCGCCAGTCCACCGGCCATGAAACAGCCCTTCGCGCTTCCCAGCGAGCAGGCCCGCAGCAGCCGCGGGAGCCCCGCTTCAACATCGCCGCGCCGCACCTTGCGTTTGCCGAAGCTGAGGCAGGCCTCCACGCTCCCTGCCTCGCAGGCGGCAGACCGCTCCTTGGAGAGCTGAATCTGCCACCAGAGGAACCCGCCGAAGCCGCCGAAGGGGAGCGTGCCGAGAAAGATGATGAGCAGCGTCGACACCGTCATCTGCTTGCGTCGCATCAGCAGCAGCGAAGCCACAATCCCCGCCGCCAACAGCAGCCCGCCCCACAACGTGATCACACCGCCGATCGTGCTGGCGAACAGTGCGCTGTCGAGCCAGCCGATGATGCAGAGGCAGAGGCCCACACTCGTCGCAATTGCCGCAGCCAAACGCATCGGTTTCTCCCTTTCGAACAGAAGCCACCGCCAACGCGGGGCGGCCAGTAAACGCGGCGCAGGCTACGCTATGGACAACCCTTTGTTACAACTCTAGAAGCGAGGCCGCTAGAGGAGCTTGGAATGGCTGGTCGAACCAAACATCGCGTCTCTCTTCGCGTCGTCGAAGCCAACCAGTCGGCAGACGCCGGCTGGTTTTCCATGGAGTTTCTCCACGCCAACCCCGATCGGCGTGGCGCACTCATGGCCTACCTCCGCGAGCAGTTCCCTGACCGCAACGCAGTTTCGGAGAACATGGACGGTGTCTTCATCGTCGTCGATCCTCTCTTCCCCGATGGCTCGGTGCGGCGCGAGTATCGGGTCTCGTGAAGAATCAACGGGCGCTGCTCACCGTCTTCGTCGCTGTTCTTCTTGATCTTGTTGGGTTCGGCATCCTCATCCCGGTGCAGCCCTTCCTTGCCGAGTCGCTCGACGCCTCGCCAGCCATCATCACGCTCGTCGGCGCAACCTACAGCGCGATGCAGTTCATCTTCGCGCCGCTCTGGGGCCGCCTCTCCGACCGCATCGGCCGCCGCCCCGTCATGATCAGCTCCATCGCCTTTGGCGTCTGCGGCTACCTGATTCTCGGCTTCGCCGACTCCATCCCCATGCTCTTCGCAGGGCGAGCACTCGCAGGCTTCGGCAACGCCAATCTCGCGGTCGCGCAGGCGGTTGTCTCCGATGTCACCACAGCCGAAAACCGTGCCAAGGGCATGGGCATGCTCGGCGCCGCCTTCGGCCTCGGCTTCATCATCGGTCCCATCATCGGCGGTTTCGCCAGTCGCTGGGGCCTTCACGCTCCTGCGCTGGTCGCCGGCGCGCTTGGCGCCCTCAACTGGTTGCTCGCGCTCGCCTGGCTGCAGGAGACCCATCCGCCGGAGAAGCGCTCACAGCCTGCAGAGGTGCGTCGCGCTCCCTGGGATGAGGCTTTCCGCGTGCCAGGGGTCGGCCGCATGCTCGCGATCGGCTTCCTCCTCACCACCGGTTTTGCTCTCTTCGAGCAGGTGCTCTCGCTCTTCGTTGCCGAGGTCTGGGCCAAGGGCGGAACAGAGGCCACGCCCGGCGAGATGCCCATGGCTGTGCGCCTCACGGTCTACTTCCTCATGACCATCGGCCTCACGGGCGCCATCGTCCAAGGAGGGCTCATCGGGCGTATCGGAAAGCGCTTCGCAGCCCGCTCCATCGCCGCCGTCGGCATGGCGCTCATGGCGCTCGGCGTGCTCGGCATTCCACTCGTGCAGAGCCTGCCCTTCGCTGCGCTTATCGGAGTTGGCTTCGTGCTCGCGCTGGGCTCTGGCCTCACCAATCCTACGCTCATGGGCATGCTCTCCAACCTCGCGCCCGCCCAGAAGCGTGGCAGCATTCTGGGAGTGGGCCAGGCCGCCAATTCGCTCGGCCGGGTGGTGGGTCCGGCGCTCGCAGGCTCCCTCTTCGAGTACTCCCCGCGGCTCCCCTTCTTCATCGGGTCCACGCTCGTTGCCCTCTGCCTTGTGATCTTGCTCGCTGGCCCTGCCAGCACCCCCGAAGAAATCTCCTGACGCGGTCGGCTTGCGCTTCTGACGCCGTGCCTACGATGGCTGTTCTACCCTCCCTCCATTGGAGCGCGCCGTGAAGCCGCAACGCCAGGCAGCAACCCCCTCCCTCCCCGCCTTCTCCTACTTCCTCAACGAGGAGGGGGCGCCGGTGACCGTAGCCTCGGGCGTCTTGGCTCAGTACGTTGCCTACCGCCGCGCAGCCGCAGCCACCTCCGAGGATCCTCAATCGCTCGAGGCTTGGCTGGGCATCGAGCCGCTCCAGTCGCTTCGCAAGCCAGAGTAATCAGCCGCCCACTACTCGACGGGTGAGCAGGTCGGCGTGATGGAGTCGATGAGGTCGCCACCTTTGATCTCGACGCCTGTGACGATGGAACCGGGCGGGCAGGCCACGGCATACCTGTTTCCCGTCGAGCCGCCGATGCGGGGCAGGCCTACCTGCTTGGTGCTGATGTGGGGCTTGCCGCCTGCGCTGTCGAGTAGCGCCCGCATCCTCGCGACCTCAGCGAGCAGCTCTTCGAACCGATCAATCTCGTCGAGCCGCTTGCCGCCGAGGCGGTCGCAGTTGTTGGCGGTTTCGGCGTGGGCTGCGAGCATCGCCCGCTCGGTGACCTCTGCAAGATAGACGGGCACGGGCAGCTTGGGCTCGGCCGGGTCGAGGTCGGCACGGATGAGCGACAGGCGGAAGGCGTGGCTGGTCAGTTCGTCCGCATCCAGCATGACATGGAGTTCGCCGGGCCTGTTCTGCAGCTGGAAGGGTATGGGGTTGATGCTGCCGAGTTTGACCTCATACTCGCCGTCGACCACCGCCACGATGCGGGTTTCGCGCCAGACCGCAGGGCCGCTCGGGTGTTCCCAGAAGGAGAAGGTCATGGAGAAGACGCCCGAGAGCGGACGGGCGCCGTCGTCCTGCAGCTCGCCCCGGTAGCGCTGGTAGAGGCCGCCCGTCGAGGAGGCGCCTTCGCTGCTGCCCGGATGGAGCGTGGTAAGCGCCAGAAGCACAATCAGGCCAAGCGTATGACGCATCAAAACCTCGCGATGAGTTCGAGCCGGCCGCCCGCGAAGGAGGGGTACTCCCGGCATACGCCATTGACACACTTGAGGCCGCCCCGCTGCGAGCCGCCCACACCGCGCAGGGTGAAGGCCTCGGAGATCTCATAGTTGATGTGGCCAGCGTAGAAGTCGATGCGGCGGCCGTCGCCCTCCTTCTCGTCATCGTGGCCGTATTCAAACGCCAGACCTCCGATGCTGCGCAGGTCGAGTCCAAGGATGGCGTTTCCTCGAACGTAGGCCTTGGTTACGCCAACCGCCTGCTTCCTCCAGTTCTCTGCCTTTGCGGTCAGGTGAAGCGACCAAGGGCCGCTGAGCGCCTGAACGCAGTCGATGTCGGCGTGCTCCATGGAGGCAAACTCCTTGCCGTTCTGCGTCTCGTTGCGGGCGCCAACGCTGCCGTTGAAGTGCGATGCGCCTTCGCCGTAGGCAAACTCCCAGCCGGCGTATCCATGCAGCTGATCGGTGGGCAGCGCGGTGCTCTGGCCCTGCTGACGGAGCAGAGCATTGGCATAGACCGAGAGGCCGGTATCACCGACGACGTAGTCCAGCCTGGTGCGCAGCGCATTCGCGTCGTTGGCGTTGAGCACCTCCTGATCGGGTCGCTCGAGCGTGGGCGTCTGGTTGTAGAAGAAGGTGGCTCCCGTGGTGCTCAGGCCGGCCGCAGCAGGCTGCGGGGTGCTCTCGATGGCAAACCCCTCGACGGTGAGCGCCTCGAGGATGAGTGTCGCGTCGCCCACAAAGAAGTTGGTGGAGAGGAGCACGGCGGGGTGCTGCTCTGCGATCCCGTAGGACTCGGCGCGGAGCAGGTTTGCCTCGACATAGGCAGACATCCACGGCGTTGGCGCGGGGAGGTCCCAAGTAGCTCCCACGCCCGTGAAATTGCCGTCGGTCGCTGTCGCACCCTCGCCGATCCGGGTCGAAACAGCGACCGTCTGCAGGCCGAAGGTGCCGAAGTCACCGGAGTCTGCTGTGATCACGGCGCCGGAGATGGTGTCGTCCACATCGGCGATGGAGCGCTGCGTGAGGGCGTCAAGGTTGGCGAAGTTGCTCTTCCCGTAGAAGACCCTGCTGTGGACAGGCCCAGTGTCGGCCTCGAAGCTCGCGCCGCGGAAGGCGATGTCGAGGCCGGCCTCGTCGTTCTTGCGGAGCGAGAGCAGGAAGCCGCGGCCCACCTGAAGGTAGTCGTCACCCGCGTTCAGGCTCACGGCCTCGCCACGCCAGACGACGCCAAGTCGCTCCAGTTCGAGGTAGGAGCCGTAGGCCTTGGAGGCTCGTTCCAGAGGCCTACGCCGTCGAGGCGGCCGGTGAACTCCAGACCGTTCGAGACGGCACCCAGGTTGAGCCGCTGCACAACGATGCCGTAGTCGTCGTTGTCGGTTGCGTTGTCTTGGTTATCAGTGTGCTGTTCGACAACGGTGGTCGAGGTGACCTGGAGCTGCGTTGCTGCAGCCTCTTGGGCGCGGGCAGGCGAGGCAAAGCCTGCGCCGGCACTCAACGCGACAAGCCCGAGCAGCAGCGGTGCGCGCTTCACTTGGCGGCCTCTGCGAGCAGGCCGATCACAATCTTCTCGTAGTTTGCCTCGTCGCCCGCCGCGTAGCCGCCATGCTTCTCAGCGATGTTGCCGTTCTTGTCGATGATGACCGTGAAGGGCACGTCGGCACGGGGGTTGAAGGAGGCGATGACGCTGTTGTCGGGGTCGAGCAGCACGGGGACGCTAAGGCGGTGCTTGCGGGCCGTGGCGCGGACCTGCGCAACGGTCGAGGCGTCGTCGACGCTCACGGTGAGTACGACAAGACCCTTGTCGGCATACTTCGAGGCAATGGCCTGAATCTTGGGCAGCTCCTGCTGACAGGGGCCGCACCAGGTGGCCCAGAAGCTGATGAGGACCACCTTGCCCTTGTGCTGAGCGAGCGTGACCGGCTTGCCATCGAGGTTCTTGAGCGAGATGGCCGGTGCAGCGGCGCGGGGCGCCTCGCCAGCCGAGACGGTGCCAGACAGGGTCAGGAGTGCGAAGAGGGCAACAGAGAGGAGGCGGCTGAAGGAGGAGGTCATGGGGCTCCGGGGCGTTCGGGTCAGAGGATGGACGCTCGTGGGACGGTCGGCAAGCGTCGTTATTCGGCGAGCTGCTGTTGGATGAACCCTTCCGTCGATTGGTCCACCTGGCCGGTGGAGATACTGAGGATTTC
>JABMMX010000302.1 GCA_013205435.1 Deltaproteobacteria bacterium
CCCCTACACCGAGTCGCTGCTCGCTGCGCTGCCGCACGGCGACGGCCGGTTCCTCTCTACGCCTGCTGCAGCCGGTGGCGGACGCCCGCCCGCCTTGACGGGCTGCCCCTTCGCGCCCCGCTGCCCTCACGCTGTCGCAGCCTGCGCCCGGGCACCGGAGACCGCGCTCATCGGGCTCGGCCACCGCGTTGCCTGCCATCTTGTTTCCTCAACACCCACCAGCACCGAACCATGACGCCATTTCCAAACAGCTTTCTCTGGGGCGCCGCGACCTCCTCGTTTCAGATTGAGGGGGCGACGACGACCGACGGGCGGGGCCCCTCCATCTGGGAGACCTTCTGCGCGACGCCAGGCAAGATTGCCGACGGCACCCACGGCGACATCGCCTGCGACCACTACCACCTGTGGGAGAAGGACCTCGACTTGCTCGCCTGGATGGGGGTGAAGAGCTACCGCTTCTCGATAGCCTGGCCGCGGGTAATGCCGACCGGGCGGGGCGCGGTGAACGAGGCTGGGTTGGCCTTCTACAGCCGGATCGTCGACGGGCTTATTGCGCGCGGCATCGAGCCGATGGTTACGCTCTACCACTGGGACCTACCGCAGGCGCTGGAGGATGAGGGCGGCTGGCGGGTGCGTTCGACGATGGAGGCCTTTGTAGCCTACGCCGAGGTGGTGGCGAAGCGGCTCGGAGACCGGGTGAAGTACTGGGTGACCCACAACGAGCCCTGGTGCATCGCGCACCTTGGGCATGGCACGGGCGAGCAGGCGCCGGGCGAGCAGAACATCGGCGTGTCGCTCCGGGTGGCGCACCATGTGATGGTGTCGCACGGGCTCGCGGTGCCTGTGATTCGGGCGCACAGTCCGGGTGCGTTGGTGGGCATCGTGCTCAACCTCTGCCCCGCCCATCCTGCATCGCAGAGCGCGACAGATTTGGAGGCCACTCGCTGGTTCGATGGCTTCTTCAACCGCTGGTACCTCGACCCCATCTTCGGCCGCGGATACCCGGCCGACAAGGTGGCCGACTACCAGCGCGAGGGGGCGTTGCCGGAAGGCGAGATGCCCTTTGTGGAGCCGGGCGACATGGAGGCGATGGCTATCACGACCGACTTCCTCGGCATCAACTACTACAGCCGCGCGATCATCCGCAACGAGATGGCGGCGGAGAACCTGCCGGCGGTGGTGCAGTCGACGGGCATCGCGACGGAGATGGGCTGGGAGGTGGTCCCCGAGGCGCTGGAGAAGCTGCTCGTCGACCTCCGCGATGAATACAACCCGAAGTCCATCCTCATCACCGAGAACGGTGCGGCCTACGGGACGACCCCTGATGCCGCTGGCGTCATCCATGATGAGGAGCGGCAAGAGTACTTCCGCGGCCACATCGCTGCGGTGGCGCGGGCCCGCGCTGCGGGCGTGCCGGTGGACGGCTACTTTGCCTGGTCGCTGCTCGACAACTTCGAGTGGGCGTTTGGGTATGCGAAGCGGTTCGGGCTCATCTGGGTCGACTACGAGACGCAGGAGCGCATCCCGAAGCAGAGTGCCCATCTCTACCGCGACATCATCGCCAAGGCGGTCGCGGGCGAGGTGGCACCGTGAGGCGCTGGACTGCGTGGATGGCTGCGCTGGCGCTGCTCTTTGTGGCGCGGAGTGCGTCGGCAGAGCCGGTGAAGGTGGTGGCCGGCGAGCGAGGCATGCAGCTCGTTGTGGCCGGTAAGCCGATGATGGTTTTCGGCATGAACTGGGACTACCAGCCCATCGGCGAGAACTATTCGTACGACTTCTGGGGGAAGCCAGACGCCTTCATCGAGGAGGCGCTGGCGACCGACATGACGCTGCTCAAGGCGATGGGGGTCAACACCATCCGGCAGTATGACAGCATCCCGCCCCGCTGGGTGGAGTGGATCTACGACCACTACGGTATCTACACCGCGGTGAACAACCTGATGGGGCGCTACGGCCACGCCATCGACGGCGTCTGGACGGCCAACATCGACTACGCGAATCCCGTGCATCGCAAGGCGCTGCTCGATGAGCTGGAGGCCTCGGTGAAGCGCTACGCAGGCCGCCGCGGCGTGCTCCTCTGGATGCTCGGCAACGAGAGCAACTACGGGCTGAGCTGGACCTCGTTCGAGATTGAGGCGCTGCCCGTGGAGGGGAGCGACCCCCGCGCGGTGCACCTCTACACGCTCATGAATGAGGCGGCGCAGCTGGTGCATCGGCTCGACGGGGAGCATCCCGTTTCGCTCACGAACGGTGACATCCAGTACCTCGACATCATCAAGACGGTCTGTCCTGCCATCGATATCTTCGGGACCAACGTCTACCGTGGCGAGAGCGGCGGCGACATCTACCGCAAGGTGTTCGAGGCGACGGGTCGGCCGCTGCTCTACACGGAGTTCGGCGCTGATGCCTTCGACGCCAAGGAGGGGCGCGAGGATGATGTCGCCCAGGCGGGCTACCTGCTCAAGCAGTGGCGCGACATCTACCGCAACGCGCACGGCAACGGCGGGGTCGGCAACGCCATCGGCGGCTTCGTCTTTCAGTGGACGGATGGCTGGTGGAAGACGGGCCAGGACGTGAGGCTCGAACTCCACGACAAGGATGCCTCGTGGCCCAACGGCGGCTACCCGCACGACTTCGTGGAGGGGCAGAACAATATGAACGAGGAGTGGTTCGGCATCACCGCCAAGTCGGCCAGCGACTCGGAGGGCCACTACACCGTGCGCCCTCGGACCTCCTACCATGTGCTGCAGGAGGCCTTTGCGCTAGACCCTTACGCGACGACCTCGGAGGCGGTAGATGCCCACTTCGATGCCATCGAGCCATCTGGCCTGAGCTATCGCTATGCGGCGCTTCGGGCGGAGAGCGAGACCGCGTCGCTGCAGCGGCTGCGGCTGTCGAACCTGCGCATGGTCTTCGACAGCTCGGTGAGCGCGGGCGAGGCTGCGACGGGCAGGGCGGAGGCACCTGCCTTCGGCCATACGGAGTCGTTCTACGTTGATCTAGAGGCCGAGCCGGCGAAGGGGGTCTGGGGCAAGCTGTCGCTCAACGCGGTGGGTAGTGTGGCGGGCAACCGGCTCGACGAGCTCTTCTACGAGCAGCGGGCGCTGGCCGCGGATGGCTCGGGCGATGTGACCGACCGGGTGGCGGTCTACGGTGCCGAAGTGAAGGTGGAAGCCCCGCTGGCGACGCTCAAGGGCTACTACCGGACGGGGCACACGCATTGGGGCTACGAGGGAGACTTCTTCGGCCTCTACCGCGAGACCTTCTACGGCCCCAACCTCGACACCTACAAGGCGGGCGGCCCGCTCGGCTTTGAGCTGGAGGGCAAGGGCGCTCTCTCGGCCTTCGATGTCGCGCTCGGGCCGGAGATTTACTGGGGCGCCAACCCCATGGTTATCGGAAAGTACAGCGAGCGGTTCGGTGAGCTGGGGCTGACCGTGATGCACCAAGAGGACCTGCTCAGTGGCGGGTCTGCCGAGTCGAGTTTTGCGGCGCCGGAGCGTCGTAACCGCAAGAGCGCGGTGTTGCTCGACCTTCCCGTGGGGGCGTTTCGGCTGCAACTCGGTGGGCTCATGTCGGGCACGCCGCGCATCGGCGAACGGTTCACCTACGTGGAGTCGGTGGAGGGGCGGGGCTACCTCGACAGTGGCTACAACTATGTGGCCGACGAGGTGCAGTTGGCCGATACGGTTGCCGGTCGGGCCCGGGTGACGCTGGATGCCGGTTGGACGAAGTGGCTGCTGCAGGGCAGCTACCACGGGCTGGTGGCGGAGGGCGGTGAGGACCGTGTTGTCTCGTGGCAGCGGTGGTCGCTGCAGGAGAGCGGGCGCGGGAATCACTACGCGCTGTCGTCGGGTGTTGCGGTTTCGGCAGGTTCGCTGACGGTTGCGCCGAAGGCGCTCTACCAGGTGCCGCTGGTAGGGCCGAACCCGAGCGTGGATGCGCTCTACAGCCCGCAGACGGGCATCTTTTATCCGGGGATTGCACCCCGGGATGTGCTCGGCAGCCCCTTCGCGGTGCTGGATAACCGAGAGACCGTGGGCGGTGAGCTGCTGTTGGTCTGGGACCCGACGCCGGCGAGCTGGTACTGGCAGTGGGACCGAGACGACAAGGAGCGGGGGCCGCTGTCGGCCAGCCTCGACCTTGTCTACCGCCACCAGCCGACCTCTCGGGACGCGAACCTGGCGGTGCTGGAGAATGGAGCGGTGGTTCCGTTCGGCGGCGCGCCGCCGGCCTCCGACAGCTGGGATGCGACGATGGAGGTCTTCTCGGAGGCGGGCCCGGTACGGCTGCGCGGAGCGCTCTTTGCGGGGCTCGGCCAGGCGCGCGGGGACAGCGGGCGCGAGGTGTTGCGGAAGGGATTCAGCCTCACGGCGGATTGGAACCGTGTGCGACTTCTCACCCGGTTGCACCTCGATGACTGGGGTCCTTATGACTACGATCGGGACTTTAATCTGACCTACCCGGTGCAGTGGTACGGAGACCTTTCATGGGGCGTAAAGGCAGCGCGTTTGAACCAGCTCGAGACGCGGCTCGGCCTGCGCGGGCAGGTGCGGGTTGCAGACGAGCATTCGCCCGGTTGGGTGGGGGCGTCGGGCGTGTCGTCGGCGCTGGAGTATGAGAGCGGCGTTTACCTCCAGTTTGGGCTGTGAAGGAGATGGAAATGCGGATGGATTGCATGAAGAGTAGGTGGGGCGCGGCGCTGTGTGCGCTGGCCTTGATGTCGCCGCTGGCCGGCTGCCTTGAGGCGGGCGAGTTCGTCTATGGCGAGCAGGTGGAGGAGCAGCCGTTGCAGCTCCATGCGGAGCGGGTGGGCATCTTCCCGGATCGCTCGGTGCTGGACGACCCGAACAATCCCTTCCGCTACAGTTGGCCGACCGCCACCTCGAAGTGGAAGATTGAGTCGGCCGCCGGCAACGTGGTGGCCTTCTACAGCTGGGCGACGGTGCTGGCCTACGAGCCAACGGGCGAGGCGCAGTACTACACGGCGCTCAACCTCGAGCAGGTCTACAAGAATGGGCAGGCCGTGCAGGAAGACCTGAACGCGGTGAAGGAGCTGGCGGTGGCTGGCTACCAGTCGGTGCTGGACAACTTCCCAGACGCGCAGAGTTTCGATGCCAGCGGCACGGTGGCCTTTGACCTTGTGACGCCCTCCTACCTTGCGATTGTGGCGCTGGGTGAGACGCCGACGGGCGACTGGGTGCTGGTCGATAGTGCTAGCGGACAGCCGCGGGCGGTGCGGCCATGAGGCGGCATCTGATGTTTGGAATGTTGCTCTTTGCGACGGGCTGTCAGGCGGAGCTTGGCGACTCAGACTACGAGAGCCAGGAGTCGTTCGCTGCAATCGCGGATGCGGGTGGCGACGGCGGCGGCGGCTCGCTGTCGGGCCCGGACCCCTTCGAGGAGGGTGACCAGCGGCTGGCGATTGGCGCCTTCTACGAGGGCGGCTCATCGGTCGAGGTGCCCATCGATGAGCTCACGACCCACCTCTATGTCTACGAGCAGACGCTCTCGCTGCAGCTCGACCCCGAGCGGGTGGAGGGGCGGGAGTCGATGCGGATCAGCCATGGCGGCGGCCTCTGGTGCGGCATGGGCGTGCACTGGGATGGCGGCCGTCCGCTCACGGACTGGACGGCGCTGCATCTGTCGGCCCGCTCCAGCGATGCGGCCTTTGCCGACTTTGAGGTTGGCATGAATGATGCTTCAGGGACATCGAAGGTGAAGATGTCGGACTACGGCTTCCGCGGCGACGGTGACTGGCACACGATGACGATCCCGCTGGCAGACCTGGCGGCTGCAGGACTCGACCTCTCGTCGGTGCAGGCCCCCTTTGTGCTCCTGGGCGGCCCGGGTGCGGCCGGGAGCGCGGTGCTGATCGATGCGGTCTACTTCACGGCAAACTGAGTTTCTTTCCGCTCTTCGGAGCATCTCTGTTTCAGGGGCTGAGCCCCATCTCGTTTAAGGAGTCTTCATGTTTCGAAATGCATTGCGTTCCTCTTCGAAGAATCGGTTGGTCGTGAGCGACCTCTCGCCCCAGTGGCTTCGGCTTGCCGGCGGCCTCGTGCTGGTGACCGGGCTGGTAGCCTGCGGCGATGACGACGACACCAAGCCCACGGCCGACACCGGCACAGACACCGCCACGGAGGACACTGGCGGCAGCGACACCGGCACGACAGACACCCGCACGACCGACACCGGCACTACCGACACCGGC
>JABMMX010000303.1 GCA_013205435.1 Deltaproteobacteria bacterium
ATAGGCAGGAGCCTGACCGTAGGCCGGCGCGGGCGCGCCATAGGCAGGAGCCTGACCGTAGGCCGGTGCGGGCGCGCCATAGGCAGGCGGCTGACCGTAGGCCGGCGCGGGCGCGCCATAGGCAGGAGCTTGACCGTAGGAGGGCGCGGGCGCGCCGTAGGCAGGTGCCTGACCGTAGGACGGGGCGGGCGCGCCATAGGCAGGAGCCTGACCGTAGGACGGTGCGGGCGCAGGCTTGGGTGCCGTGTAGACAGGCGCCGGGGGTGCCGTGTAGGCGGGCGCAGGCTTGGGCGCCGGAGGCGCGGTGTAGGCAGGCACGGCAGGCACGGCAGGCACGGCAGGCGCAGGCTTGGGCGCCGGCGCAGGCGCAGGCTTGGGCGCCGGCGGAGCGACAGCAACCGGCGCGGGAGCCTCATAGATCGGAATCGCCATCATCGGCGCCGCAGCGGGCTGAATCGGGGCCGCGACAGGCGCCGCAACTACGGGCGCGATGGCCTCAGGCGGCAGGATCGGCGTGCCCTTCACCAGATCGGTCGACGGAAACCGCTGGAGCGTGTTCGCAACGCCGGCAGCGAGCGAATAGGCGCCCGACGAGACGTTGCTGAGCTCCTTGTTGAACTTCTGCTTCGGTCCGTTGGCAAAGAGCCCATCTTCTGCGCGATAGACGAAGGTCAGCGCCTCGAAGCCGTCGGCCCGCTTCACCACAACGCCGACGACCACGAACTTCGCGCCCTGACGGGAGGTCAGCTCCTTCATGTAGGGCAGCAGACCGTCGCCAATCGCACCGCCGGCAACCTCCGAGCGGAGGGAGCGGAGGTAGCGCGGCTCCACGCCGCCAGCTCCGCCGCCGCCCGTGCGGCCGATATCGATCTTTGCGATCGCGGTGCGGCCTCGCTGAACTCCAATGACCTGGCCGGAGAACTGTCCGCCCTCGCCTGCGACCGTCACCCAGTGGTCGCCCACAGGAAGATCCTCAAGCGTTACAGGGCCATTGCCACGGGGCTGACCGTCCACGCTCACCGCCAAACCGGCCGGTGTCGTCTGAACCGTAAGCGACCCCTTGCCGTTACGGCTCATGCCGCTCCGGACCGAGTCAAAGAACTGCTTGTAGGCCTGGCCCGACGACTCCAACGCCTCGCCGGCCGGATTCAGCGCCAGCGCCTTGAACAGCGTCGAGCGCGCCATCTCCTGGTCGTTCGCCTTGAACTGCGCCTCGGCCAGTTTGAAGGTCGCATCGACGACCGGGGTCGCATCGCCAAGCTCCGAAGCGTTCTTCTTGAACTTATCAAGCGCCGTCGTCAGCAGCTCGGCGGCGCCATTGAAGTCGCCGACGGCGATGAGGCCGATCCCCTTGCTGTAGTCTGAGGTTGCCTCGTCAAGGCCGGCATTGCCCGAACTTCCCGCCTTTGCCGACAGGAGGTCGCTGGTGAACTTCACGCGGACCGTCTGCAGGTTCTGCTTGAGGCTCTCGTTGATACGCCGCGCGACACTATCGCTCGCGTCGCGACCGAGCGGCGCAAGATCGACGTAGAAGACGTCGCTCGAGGCCTGCGCCTGCGCCGCCGATGGTGCGGCCACGATGCCCGCGCCTACCAGCCCGCCCAACAACAATGTCCGCGACAGCGCCAACGCTGCCGTTCGATGCATTCCGCATGACTTGGTCCGATTCATTCGAAAGGCTCCTGACATTGCATGCACCTGCAAATTCCCACGCAAAATGCGCAGGAACTGGCCGCCCAATTGGGAAGAGGAAGATACCACGCCAGATCAAAGACCGTCAATGCGACACCTCGTAAATGCGCGATTGCGCAACCGCCCGCCATCAAGCTCGCTAGACGGTTTGGCATCGCGAGAGTATCGACGTCGGTTACTTCGATGCCCCTGCTTTCCGCGGCCTGCGTGACTTCATCGCTCTCCAGACCCTCGCTCGACGAGATCGCCGCTGCCGTGCTCGTCGCGATGGCACCCCTCGGCCATCCGGTGGCGGAGCGGTATGTGCGGTCGATGCGTTCCATGGCGGTCACCCAGGCTGGGGCAGAAGATAGCGGTGATAACGGGAAGCAGGCCGATTGGGTCTACTTCGGGCTCGCTGCCATGTCCCCACGCGAACGCGACCTCGCCTGCCTCCGCGATGCGACCGCAGCGAAGCCACGGCTGACGCTCGATCGTCTCTGTGAGTCGCTCGACGCCAGCGGGCCGATTCGAGGCTGGGCAGCGCTCATCGCAGCGGCGCGGCAGCAGCAGCTCGAGACCTTTGCCGCTACCTTGGAGCCCCATCGCGGTACCGACTCTCTGCTCGCACCGCTCCTGCCCGTCGCCGAGCAGCTCATGCGCATCGCGGCAGAGGAGCAATCGCAACGAGAGCCGAGCAGACCAGTGATGGCAGCATCGGCGAGTGTGCCGAGGGTTGAGCCCGCCCAGCCTGAGGCAGGCGTCGCGGCTGCCGCGGAGCCCACGCCACGCATCGCAGCGAGCAGCCCAGCACCAACCCAGAGTGTCGCCGAGACGGTAGCAGCCCTCGAGGCGACCGCACGGAAGACAACAGACCGAGAGGCCCGCGCGGCGCTCTATCACCGCATTGGTCTCATCCATGCCGAACAGCTCGGCGCACCGCGCAGCGCGCTGGAGAGCCATCTGCTTGCCTTCATGCTCGACGCCCGCCCCTACGACCACTTTGTGGCGGTGGAGCAGGCCTGCCGCGAGATGGACCGGCACAAAGATCTTGTCCACATCTACCATTCAGCCGTGGAAGCCATTCAGGATGGCGCCGCCTATCCGGTCGCAGCGGCAGAACTGCTCTGGCGCTGCCTGCAGACGCAGCAGGTCAATCTGCTGCGCGACGCCGACGCCGAAGGCACGGCGGCACAACTTGCGGTCGAGCCTTCTGCAGACGAAGCGATGCTCCGCCGGCTGATAGCCTGGCTCACAGATCGCCGCCCCGCAAACGATGCGCTGATCGCGCTCGTCTCCTCGCGGCTGCCCTCAGCGTAGCCCGCGCTGCCCTATGAAGGGGAGGCGGGCCGGCGGAGGATTACTGGCCCTTGAGCTGCGAAAGCCGGTCGAGGATGCGGGCGCTGGCCGACGCATCGACCTCCACCGAAGGCTGGGCCTCGAGGTGGCGGAGCGCGCGGGCCTCCATCTGCCGGACCATGTCGGCCAGGTCGGTGCTCGCAAAGGTGCGCATCTCGAGCTTGGTCTCGGGACCCTCGCTCAGACCCTTGCGCATCCGGACGACCATCTCCTCTTCGTGGGTGAGGGTGGTCGTCTCAATCTTCGTAGTCGTTGTGACTTGCTTGACGCTCTGCTTATTCGTCATGATTTCCTCCAACGACGGCCGATGCTGGCCGCCAAACGATCAGAAGGTAAAGGCCACCCGATGGGTTGCCAAATTTTTTGAGGCCTGCAACGCAGACCTCTCTCACGCTTCATCCAAAAGGGGCCGAAACCCATGCAACAACTCATTGACCGATACTGCCGCTTTGACCGTACCGGTGCCGATGGCGTCCGCTACCAGACCACCACCGCAGTCGCGCTCGTTGAAAACGGGGTCCTCCGCAAGATTCCTGCGGCGATTGTTCCCTTTGTCCGCCCGGGGCCCATCGCGATTGTCTGCGACGTCATCACACGCGCCATCGCCGCCGAGGAGCTCGACACGCTGCTGCAGCAGGCCGGCTTCGAGACCGTCCTCTTCGAACTCGCCCCTTCGCCGGGCGAGGAGATCCCGAACTGCGACGACGCGACCATCGACCGGGTCGGTGCCCTCCTCGCCACCGCCGACTTCGGCTTCGCATTCGCCGTCGGCGCAGGCAGCATCAACGACCTGGTCAAGATGGCGGCCCACCGGCTCAGCCTCCCCTATGCCTGCGTCGCGACCGCGCCGAGCATGAACGGCTTCACCTCCTCGATCGCCGCCATCCTCTCCGACGGTGTCAAGACAACGCAGCCCTGCGCGCCACCCATCGCGGTCTTTGCAGACCCCGTCATCCTGGCTGCGGCGCCCTACCGGATGATCGCCTCCGGCATCGGCGACCTCTACTCCAAGCCGGTCAGCAACGCAGACTGGCGGCTTGCACATCGCCTGCTCGACCAGCCCCACAGCAGCATCGTTATGGAGATCGTCGAGGCCGGCTCGGCGCTGCTCGACGGCGTTGCAGAACGGCTTCCGGCGCGCGACCTCGACGCTGTCGCCAAGCTGGCCGGCGCACTCATGCTGTCGGGCCTCGCGATGCAGGCGGCCGGTAACAGCGGGCCGGCCTCCGGCGGCGAGCACCTCATCTCGCACTACATCGACATGACCTCGGTCGCCTTCGGTGAGAGCCACGACTTCCACGGCTGCCAGGTCGCCGTGGGCACCATCGTCACCTCGCGCCTCTACGAGTATCTGGCGGCGCAGGACCCGGACAGCATCGACATCGAAGCCCGCGTCGCAGCGCTGCCAACCTGGGAAGAGAAATCTGCCGCCCTCGACCGCGACTTCGGCCCACTCGCCCCGGCCGTCCGGGAGCATGCGCGGAAGATCCATCCCACGCCCGAGGCGCTCCGTGCACGCCTCACGCGGCTCAAAGACAACTGGGACTCCATCATCGCCGATGTCTCGACCACCCTCAGGCCCTCCGCTGAGCTGGAGGCCGAGCTCATCTCGGCGCATTGCCCTACCCGCTTCCCCGAGATCGGCGTGACGCGCGACCGGGCCCGCAGAGCGGTCGTGCTCTCGCGCGACATCCGGGCCCGCTTCACCATCCTTCATCTCGCGGCAGACCTCGGCCTGCTCGAGCCCTTCGCCGACCTCGAGATGGCGCGGGACTTCGGCTAGCCGGCGAGCAGGCGGATGAGGTCGGCACCGCGCGGGGTTTTGCCGACCAGCCGCACCATCCGGCCCCGCGCCGACAGGGCCTCGAGCTGAAGCTCGACATCGAGCAGCTCGTTCACGGCGGCGATCCGCTCGGGCCACTCCACCAGGGCCGCGCGCGCGGTGGTGTCGAGCAGCGAGAGCTGCGGCAGGCGGGCGTCGGAGAGGCGGTAGAGGTCGGCATGGAGCAGCGCACCGCGCAGGTAGTTGTGTTCGATCGCATAGGTGGGCGAGGCGACCTCCTCGGGTCCGTCGGAGGCCCAACCGAGCTTCTGCAGCGCGGGGACCAGGCGGGCGGTGAGCGTTGTTTTACCGGCGCCGACCTCACCGAGCAGGCCGATCCAGAGCGTCTCGCGTCGGGTGGACGAGGGCGCTGTTACGGCATCGATCGCTGCGGCCAACTTGGCTGCGAACCGACCGGTGGCAGCGAGCGAGGCAAGCGAGGCTTCCCAGACCGGTGAAGGGTCCGCGGGGTTCACGCGCCCTTCGCCAACCTGACCTTCGCCCGCACGGGTCTCACTGGACCACAAAGGGGAAGGCGATGTTCATCGGCAGGTCGTTGAAGGCAGGGAAGCGGATGGAGCGGAAGGTACGGACCATGCAGATCTCCAGGGTCTTGGAGGAGGCCGCTGCGCTCTCGAGCCTCACATTGAAGACCTTGCCGTCGGCCCGCACCGACCAATTCACTGTCGCGCCCTTGAAGTCGGGGTTGGTGCGAAGTTCGGAGCCGAAGCAGCGCTGCATGCGCGGAAGGTTGGTGCGGAGCGTGGTCTGAATCTCGTCGTTGGTCAGCTTTCGCGGAGGGCCGGCTTCGGCGAGATCCATGGCCGCGAGATCCTCTTCGGGCTCCTCGTTCATGGGCCCCTCAGCCATCGCGCCTACCGTCGGATCGGGCTTGTGAAAGAGCTCGGCGACCAGCGCGCTGTCGGGGGCGAGCTTCTGGTAGGTCAACTTCTTGACCTCGAACTCCTGGTCGAGCGTGGAGCGGACCAGCTTGCCATACTCAATGATTCGGGGCGCGGGCCGGAGCTTCATGTAGGCCGCAAAGCCGCCTGCTGCTATGAGCAGGAGCAGCACCACAATGAGCGTGCCTGTGCGGGCAGCCCGTCGTCCAAGTTCGCTCCTCCGCTCACCCTTCGCCAAACGCCCCTTCTCTCGGCGCGGGATGAAGTCGAGCACGAAGTCGCCGAAGGCCGGCACATCGATCAGCAGCGAACTCTCTTTCTTGTAGAGGTCGAAGACGCGGGTGTTCTCGTCGATTTCGCCCGCCTCCAGCTGCCGCTCGACCTCAGACTGCGGGTAGGGACCGTAGTCACGGCCCCGCTTCTGGATGACCCAGCGCGGCTCATCGAGCTGGTCGTGCTTGCCCGAACTGCCGTGCTGCGACGGGTGGTTCCCAGAGGGCGGCGCCGGCGCGGTGGCCATGTTCGAGACGCTCGGCCGCGATGCTGGTGCGGGGAAGGCCGAGATGATGACGGAGGAGTTGCGGCGAAAGGCCGGAGAGTCGCCGCTCTGCGGACCCTGCGACGGCAGCGCGTTCAGGCTCTGGAAGACAATGCCGAGCGCATAGGAAAAGTCGGCGGCGCTTGCGATGCGGGAGCTCGGATCATGCGCCAGGCAGGTCTCGAGCAGCGCCCGCATCTCCGGTGTGAAGCGGCTGCTGATCTCCTCGAGCAGGGGCAGCATCTGGTCGTGGGTGGGGTGGGTGCCGGATGCCAGCGCGATGGTCAGTACGCCAAGCGCGTAGAGGTCCGATGCGCGTGAGTTTTCGGCCCCGCCCTCCCACAGCTCGGGGGCGACGTAGGCGCTCTGCGCAAACATCTCATCGCGGTGGCTCGAGGCAAAAAGCAGCCGCGCATAGCCAACATTGACCACCTTGATGCGGCCATCCGGCTGCACAAAGATGTTCTCGCTCGTCAGCGCGCCATGTGGGCCGACCCGATGAAGGATGGAGAGCGCGGAGCTGACGCTCGAGAGAAGATTGAAAATCGAGCGGAAGGAGAAGGTGGAACCGCGGGCGATGCGCACATCGAGCGCCGATCGAAGCGTCTGCCCTTCCACATACTCGACCACCAGCACCGTGCGGCCGTTGGCATGAGAGGTGCCGAAGAACCGCTGCAGGTTCGGATGCATCACGCCGCAGAGATCGTCGAGCTCTTTGGCAAAGCGCGGCACATTCCGATCGACCTCGGGAGAGAGCAGCTTCGCCACGACCGAGCCGAAGCGGGGGTGTTCGCCGCGATAGCTCTCGCCACCGTGCGAATGGCCGAGGAATTCTAGGATGCTCGTGCCGTCATCGAGGACGGTCCCGAGAGGGAGCGACGGCTGGTGGGGCTCTGACGCCATCTACGACCCGCCGACCGGGGCGAAGGAGAGGTCGGCAACCCACCTGCCCTCTTCTCGCCGCCAGCGCGTCTGCACGGTGCGCCCGTCCCGGAGTTTGGCCTCGAGCGTGACCTCATCTTTCGACTCCTTCACCCGCTTCACCGAGGCAATGGAGCGTGGCTCCGGCACGCCTGCAGCAGCGAGGACCGCGCGGCGTGCAGCGGAGGGTTCGAGCTCTGGTGCAAGTGCGGCGGCAGCAGCATCGAGCTGCTTGTTGGAGGCCGCGGAGAGATAGCTGGTCACGCCCGGGTCACCGCTGAGGAGCGCGTAGAAGAGCTCGCGCTCTGCGCTCTCGGGCGAGCCTGCGGCGTTGGGGTCTCCTCCAAGGCAACCGACAAGCATGAGAGAGAGCAGCGGCAGAAGTGCAACTGCTGTTCGCAAACGGCTGGGCGAAGCCTTTGCCTTGAGAGAGACGATAGAATACATGCCGCACTTCCTACGAGAGCGAGACGGAAACCGTCAAGATGAAGCACCTGTTCCGCCTACTACCATGCCTCTTGCCTCTGCTCTTCGTGGCTGCTTGTGAACAGCAGGCGCCGGTCGACTCTCCGGAGGCAGGCCTGAACAACTTTGCCGCCGCCCTCTTTGCTCAAGATTCTGCGGGGCTCTGGCGTATGCTCTCACCGGAGACGCAGCAACTCTTTGCCGCCTCCTATGCCTCGCTGGTGAAGACCAAGACGCTGATCGCCAGGCTGCCTGCAGCCGACCAGGCGGTGGCAATCAGCAAGACCGGAGTCTCGATCTTGGAGCGGGTCTCTTCGCCTGAGCAGCTCTTTGCCGAACTCCTCTACAAGGAGAACATCCCCACCGAGGCGGCCTTTGTTGATGGCATCAAGGTGGTGGACGCGGTGCAGACAGACGGCAACCATGCCACTCTGGTGACCACCTCCCACCAAGTCTATCAGATGGTCCGCGCCATGGACGGCGGCTGGCGCGTCTCCTCTCCGGTGCATGAGGCGCTGACGAAGGCGCTCGCGCAGGTCGAGGCCAATCGCTCCAATGTTGAGGCGGCGGTGGAGGCCTTCGGTAGCAGCAACCGGGGCACCGACGCTCTCCTTGACCTGGTTAAGCGCGGTGGCGCCGCGGCAGGGTCGGGCGAGGCCGGCGGCTCGGGTGCAGCCCGCTAACGTAGCTTGGGCGGCGCGCTCCGGTGAAGATCGCGCCCCGTGCAGGCAGTCTTGAACTGTCCGCTCCAGCGCGTTGCATGGGGCAGCGAGAGTCCCGCCTGCTCGCGCAGAGAGATCGCGTCTGGCAGCCCTCCGCGCTCGGCGTGTTGCAGCAGCTTCGCGGAGGTCGCGGGCGGAACCCCAAGCAGCGGTAACAGCTCGGCATCGACCGCCCACCAGCAGTAGGGCGGCCCCTCCGCGGCGAGTGCGGCAGAGGTGTGGCCCTGCCAATCATGCGGGTCGGCCCGCTCGAGCCGTCCGGACCGCTCTCGGACCGCGACGGTTGGGACAGGAGGGTCGGCGCGCGGGAGTTCGTCGGCAGAGCTGCGCGGGCGGACGAGCAGGGCGACAAAGATGAGCATGGCAAGGATCTCGCGCTGGGCGCGGCGGGAACGGGCATCGGACATGGGACCTCCGGGGAACTCCTCCATTGTCGGCGTTCGAAGCCCGAGTGTTGCAGCGGTCAGCGATCAGCGCTCCGCCAGCGGGCCGCGTCGGGGTGGCGGCGCACCCACTTCACCCAGTAACGCGCGGCCTGCTCCCTGCCCCAGCGCCACGACTCAGCAGCGTTCCCCG
This sequence comes from Deltaproteobacteria bacterium, assembly GCA_013205435.1. Lineage (GTDB taxonomy): Bacteria > Myxococcota_A > Bradymonadia > REDH01 > REDH01 > CAIWGR01. Next base: position 8,977 of record JABMMX010000303.1, read on the forward strand.
TGACCCGGCCGAGCTCCTCCTGTGCCGCGCGCCGAACGGCGGGATCGCGATCTCCGGCCAGCGGCGCAAGGCTGGTAGCATAGCCATGCGCCGACCCCGACGGCTCGGCCCCCCGCGCGGCCAGTCCACCTTTGCGGACGGAGAGCCAGTCGAGCCTTGCGACCTGGGCGATGCGGGCGCGCCACGCACCAGCCCGCGCGGAGCGCTCCACGATGCCCTCACCGGGGCTGCCCTCGGGCTGCCAGAGCAGCACCAGCCGGAGCGTAGACTCTGCCGCCAACGCGACGGGGAGATCGTCGCCCTCCAGGAGTTCTGCGACCTTGGGGAGCGCAGAGAGAGCGTGAGCCCGCGAGACGCCTTCGAGCGCAACGAGTCGAAGGTCTGCCTCTTTGCCGGAGAGCCTGACCACGGCGGGGCGCGACAGGGCGGAGCTAAGAATCGCCTCCGCCGACGGCCCGCCCACCTGCCCGAGCGCCAGCAGGATGGCCCGCTGCACCCGCGGGTCGCTCTCGCTCTCCATGCGGTCGGCGAGCAGTGGCGCGACCCGCGGCGGCGCCAGCTCAGCGGCCGCAAAGACAGCGGCCTCTCGCACCCGGGCCACTGGGTCGCTCAGGGCGGCGAGCACGGCCGGCGCCTGCTCCTCGCCGCCAAGCCAGGCGATGCGCTCCAGCCCGGCCACGCGTACCTCGGGGGCCTTGCCGCGCGCAAAGAGGGCAGCCTGCGTGAGCCGCCCCTCGCGGATGCCCTCGAAGGTCTCCACCCCGGGGAGGATGCGGGAGCGGTTTTCACAGCCTGCGCCCCGGTCGGCGCGGCCGCAGTAGATGCGGATGTGGAGATGATCGTCATGCGGGATCTCGGGGCCCGGCTGCATGAGCATGGAGGCGGCCCGCTGCACCACCTCCGGCGGCTCCCCGAGCTGACGGGCGTGACCAAGCAGCAGGGCGCGCAGCGGGTCGGAGATGAAGAGATACTCCATCTGCACCTGCGGATCGGTGGCGAGAGCGCGAACGAGGAGCCAGTTGCGGGCTACGTCGAATCGGTAGAATCCATCGAAGTCGCGACTGCGGCCGGATCCATCGAAACGCACAAGGTCGGGCAGCAGCACGGGCCGTCCGCGCGGGTCGGTAGCATAGAAGGCGAGGTCGGCATCGCGGCCGGCGTTGTGGCTGACCGAGTAGGGGATGTCTCCACCGTCGCGCCGGCCGATGTTGCCTACGCCGAGCACTGCGCCGGGCGAGGCTGCAGCAACGGCGTCTGAGGCCGATACGATGGAGGCGATGAGCTCCTGCGTGCCGTAGAGCAGCTTCCGCGAAAGTTGGCGTGGCAGGACAGCGTAGTGATCGCCCGGAAGCGGTAGCGGGCGGGCGCTGACGATGAAGCCATCCTGCGCCGTCCCCACGGAGAGGCTGCGCCCTTGCGGCTCGTCCGGCAGGTAGGGGAAGAGCCGCTCACGGCCCCGCTTCACCATCTCCTGCTGCGCCGCGCGGGGTGCGGTATCGAGACCGAACAGGTCCCAGCGCCGCTGTTCAGCGGCCTGCGCGCGGGGTGCGTTCCAGAGCAGCAGGCAGGCCAGCAGCATGGCCTGTGCGGCCCACCGTGCGCCCTCCCACAGCCCGCGAAGGCCGCCGCTCTGTTCCACTCTCTTGGCCATGCCGACTAACTATCCCATCGAAGCGCAGGGAGCCAATGTTGGCCGCCGCCGCGCCCGCCTCCTTGCCCCGCGCCGCACCTTCCGACTATCGAGCGCGCC
>JABMMX010000304.1 GCA_013205435.1 Deltaproteobacteria bacterium
ATGACGCAGCGATCGCCCGTCTGCTGGTCGTAGGCCAGGTAGGTGATGGCGAAGCCACCTGCGCTGAGCGGCTTCTCGATCATGAAGCGGCCGCCTCCGGGTGAGGTGGCGTCGGCGTGGAGCTGCAGGCCGGATGAGAGAGGGGCGATGGGCATGGAGGAGGTTGCTTAGAGGGGGGGAGGAGATTGCGTCAATACGGCGCGGTTGTGGGCATGAATGCGGCTGCTTCGGCGGGAGCAATTTTGCGATGGTTGTGTATGGTGATCCCTTCGCAGCGCCTAGTCCGGAAGCCGAAGCGCGTCGCAGGCACAGGATTCATATCCGTTTGCTAGGGTCTCACAGGAGAGATCGAGTTCGACCCATCCGCCGAAGTGCTCGCCCAGCGGGCAGTTTCGGGCCTCAGTTATGTCGAACCGCTGATCCCCAGAGGATGATTCGATGGATGGAATGCCGTCATTCGAGCGATATCCTTCGTGAAGGGTTCCACCGACCCTGATCCGACGGCTACTGACCACGGGAGGCTTCGGCGGCGGTACGGGTTGGGAACATGCCGCACTTCCGGGCGTGACTCGGCACGAGACCACCCCCTCCGGGGTATCAAGTTTCAGTTTGATTCCATCATCAGTGCCGCTCAAACTCAGCGGATGGGCGCAGCCCCCAAATCGATTGGTTACCCACGCGTACTCCGCTCCTACGCCGACGACATAGTAGTCGTTACCGTCGCACGCGTTTCCCGTTCCATACGTCGAAATGTCGAAGACGTAGAAGAGAGTGTTGTCGTGACGGAATGGAAGCGATTTTCCGTTGAAATCGTTGATGCGGCGTACCGTAACGACGGATTCCTCATAACATCTGTCGTCCGTGATAAGGTCTTGGCCCCGCCACATGATCACGCAGTTACTCCCGCGCTGCACCATGACGGGAGCTTCACTCGAAGGCTCGGGCACCGGCTCAGGCACCGCTGGAGCGGGTTCGATCGGCGCGGGCGGAGGAATGACTTCCGGTTCCGCGGCCGGTTCCGCGGCGGGTACCGCGGCTTGTTCGGGAGTAGGCTCGGCCGAGCCGTATGCGAATTCTCCATCATACCCGGGCGGAGGAGGGGCTCCTCGCATCCCGACCGCCAGGGCAATGCCGACCGCTGCCACTGCACCGAAGGCGAGTACTGTGACGAGCGCCTTTCGGGAACCAGCCGGCTTGGGCTGCGGCGAGAGCGAGTCGTATCTGGCCGCCGCTGCCGCTGCTCGTGACGCGGCGTCTTCTGCGGTGGATGTGGTTGCCGCCGCAGGGGCGGGTGCCGGTGCCGGTGCCGGTGCGGCTGCCACCGGGGCAGGTTCCGGTGCGGCAACTTTCTGGGGAACCGGGGGTAGCGACCGCGCGACCGGTGCCGGTTGGAGGCTGGCAATGACCGCCGCTGCCGATTGCGGACGTGCGCTTGGCTCTAGTGCGACGCAGGCCATCAGGACGGCGATCCAGGGCTCCGGAACGGCTGCTTCGCGGAGGGCGGAGGCTGTCTCGGCCCCCATGCCTGCCTCTGCCAGCCCGTGCTGGGCCAGCGCCACGCGTGCGGAGGTGTCAAGCGGCGCGCCGTCGATGCCGCGGTGGCGAATCACCAACCCCATCACGGAAAGGGACCAACTGTAGAGGTCGCTCCAGGGGCCCATCTCGCGCGCTCGATCGCGCACGGCGAGCTCGGGCGGGCAGTAGCCCGGGGTCATCGCGACGGTGGTGAGCCGTGTCTTCTTCGCCTCTTCGGTGGAGCGGGCCGTGCCGAAGTCGATGATGACCGGGTTGCCTGCGCGGTCCACGAGGATGTTTGCCGGCTTGATATCGCCGTGGACCAGCCCTTCGGCGTGGATGGCGCCAAGCGCCGTGAGGAACTTGAGGGCGACTGGCTCCCAGGTTGCCCAGCCAGCGCCGGCTGTGGGCTCTGCGGGCAGCTCGATGCCGTCGATGAAGTCCATGGCGAAGTAGGCGGTACCGTTTTCGCGCCAGGTGGTTCGAATGGGGACAACGCCTGCATTGCGAAGCCGGTGGAGGGTATTGGCCTCCTTCTCCACCTTTTGGACCCAGATGGCGACATCGCCATCTCGCCCTGGGAGCGGCACCATGTCGGCGCCCGAGCGGACCATGAGCTGGTCGATGGCCAGCTCCTTGATGACGCAGCGATCGCCCGTCTGCTGGTCGTAGGCCAGGTAGGTGATGGCGAAGCCACCTGCGCTGAGCGGCTTCTCGATCATGAAGCGGCCGCCTCCGGGTGAGGTGTCGTCGGCGTTGAGGTGTTGGCCGGGCAAGAGGGGGGCGATGGGCATCGGAGAGGGTCCAGAATCAGAGAGAAGAGCGATAAAATCGTGTGCGGAGAGGCGGCTTCCGACGGCGTTGTGCGGGCCTACTTGGGCGCCGTCGTCGGGGCGGGGGCTGCGGGGGAGGGCTTCGTGCCGAGAATCAAGTCTCGCGTCTTCCTGCCGGTGCGTCCTTGCTGGGGGTCACTAGGTTTGGATGTTGCCGCAGGCGGATGCAGGGGCTCGCCGGCCGCGAATTCTGGGTCTTCGGGTTCTGGCTCCGGCTCAGGCTCGGACGTCGGCGCTCTCTTGGGGCGCCGCGCCGAACCTACGGCCGGGCTGCCTTCAGTCTGCGGAAAGCCCGCCTTCTTCTTGGCTTCTGCGTCGGCCTGCGACCTTTGATTTACATCGCCCTTCGACCTCGCATCTACGTCGGTGCCCGCGTCGGGGGAGCCAGCCGGAGAGGCGTCTGCTTGTGGCGCTCCAGGCTTTACCTTCCGCCAGGGTACCGCCGTTTTGGTGGGGTCTGCTGCTTCAGAAAGTTGAGGCTTTGAGCCGATCTCTAAGTTGTCGAGAAACTTGGCGAAAACGAAGACGTATCCACACGCAAGCAGCAGGACCGTGAGGATCGAGAACAAGATGAGGTTGAACCAGAAGCGTGGTCCTCGGCGTTTCGGAGCAGTTGCCTCCAGCGCCCCGCGGCTCCCGATCGATGCATCGACTTTGCCGACAGGCAGACGACCGGTCGCCGGGCCCGGCGCGGCGACGATGGGTGGCTCGTGAAGTGCTGCGAGTGCCTCCGCCACAGACTGCGGCCGAGCGGTAGGGTCCATCACGACGCAGCGCAGGAGCAGTTTGGTCCAGTTGGCCGGAACCTGTGCCGCGAGGAGCTGCTTCTCGAGCGGTGCGCCGTAGCCTGCGGCTGAGATGCCATGCTTGAGCAGCGCGAGCCGTTCGCTGGCGCCGAGCGGTGCACCGCCGTCGCCACCGTGCTCGACGACGAGCCCCATGACGGTCATGGCCCAGCTGTAGAGGTCGCTCCACGGCCCCACCTCCTTCGCCCGGTCTCGGACCGAGAGTTCGGGTGGCGAATAGCCGTGGCTCGTGATCAGCGCGGTGAGGTGGGTCTTCTCGAGGTCTCTGGCGGCGCGTGCGGTGCCGAAGTCGATGAGCGTGGGCTGGCCATCTCGCCGCACTAGGACATTGGGCGGCTTGATGTCGCCGTGGCTCAGGCCTGCGTCGTGGACGGCTCCAAGCGCGATCAGGAACTTCTTGGCAACAGGTTCCCAGGTCGCCCAGCCCACCCCAGCCATCGGTTGCGCAGGGAGCTGGATGCCGTCCACAAACTCCATCGCGAAATAGGCGGTGTTGTTCTCGCGCCAGACGGCGCGGACCGTGACAGCCCCTTCGTGACGGACATGGTGGAGCAGTCGGGCTTCGCGGAAGAACTTCTCCAACCAGTGGTTGTGCTCCGACTCGCGGCCGTGCACCACGATGAGCCGGGTGCCTGCCTGCTCGCGCTGAAAGAGCGCTTCGAGCGCGAACTCCTTGACCACGCAGAGGTCGCCGAGCTGCGCATCCTTGGCGAGGTAGGTGATGCCGAAGCCGCCCGCGCCGAGGAGCTTGTGCACACCGAACCGAAAGCCGCGGGCCGTGGTGGCGTCGGGCAGAAGGTTGGCTCCGATGGGCAGAGGGATAACCGGCATGAATGGCTTACTGCGGCAGGTTCCGGAGGGCTAGAAGGCGCGTTGGCGGAGCGGGGTCCTCGATTCGAGGTTCTTCTTGCCCTTGTAGAAGAGGGCGAGCGTGGTCCGCTTTTCGTACTCCTGAATCAGCGGACGGAGCAGGCAGGCGCGCATTCTCGGCGGGCTGTGGTCTGCCAGGAGCGCCGCCTCCATGTCGGCCTGCGAGACCGGCTTGTTGCCCGAGATGGGGGAGGGCGTTTCGGAATCCCAGCGGCGCCACAGGCGCTCAAACTCGTAGGGCGAGTAGGCCAACCGAAGCAGGCGCTCGACCGCATAGCGGTCGGCCTCGTCTTCGAGTTCGCGGCTGTAGAGTTTGGTCACGAATTGGTAGAGCAACGGAGCGGCCATGGAGGTCACCTCTCCGACGGAGGAGGCGCTCCCCGTCTGGCGGGAGAGGTCGAGCGCGAGCGAGAGGTGGCGCAGGTC
>JABMMX010000305.1 GCA_013205435.1 Deltaproteobacteria bacterium
AAGAAGCGCTTGTCTTTTAAACAAAAGAAGACTAATTTTATCGTTCAAGCCGGTGGCATAGCCAAGTGGTAAGGCAGAGGCCTGCAAAGCCTCCATTCGTCGGTTCGACTCCGATCCTCCCCTCTTTGAAGATTGCGCTCTGCATCGCGCTCGTGGCTGTTCCGTGGGTGGAGGCGTGGAGCGGTTGGAGTGCAGGCCATGAAATCCCAGTGGTTGTGGCGGTTTCTGGCGAGCCTGCTGATTGGCGTCGGGCTCCTCTGGTTGACGCTGCAAGGGATGGCGGACGAGGTTGGCGGCTCTGCAGGAATCACCGGCCTATGGCGGTCGACTGTGGCGTCAGCACAGGCTGTGGAGGCCCGCTACCTGTGGGTCTATGTGGCCTCGTTTGTGGTGGTGCACGCGGCTCGTGTGGGCCGCTGGGTTGTGATGGTCCGCGGGATTTCGGATGTACCAGCCGGCGAGGTACTCCATGTGGGGTTGGTAGGGTTTGCGGCGATCGTGCTGTTCCCGCTTCGGTTGGGTGAGTTCGTGAGGCCGCTGTTGCTGCAGCGTCGCGCGGGCGTGCCGTTTTCGGCAGGGCTTGGCACGGCCGTAGTGGAGCGGGTTGCTGACGGCCTGATCATCACCCTGGTGCTGTTTCTGTCGATTTTGGCGGCCCCTGTCGCGGCGTCGGAGGTGGTTCGGAGCGCAGGCTGGGTGAGCCTGTTGGTATTCGTGTCGGCAACGGTGGGACTGACGCTGTTTGCCTGGAAGCGATGGCTTGCGGAGCGGATTGTGTCGGAGACCGTCGGCAGGCTTGCTCCCGGATTTTCGCGGAGTCTGATTGGTATGATGGAGACCTTTTCGGTGGGGGTGCAATCGCTGTACGGGGGCGGCCGTCTTGGGTGGTTCCTGCTGCTGACTGCGGTCTACTGGTCTGCGAATGCGTTCGGGATGTGGTGGCTGGCGCGGGGGTTCGGCTTCATGTTGCCGTGGTATGCGGGATGGGGTCTGTTGGGCACGCTGGTGGTGGGTCTGATGATCCCGACGGGGCCGGGATTTTTGGGGAACTTTCAGTACTTTGTGCAAGAGGGGCTGCGGCTCTATCTGCCTGGTTCGTCGGTCGGAGCTGCGGGTCTGGCGATGGGTTTGATTCAGAACGGGCTTCAGTTGGTAGTACAGGTGCTCGCGGCGGTGCCGGCGGTTGGAACGATGATGGCGGAGGCGCGTTCGAAGCGGGCTGCGGGCGCAGACCCGTTGGGCTAGTGGAAGGGGAGCAGGTGAGCGGAGATCTTTCGGAACGAGAGGTGAGCGAGAGTGACGACTACCTGCGAAGTGGTTACGGAGTGTAGTCAAGTCGAAGACGGCGCAGAGGTCATGATGTTGAACGAGCTTGAACAGGCGCTGGGGACACTCCTGACGGAGCCGGCACGGGCAGATGTTTTCGCGTTTTGCGAGGCTCAGTTCGTTGCGGGTGGCAGCTGGCAGGACCTCGTCGGGCTGTACGAGACCTTCGGCACTCCGTTCGGGCCTGAGGGTCGTGCAGACTGGGAGCGGCTCATTGGGCAGCTTGAGTCGATGGCGCCTGCGCTTGGTGTGGAGGAGCGTTCGCAGCTGTTCGAGACGGTCGGTCAGCTCTGGGAGTTGCAGCTTGGGCGGCCTGAACAGGCGCTTCGTCACTACCAGGCCTCCTTCAAGCTGTGGCCCAAGAACCAGGCAGCGCTGTCGCGGGCGCGCGGCATCTATGCTGGACAGGGGAACTGGCGGCTTGTGACGCGGCTGCTCGAGTTGGAACTTCATGCAGTGACGGAGCCTGTGGCGCAGGCGGAGTTGCTGATCGCGCTTGGTGAGGCTGCGCTGGATGGCGGTCCTAATGCGGAGCGAGCACTGGGCTACCTTGAGCGGGCAGTGCAGCTTGCGCCCACGCTCGAGGGCGTGGGACGTCTTGAATCCCGGCTCGCCATGCTGCCCGCTGAGGCAACGGCGGCGGCGCATTCTTCGCAGCAGGCGCATGAAGCGTCTGTCGAGGCTGTGCGTGCGCCTGCTGCGGTTGTGGCTGCAGAGGTTCCCGTTGCCGCGGCGGTTGAGACGGAGCCGAAGTTGAAATGGAAGCTGAGCCCGGCGCTTAGCGCGCTGCGGTCTGCGGCAGCGGGCGAGAGCGTTGCCCCGAACCGTCGCGTTCGCAGGAGCGACCCGGCGACGCTGGCGGGGCTGGATCGAGCGGCGTTGGAGTCGCTCTGGGCGTCGGGCGAGGATGACCTCGGGGTTCTTGAGGCGCTTGCCAAGCGGTATCGGGAGGCAGGTGATCTTGCGTCGCTTTCGGCACGTTATGAGTCGGCCGTAAAGGCGTTGGTCTGGCAGGAGTCGGCGAAGGAGCTGATGATCGATGCAGGCCGCCTCTACTGGCACGAGCTTGGCGATATGGAGGCGGCGGAGCGCATGTTCAAGCGGGTGCGCCTGCTGGATGGCCGTGAGGTCACGACGCTCACATTTTTTGCCGAGCTCGCGCGACGAGCGGGTGAGCCGCGGCGGCTGCTGACGGCGCTGCAGAGTCTGCGTGATGTGACGGTGGAGCAGGGGGCTTGGCTGGAGGTGAGTGAGGAGCTTGCCAGCCTGAGCGCGACGGATGCGCGCACGCAGGACAAGGCGGTGGAGGTTTGGCGGCAGATTCTGCGCCGAAGCCCGCACCACTCCGGTGCCCGGTCGGGTCTGCAAGAGCTGCTGACGACGACGGGCCGCTGGAGCACGCTGCTGGAGGTTCTGAAGGATGATCTGGCGCTCGCGGATGGGGGGGAGGACCAGGTCCGGATTCTGGAGACGATGGTCGAGGTGTACCGCGATCGTCTGAACCTGCCATTCATGGTGGCTCAGACGCTGCAGTCGATTTTGAAGATTTCGCCCGGTCATGTGGATGCTGCGTGGGCGCTTTCCGAACGGTTTGCGTCAGCGGGTCGCTGGAGCGACGTGGTGACGTTGATGATGGAGCATGCGTCGCATGCGGCTCGTGCCGAGGATGCGACGCGGGCGCTGCGTTGGGTGGTTGAGATCTGGTCGGAGCGTCTTCGTCAGCCATGGCAGGCGATTGGTGCACTGGAGCAGCTGCTGGAACTTCAGCCTGGGGATGCTCAGGTGCTGTCGGAGCTCCGTCGAGGCTTTTCGGAGCGCGGCGCATGGGGCCGGTTGGTGGAGTTGCTGGAGCGGCAGGCGCTGC
>JABMMX010000031.1 GCA_013205435.1 Deltaproteobacteria bacterium
CCCTTAAAACCTCAAGGTCGTTTCTTCACCGAAACGGCCTTGAGGCGTTTTTGCGCCCGCGTTTTCATCTCGCGCTACGCCGCCGCCGCCTCCCTGCCCCGCAGACGCGCGGCTGGCTCTGCGAGGGCTGTCTGCTCCCGTGAACCACGCTTCGTCTGGGCTATCCTGCCCGGTACCGCCAATGGCGGCGCTCTGCAGTGGCTACAGACCGCGGGCAACCCCCGCATTCGCTCATCCCCTCGAGCGGAGTCAGCCTGCTCCCCTTGGGGCCTCGGGCGTGCGCACTGCTGCCCGCTGAGACCGGCGTAGGCGCAGTACTGGGGGTGCGCTCGAATGAGCTGATGTGGCTGTCGTGATCCTGGCTGCTCCTGAGCAGCTGCGGCAGCTGGGTTGCACGCGGTGCGATGTGGCCGGCGGCTCGATGAAGATAGGGGCTGCTCTCTCTGCGGCGACCTGGTCGTCGCCATTGCGTCGTGGCTGCCGCTGGCCCTGTCTGGCGCTTGCAGGTTCCATGACTCGGGGCTATCTGCGCCGCCTCTCTGGTGAGGTGTGTGATGGAAGCGGGCAATGCTGCGTTGGAGGAGGCGATCGCGCTCCGTCGGACCTTTGGCATCATCAGCCACCCCGATGCCGGAAAGACCACGATGACAGAGAAGCTCCTGCTCCTCGGCGGAGCCATCCAGATGGCCGGCACAGTCAAGGCGAGGAAGTCTGGCAAGTATGCGACCTCGGACTGGATGGAGATCGAGAAGCAGCGCGGGATCTCGGTTACCACTGCGGTGATGCGGTTTCCCTTCGAAGGGTACGACATCAATCTTCTCGATACGCCGGGTCACAACGACTTCAGCGAAGACACCTACCGCACGCTGACGGCCGTTGACGCCGCGTTGATGATGATCGACAGCGGAAAGGGGGTTGAGGCGCAGACCATCAAGTTGATGAATGTCTGCCGCATGCGGAACACCCCTATCGTCACTTTCATGAACAAGATGGATCGCGATGGTCTGGAGCCATTCGATCTGTTGGATAATCTTGAGAAGGTTCTGAAACTACATGCCATCCCGCTTACCTGGCCAATCGGGTCTGGGAGCGGGTTCCGTGGTGTGTACGATCTTCGCTCGAAGTCGGTCTGGCTGTTCGATGGCTCGGCCGACGGCGGGAAGGGCGATTACGTTGAGATTCAAGGGGCGACAGACGCGCGTCTCGACAGCATCATCGGCAAGCTCGCCGCGGACCGGCTCCGCGAGGAGTTGGACCTGCTTGAGGGCGCTGGTGCGGAGTTTGACGAGGCTGCCTTTTTGCGGGGCGAGCAGACGCCGGTGTTCTTTGGGAGTGCGCTGAGCGGATTCGGGGTGGAGGAGATGCTCCGCACCTTTGTTTCGATCACGCCGGCGCCCAAGGCGCGTGCCTGCAGGGAGCGGGTGGTGCAGCCTGCAGAGGAGAAGGTGACAGGTTTTATCTTCAAGATTCAGGCGAACATGGACCCGCACCATCGCGATCGTATCGCCTTCTTTCGGGTCTGTTCGGGGCACTTCCAGCGCGGCGACAAGTTGTGGAACGTGCGGCTCGGCCGAGAGATGAAGATCGCCAATCCAATCACCTTCATGGCCCGCGAGCGAGAGATCGTCGAGGATGCTTGGGCGGGCGACATCATCGGGGTGCACGACACGGGACTCATCGAGATTGGCGACACATTTACCGAGGGTGAAACGCTGCACTTCACGGGGATTCCCTGTTTTGCGCCTGAGATCTTTCGTCGGGTGCGGCTCGAGAATCCGCTTCGGATGAAGAACCTCAAGAAGGGGCTCGACCAGCTGGCCCAAGAGGGGGCTGTGCAGCTGTTTCGTCCGCTGGATTCACCAGAGTTCATTGTCGGTGTGGTCGGTAACCTCCAGCTTGAGGTCCTCAAGTTCCGGCTCGCTGCCGAGTATGATGTTCAGGCGCAGTTTGAGATGGTGGAGCTGACGACGGCACGTTGGTATCGGTCGTCGGACCCCGTGGCGGTGGCTGAGTTTGAGCTGGCCTTCCGGCGCTATGTGGCTCGCGACGTGAAGGAGCGGTCGGTCTACTTGGCTGAGTCTGCTTGGCGGCTCGGCTACGTGAAGGAGCGCCACCCGAAGATCGAGTTCTTCGAGACGAGCGACGGCGTCTAGGCCCTGGTGTTGGCTGGCGGCTGCTGCCTGCGTCTCCACCACAGCTTGATGGCGCGTTGACCGGGTTCCTCTACCAGATTTCGAAGAGCGTGCGCGAGCACGAGCGCGAGGGCCAGCGCTGCGAGCGTCGCCGCGGTCATCGGAGGTGGTCTGCGCAATCCAACGAAATCGTTGTGAGTTGCGGGTGACCGTCGCGGCAGAGCGCAAAGCAATTGACCGTGGTTGGGCTCGCGATAAAGGATGCAGCGCCACAACGAAGGAGGAGCGCGCAATGAACACGAGCGAGATTACGAGTCTTCTTGGAGCCGACGCTGAGTCGCTGTTGAACCATACCTGCGGGACGATTCCGCGGTCGTCGCTGACGGTGCCGGGTCCCGATTATGTGGACCGTGTTCTGTCTCTGACGGACCGTCCGACGCCCGTGCTGGCGAACTACGAGCGGTTGCTCCGCGCTGGGCGGCTTGGCGGTACGGGCTATGTCTCCATCCTGCCTGTAGATCAGGGGATCGAGCACTCGGCGGGCGCGTCGTTTGCCAAGAACCCTGCCTACTTTGATCCTGAGAACATCGTGAAGTTGGCGATGGAGGGCGGGTGCAACGCGGTGGCGAGCACCTACGGGGTGCTGGCATCGGTTGCGCGCAAGTATGCGCACAAGATTCCCTTCATGCTGAAGCTCAACCACAACGAGCTGCTGACCTATCCGAACAAGTTTGATCAGGTGATGTTCGCGCAGGTGGAGCAGGCGTTCGACATGGGCTGCAGCGCGGTCGGCGCGACGATCTATTACGGCTCGGAGGAGAGCACGCGTCAGATTGTGGAGGTGTCCGAGGCGTTCGCGCGGGCACATGAGCTGGGCATGGTGACGGTGCTTTGGTGCTACCTTCGGAACAGCGGGTTCAAGAAGGATGGCAAGGACTACCATGTGGCGGCTGACCTGACGGGCCAGGCGAATCATCTGGGCGCGACGATTGGCGCGGATATCGTCAAGCAGAAGCTCCCGGAGAACAACGGCGGCTTCAAGGCGCTGAACATGGGCGGCAGCTCATACGGCAAGCTGGACGAGCGCATGTACTCGAACCTTTCTACGGACCATCCGATCGATCTGGTTCGGTACCAGGTCGCGAACGGATACATGGGCCGGATTGGACTCATCAATTCCGGTGGTGCAGCCGGCAGCAACGACCTGTCAGAGGCGGTGCGCACGGCGGTCATCAACAAGCGTGGCGGCGGCATGGGCCTGATCTCGGGTCGCAAGGCGTTCCAGAAGCCGATGAACGAGGGTGTGGCGCTGCTCAACGCGATCCAGGATGTCTATCTGGCGCCGGATATCACGATTGCCTGATTTGGGGAGCGGCCCGTCAGGAAAGCAGTCTCTCGTCGCAAGTCATCTTGACGAAAGGGCGGTGACTTTCCTAGACGACTTGCTCCGCTTGGGGAGGTCGCCAAGTGGTAAGGCAGAGGCCTGCAAAGCCTCCATTCGTCGGTTCGACTCCGATCCTCCC
>JABMMX010000306.1 GCA_013205435.1 Deltaproteobacteria bacterium
CCTGTGTCCAGGGGAAGCCGGTGTGCCCTGCGACGATGATGAGTTCCGGGAACTCCAGCGCGACCTGATCGAGGTAGGGGATGGGGCGGCCGGGCTCCGATTCACAGAGCGGTCCGGCGTGGCCGGCCTGCGTGCAGAAGGGGATTCCGAGGTCGACGCAGGCGGCGTAGAGCGGGTAGTAGCGGCGGTCGTTGGGCGGCAGGTTCCAGAGCCAGGGGAGCAGTCGGAGCCCGCGGGCGCCGTCGAACTCCACGGCCCTTCGGAGCTCGCGCACGGCCTCCATCGGGCGCGCAAGATCGACCGAAGCGAGGCCTACGAGTCTGTCCGGGTGAGCACGAACGAGCGCCGCAATCTCAGCGTTGGAGATGATGGCACCGCTCGGCCCGTGCCAGGCAGAGACGGTCGCCTGCTCGACGCCCGCCGCGTCCATCGCATGCAACAAGAAATCAGGCGGGAAGCTCTCCGGCAGCGTCGCCGGATCGATGTTCAGCCAGCGTGTGAGGGAGGCAAAGATGGGGTCTGTAAGAAAGCGCCGCGCGGGCGGCTGCATCCATGCGTCGAAGACCCGCACCCCTACGAACCGGAGGCTTGCGCGCGGAACCAGTCCACCGTGGCAGCGAGGCCGTCGGCGAGCGAGGTGATGCCCCCGAGTGCCGCAGAGAAGCGCGCCGGCGACAGGAGCGACCGCTGGAGGTCACCCTCGCGCACGCCAGCCTCCTCCGCCACCGCGCTGGTGCCAAGGCCGGCCTGCATGGTCGCGAGGAGCTCGGCGGTGGCCGTCGGTAGGCCGGTGCCCACGTTCATCACACGGTGCGGCAGCCGGCCCTCCAGCGCCGCGAGGTTGGCGCGGACGACTTCGCCGACAAAGACATAGTCGCGCACGCAGCCGCCATCACCGGGGCTTTGACGGGCGTAGATACGGAGCGGTTCCGCTGCGAGCAGCCGCTGGGCGAAGATGGCAACAACGCCCGCCTCTCCGTGCGGGTCTTGGCGGGGGCCGTAGACGTTTGCGTAGCGGAGGACCGTCGACTGCACCCCAAGCGTGGCATAGGTGGCAAGGTAGCCCTCCACGGCAAGCTTGGAGGCGGCGTAGGGGCTGAGCGGCGCAGGCGTGGTCTCTTCGGTCGCGGCGTGGCCCTCCGGTACCTCGCCGTAGATGGCGCCGCCCGTCGAGGCGAAGACGAACCGGCCTACGCCGTGGGCGCGGCAGGCCTCGAGGATGTTCAGCGAGCCGATGAGGTTCACGGAGGCATCGAGCAGCGGCTCGCGCATGCTCACCGATACGCTGGCCTGCGCCGCCTGGTGCGATACCGCATCCGGCCGGAAGTCGGCGATGAGGGCGTCTACGGCAGCGCCGTCGCGGATATCGATCTGCTCAAACCGGGCTGCCGCGGGGACGTTCTTCCGACGACCCGAGGAGAGGTTGTCGAGCACACAGACTTCGTGGCCTGCAGCGAGCGCGGCCTCGGCGATGTGGCTGCCGATGAAGCCGGCGCCGCCGGTAACAAGAATGCGCATGGTTGCCTCAGGTAGCGGGTTGAAGATGCTGCGTGCCGAACTGGGTGCATTGCGGTGCGCGCAGTCCAGCTTCGCGCCCGAGCCGAAGCCCGCTCCAACCTTCCGCGATGGCGGCTGGGTTCCGGTAGTGGACGGCATAGGCTGCAAAGAGCTTGAGCAGGTAGGCGTAGGCGGTGGCCTGCTCTGCAGGCGCCAGATGGCGCGCGATGATCAGGCTTCGGTTGTGGCCGAGCGAATGGGTGTATCGGGTCACCTGGTCCACACGGCAGCCGCCGCTCGGCGCTGCGAGATGGATGAGGCGCGCTGCGCCGTCGAAGAGCACCTTGTAGCCGGCCGACTTTGCCCGCAACGAGAAGTCGAGGTCTTCGTAGAGCGCAGCCCCGTAGTTGAGCGTCTCGTCGAAGCCGCCGACCCTCTCCAGCACCTGCCGGAGCGTCGAAAAATTTCCGCCCGGCGCATGGTCGCACTCAAAGCGGCCCGTCGCCGCAAAGCCGCGGTGCGGATCGCAGGTGCGGCGAAAAAATCGGCCGGTGTTGGGGCCCGCATCGTGGCCACGCTTGGGCTCATCGAAGCCACCCGCGACGATGCCTACGCCGGGCGTTGAGAGGGCATCGAGGTGGCGCGTCACGAAGTCCGGCGGGATGCGCACATCGTCGTCTACGAAGATGAGCCGCTCATGCTTGGCGAACTGCCATCCGAAGTTCCGCGCCGAGGGGAGTCCTCGAAAGGTCACCCGGTAGTGGCTGGCGCGCTCGCCCAGCAGTTCGAGCGCCTCGGCTACCTGCGGCGGCACGCTGTCGGACTGATCAACGATGACCACCTCCAGCCGCTCGTGCGTCTGCATCGCCAGATCGCGCAGGCAGTCGGCGAGAAAGTCGCCCCGCTGTAGCGTCGGGACAATCACCGACACGCCATGCTGTGAGTGCTCAGCCATCCGGAGTTTATCCAAGCTCATGGAGGCCCAAGACTAGCCGTGGGAGAGGGTGAGTCAAGGAGCGGGTTTTGCTCGACAAGGATCGCGGGAGGCGCGAGGGTGCCGCCACCTCAAACGGAGCCGAATCGATGTCGGAAGATGCCAAGCAGTGGATGATTTATGGAGCCACGGGATACACTGGTGTTCTCACCGCCGAGCGGGCGGTTGCCCTCGGCGAGCGCCCGGTCCTCGCCGGCCGGAGCGAAGAGAAGGTGCGGCCCCTCGCCGAGCGGCTCGGCCTTCCGTGGCGGGTCTTCTCACTCGATGACCATGCAGCCATCGTCGCAGGTCTCGCCGGGATCGATGCCGCGCTGCTCATCGCCGGTCCCTTCTCGGCCACCTCGCGCCCCTTCTTCAAGGCCTGCCTGGAGACAGGTACCCACTACCTCGACATCACCGGTGAGATGGCCGTCTTCGAGTCGGTGCTCAACCGCTCCGACAAAGCCAAGGCTGCGGGCATCGTCGCGATGCCCGGCGTGGGCCTCGACGTGGTCCCAACCGACTGCATGGCCGCAATGCTGCTCCAGCGCATGCCCGACGCGACCCACCTGGAGCTCGCCATCTGGGGGCTCGGCGGGCTGAGCCCCGGCACCGCAAAGACCATGGTGGAGGGGCTCGCGATGGGGAGCGCCGAGCGCATCGACGGCAAGATTGTGCCGGTGCCATCTGGCCACAAGACCCGCTCCGTGCAGTTCGTATCGGGGGAGCGCTTCATCGTCTCGCTGCCGTGGGGCGATGTCTCCACCGCCTTCCACACCACGGGCATCCCCAACGTCCGTACCTACTTCGCGCTCAAGCCCTCTGTCGTAACCGGCATCCGGCTCAACGACCTCTTCAAACCGCTCTACGGCCTGAAGCCGGTGCAGCTGCTGCTGAAGTGGGCGGTCGAGCAGTTTGTGAAGGGGCCCGACCTCGATACCCGACAGAGCGCCCGCATGGAGGTCTGGGGCGAGGTACGCAACGCAGCGGGCAGCGTCGTGCAGGGTCGCTTCATCGTACCGGAGGGGTACACTTTCACGGCAGACGCCGCGATCGCCTGCGTGCGTGGCGTGCGGAGCGGCGCTGTTGCTGCCGGCGCTGTGACGCCCGCAAAGGCCTTCGGCGGCGACTTCGTCATGACGCTCCCCGGCGCTCGCGACCTTAGCTTTTCGTAGGCCGTTTCGGCGGCGCTGCGGCCCACGAGCAGATGGGGCAACCGGCCGGATCGTGACGCAGGGCAGGGCAGTGCTCACGGCCAAAGTAGATGATCTGCAGGTGCAGCCGGTTCCAACTCTCGATGGGGAAGAGCCGCTTGAGATCGGCCTCGGTCGTCTCCACATTTTTGCCGCTCGTCAGGCGCCAGCGGGTGGCGAGACGGTGGATGTGGGTATCGACAGGGAAGGCGGGAAAGCCGAAGGCCTGACACATCACCACCGACGCCGTCTTGTGGCCTACGCCCGGCAACGCCTCAAGCTCCTCGAAGGTCTGCGGCACCACACTGCCATGCACCTCAACGAGCAGCCCGGCCGTCCGCTTGAGTGCCTTCGCCTTCTGCGGCGCCAACCCCACTTCGCGGATGAGCTCTCGAATCTCTTCGACCGTTAGGGCCGCCATCGCCGCGGGCGTCGGAGCCCGGTCGAAGAGTGCCGGCGTGATCTGGTTCACCTTCTTGTCGGTCGTCTGCGCCGATAGCAGCACCGCGACGAGCAAGGTGAAGGTGTCGGTGTGGTCGAGCGGAATCGCAGGCTGCCCATAGAGCGCCTCGAGCTGTTCACGGATGCGATCTGCCCTCTCTTTCCGTCTCATGCGAGCAGCTCGTCGATGGGCTTGTTGAAGCCGAGAAAGATGGCCTCGGGCTCGAGCGTGACCTCGAAGGCGCGCTGCACGCCGCGACGGACAAAGCCTGCCAGCGCGACAATATCTGCGGCGCGCGCACTGCCCGTATTGACGATGGCGAGAGCGTGCTTGGGCGACAGGCGCGCCTGCCCGAAGGCGAAGCCTCGCTCGAAGCCGGCGCGCTCGATGAGCCAGGCCGCACTGAGCTTCACCCGTCCGCCGTCGGCAGCGAAGCGGGGCATTGCTCCTTCGAAGCCCGCCGCGCGCGCAGCGGTCTCGCAACGGTCGGCGACTTCCGGCTCGACGATTGGGTTGACGAAGAAGGAGCCGGCGCTTCGGTGGTTGGGGTCTGCGGCGTCGTAGACCATCGACTTGCCCGCGCGGATGCGCAGCACGGTGTCGCGGACCTCGTTCAGATCGCTCACGCTCTCACGCCCGCCGAAGGCGCGGCGGAGCTCCTCGTAGTTGAGCTGCGAAGGCGCGCTTCGCGACAACCGAAAGTCCACAGAGGTGATCAGGTAGCGGTCGCGCGCGCCGCTCTTGAACATGCTTGTGCGGTAGCCGAAGCCACAATCCGCATGCTCGAAGTACCGGCGCTCGCCCGTGATGAGGTCAATCGCCGAGAGACCGATGATGCGGTCGGCGGCCTCCGCACCATAGGCGCCGATATTCTGAATCGGCGCAGCGCCCACGCGCCCCGGGATGCCGCTCAGACACTCCAACCCTGCGAGCCGTTCGTCCACGGTGAAGGCCACCAGCTCGTCCCAGACCACGCCCGCGCCAACCCTTACCCGGTGGCTGCGGTGGTCCTCCGTGATGTCGATGCCGAACTCGTCGATCGTGGCCACCAGCCCGTCGAACCCTTCGTCCGAGACCACGAGATTGCTCCCGCCACCGAGCACGAAGGTGGGCAACCCACGCTCTCGTCCGTGACGGATGACCTTGGCAACCCGCGCCGCATCGAGACCCTCTACAAAGAACCGCGCAGGACCGCCGACCCCCATCGTCGTACGCGGGGCCAGCGGCACATGCTCCTGCATGAAAGAGAGGGCTTGTGAAGTCGAGGACATGAACCGATGCCGAAAGTGCGGGGCAGGAGGTGCTGGCAACCACCTGCCGAATTGCTATCGGAGGCTAACACCTGTTTGGAGCGTTCGCATGAGAAAATGGAAGGCTGTTGCACTGTCGATCGCGCTGGTCTGGGCAGCCGCTGCTGCACCTGCCGCGGCCGATCCCATCGCCCCGTCGCAGAGCTGGTATGACCTCGTCAGTTCGAACGGCCAGACCGGCGTTGTTGTCGATGCGCGGACGGGCGTCATTCACCACCTCCGCGACCATCTCTATGCGGCGGAGGAGCCCCGCTGGCAGGCCGACGGCACCGAACTCTGGCTGCCCACAACGCCTGGTGGAGCCTGCTTCCAGCCGCAGGTCGTCTACTCCCGTGATGTGCTCCGCGACGCCTACTTTGGCATCCAGGCCCGCGGTCAGAGCCAGTGGCTCAACACGGCCCCCACCGACCTCGATGCCACCGGCTACGACAGCACGCCCGCCCGCCCCGACCTCGCCGGCGGCACGCCCATCATCCGCGTCGAGCAGACACCCGCCGGCATGCAGGTCGCCACCCGCACCCGCGTCTTTGCCCCCTGGGGCCTCGACGCCAAGAGCTTCGTGATGCTCCTCGAGGTGCAGAACCTCGGCAGCACCGCGACAGGCCAGGTGCGGGCCTACGCCCTGGTGAACCCCAACCTCGGCTTCGGCCGGCCCGGTCCCCGCTCCGAGATCGGTGCCGAGTTTGAGACCGTCACGACCCAGGTCGACGGCAGTCTGCTCGAGCAGGGATTCGCAGGCCTCGTCCTGAGCCAGCCGCTGCAGCCGGCAACACGGACGACCCACTCGCCCGCGCTCTTCTTCGAGGCCGTTAGCACCGGCGCCGGCGACCTGCCGCTCCCACCCACCGCCTCGAGCCTGGCCGACGGCTCCTCGGGCGCCTTCCAGTGGGACATCGCCGACATCCCGGCAGGCGAAAGCGCCTGGGTCGGAGTGCTCGTCAACTACGACCCCAATCCTGACGCCGTCGCGGCCACTGCCGACCGGGGCGCCGCCTGGATTGCGGGCCGAAGCGCTGCGCAAATCTGGCTCGACGAGCTCGACCTCTGGCAGACCTTCCAGGATAGCATCTCGCTCCCGCCGGGCATCACGCTGCCCGACGAAGCGGTCTTCCGCCATAGCGCGGCCATCCTCCGCACGGCGCAGGTGCGCGAGCGCTCCACCTTCCTCCGCCCCGAGGTCGACCGCGGCGTGACCCGCTACACCGGCATCGACGACAACGTCTCGGCTGTCGCGCCGCCCGGTATCGAGCGGGCGCACAACGGTTATGGCGCCGTGCTTGCGAGCCTGCCCCCGGGCCAGTGGGCCTACCCCTGGGTGCGTGACGGAGCCTACGCCATCATCGGAATGTCGGACGCCGGTATGATGACCGAGGCCCGTGACGCCCTCGACTTCTACCTCAAGGCCGACGCCGACCGCTTCCGCACCTACACCGAGTTGGCCACCGTCCCGCTCCGCCCCTACGCCCTCTCGCTCACCCGCTACTACGGCTTCGGCCTCGAGGAGAGCGACACCACCTGCAACGGCGACTTCAACTTCGAGTGGGATGGCTTCGGCCTCTACGCTTGGGCTCTCAAACACTACGCCGACCGTTCCGGCGACCTCGCCTTTGTCTCCGACAACTGGCCGCAGGTGCGCGACGGCGTGGGCGACGTGATCGAGGGGCTCGTGGAGCCTGAGACCGGCGTGATGTGGGGCGACTCCTCCATCTGGGAGGTGCACTGGCTCGACTTCAAGGCCAAGCGCTTCACCTACACCTCACTCACCGCGTCCCGCGGTCTCTGCGACCTCGGCGACCTTGCGGAGAGCATCGGAGAGACGGCCGACGCCGAGCGCTACCGCCTCGCCGGTCGCGCCTTGCGGCAGGCCATCTATCGCAACATGCGCGACCCCTCGGGCGCCCTCGCCGCCAACATCGAAGAGCTCCAGACGGGCGCCGGCTACTGGGATGCCTCCGTCGTCGACGCCATCTCGCTCGGCCTTTTTAGCCCCGACGGACCCACCTCCACCGCCACGCTGGCCGGCCTCCGCGCTCAGCTCACCGTGCCGTCGGGCCGCGGCCTCTTCCGCACCGACGACTCCTCCGACACGCACGGCCTCTCGCCCTACGGCAGCGAGTATGACACGGTCGAATGGGTCTTCCTCGACCTCCGCGCCTCCATCGCGGCCCGTCGCATGGCGCTGCCCGACTACGCCGACTTCCTGCAGGACTGGGTAGGCGATCAGACCCGCTCCAACTTCATGCTGGTGGGAGAGACCTACGACCAATCTTCGGGCGCCTACCGCAACAATGCCCCCATGATCGGCTTCGGCTCCGGCAGCTGGATCTCGGCCATGTGGCAGCGCTGCGGCGGCCGCCAAGACGATCCGGCCTGCGGCCTCTACTTTGAAGACGACCCGCTCTTCGGACCCGATGTTCCGGGCGAAGACACGGGCGTCGATGCGGGCGCAGACACCGATATCGCAGACACGACGCCGGCCGATACGGATGTCCCTGACACGACGCCCGTCGATACCGGCGTTGCAGACACCACGCCCGCCGACACCGGCGTTGCCGACACGACGCCCGAAGACACAACCCCCGCCGACACGGAGGTTTCAGACACCTCTGTCGACACATCGGCCGATACCGAACCCGCCGACACCGGCGCTGCCGACACGGCGCTCACAGATACAGGCACCGACACCGGCCGCGACACCGCCGTCGACACCGTCCAAGGTGGCGCAGACACCAGCCGCAGCGAGCCCACCGCCTCGTCTGGCGGCTGCTCCTCAGCTCAGGGCGGCTTCGCGCTCTGGCAGCTCGTCGCAGCGGTCGCGGTGGTCGCCCGCCGCACCCGCCGCCGCGTCGCTTAGGGGCGCATCCGCTCGATGTTGGCGAGCGCGCCGACCCGCGCCTCCTCCATCATCTTGTCGTGCTCCGACGCGTCTGCCCAACGGGCTTGTCCCTCGGCAGGCAGCGCGTGGATCGGGTCGAAGTAGTAGAAAAGCTCATTGGGGCGAACCGCAGGCGCCGTATAGACCGACACCCCCGTCACACGGTCGTAGTAATCCGCCGAGTGAATGGCCCGCTTGCCGCCGCCGCCGGGTGCGTCGCAGACGAAGGTCGGCGTATTGAAGCCGGCCGCCGAACCGCGCACCTGCTTCTCAAGCCACATGCCCTGCGCCAGCGAGGTGCGGAGGTCTTCGACCATCGGCACCAGGTCGTGCATGTAGACGTAGTAGGCATGCACATTGATGTAGGCGAGCCGCTTCACGAGCAGCGTCATCGCCTCGGCCGAATCGTTGACGCCCGCTTGGAGCACGGTCTGGTTCCGCACGTGGATGCCACGCTCGACCAGCCGCTGGATCCCAATCCGCGAGTGCTCGGTGATCTCATGCGCCGAGTTGAAATGGGTGTGCAGCATCACATCTTTGCCGAGCCGCCGCCCCTCTTCGACCACCTCGGTGAGCGCATCGACCCACTCGTGGTCGGTGATGAGCTTCTGCGGCATCACGGCCGGTCCCTTGGTAGCGAACCGCATGCGGCGCACGTTGGGAAGCGAGAGCAGCGTCATGCCAATCTCGCGGATCCACTCGGCCCGAAGGTTGTAGGCGTCGCCACCCGAGATGACGATGTCTTCCAGCTCGGGGCGCGAGGCGATGTAGGCGAAAGCCGTCTTCCAACGCTCCCGGTTGGGGCGCAGCGCAACCTTCTCCACCTGGTCGGTATCGAGACCGATGGCGTAGGAGCGGGTACAGAAGCGGCAATAGACAGGGCAGGTGTCGAGCGGCAGGAAGAGGGCCTTGTCGCCGTAGCGGTGTGTCAGGCCCGGCGTCGGCGCGTCGTCCTGTTCACGAAGCGAGTCGAGGCCCAGCTTCGGGTGGTCGCCGCGGAGGCTCGTCGCGACCGCGATGAACTGACGCCGGACGGGACAGCCATACGGCTCGGCCCAGTCGATGATGCTCATGAGGTAGGGCGAGACGCGTACGCTCATGGGCGCTAGCCGGAGCCCCTCTTCGACATCTGCGTAGAAGGCCTCGGTGGCCAGATCTCCCACTACTTCGCGGAGCTTCTTGGCGCTGGTGACAGAGTTCTTCGCCTGCCACTTGTGGTCGAGGAAGGTGGCCTCGTCGACCTCTGCGTAACCGGGCACCTTGCGCCACCACTCGCCCGAGAGGAGCTCTCGGTGCTCCAGCCGCTCAGGGGCGACGCGGGCCTTGATGGGGGTCGGAATCGAGGCGTCGGTGAAGTCGATAATCGAGGAGATGGTCATGGCGCACACATCGTCGGTGAAGCCCCCAAGGGAGCCCGAATCGTGGGGTGCGAAGCCTTATCTCCGCCCCCTACGCTCCGCAACCCCACGGCACGCTACTCGGCCCGCCCTGCCGTTGCGCGCTGTGTCACCCGTCGATGGGCCGCCGGCCGTGCGCCACCGCCAGCGTCTGCGCCAGCGCGCGCGCCTCGAGGATGTTGTCCTCGATGGAGCAGTAGGTCCAACCGCCATACCGGCCCACCGAATGCACGCCGCGCGCCTCGAGCGCGGCACGGCTGCGGGCAACCAGCGA
>JABMMX010000032.1 GCA_013205435.1 Deltaproteobacteria bacterium
ATCCTGACCGCCGCGCCGCCGGCACCGGCAGCGGCTCCTGCCCCGCCGAGTGCAGCAGGAGCGCCAGCTCCGGGGGCAGCCGACGGTGCACCGCAGGCCTTCCTCAACGACCGCGTGACCGCGGGCGGCGGTTCGGTCGGCACCAACGATGTGAATGGCGAGGGCGAGATGCAGCCGATTTCGGCCGCTTTGATCTACCAAGGTGTCATCCCCGGCCGGAGCCCCGGCGCGAGCGGAACAGGCAGGACGAACGCGCTCAACTGGATTGGCTTTCAGCCGCTCGACCTTACGACGCGGGTCTTTGTTCGCACCGACCACGACGCTCCGTTTGAGGTGATCGCGGCACCAGACGGCCTCTCGGTTACGGTCCGCCTCAAGGTGCCGGCCATTGCCCACCGCAACCTCGGCCGCACCATCGACACCTCGGCCTTCGAGCGAGCCGTGGCCGCCATCGACACCAAGCGTGGCCCGGAAGGGACGACCGATGTCGTCATTTCGCTGCTGTCGCCCGCGCAGTTCGTTACGGAAGCGCGAGAGGGTTATCTCTATGTGGATTTCACGCGATGAAGCGTCGTCCGCTCCGCGCCGCACTGCGGGGAACCTTTGCAGGCCTCCTCTTGCTACTCGCCGGTTGCGCCTCTGCGACCTCTTCGCCGTCTGAAGACACGGGAGCAGGCGACACGCGCGACAGCGGCAGCGACGCTGCAGACGCGGCACTCGTCGATAGCGGACTCGTAGACACCACGGAGGATACCGCTGTCGCCGACACAGCCGTGGAGCCCGACACCCTCTCCGACATCTGTCCCGATGGGCTCGCAGGCGAGTGCGAATCCCGCACCATCAGCTGCACCGATGAACGGCTTGCCTACGAGACCTGCGGACGCTGCGGCAATCTGGTCAACACGACCATCTGCGGTGACGGTCAGATCTGCGACGACAGCAGCGGCCTCGCCGAGTGCCGCGCCTGTCTCTCGGGCGAGTGTACCTCCGAGGCGGCCTGCCCGCCGAACACCTCGCAGTGCGCCGACTACCGCACGGCCGTGACCTGTCGCGCCGACGGCTCCATCGACCTCCGGACGCAATGTCCGGGCGGTGGCCGTTGCGTCGATGGCGGCTGCCGTTCGCGCGGCACCGCGACAGCGACCGGCTGTAATGCAAACACGGACTGCCTAGGCGCGCTCTGCCTCTGCGGCGCTGACGGTGCCGACCTTACTGCGGACTGCTCGTCCGCAGCGCTCACGGGCGGCTACTGCTCGACGGTCGACTGCATGACCAACGGCTGCGACCCCACGGGCGAACTCTGCGTCGACTTTGGCGTGACAGGGAGCCTCGGCGGTGCCGACCTCTGTGTGGTCCGAGGCGGCTGCACTGCAGACCAGCTTCCTGGCGCGGCCTGCGGCAGCGCGGGCTTTGCCTGCACCGAACTTCCGACCCACGCGCGGCCGACCGATCGTGCGGTCTGGCGGCCGGCCTGCTGGCCTGCATCCATCAAGCCCATCGGCGCAGAATGCAGCTCCGACGCCGAGTGCGTTGGCGGCCTCTGTCTGACGAGGGATCTCGCCGGCAGTGCCGTCTCGTATTGTTCGGCATCGTGCGGTGAGGCAGCAGACTGTCCCAGCTACGCAGCCTGCATGCGTGACCCGCGCGCAGCTGCTGGCGTCTTCCTTTGCATGGCCAAGACGGAGTTCTGTCCGCGCATTCAATCGGGGACAAGGGCCCAGATCGACGGGCTGCGTCTTGAGTTTTTCGACGTTGCTGATCAAGCGGACACCACGACGGTCTGCTACTTTGCCGAGTAAACAAGGAAACGAATGAAGACTTCAATCGCCGTAGGCCGCCGCGCCAAGATTGTCTGCACGATGGGTCCGTCCACGCAGACCGAGGAGCGCATTGAGGCGCTGATTGAGGCAGGTATGAATGTGGCGCGGCTCAACTTCAGCCATGGTAGCCACGAGGACCACGGCCGCATGCTGGAGATGATTCGCAGCGTTTCGGCGCGGATGCGCCAGCCCATCGCGGTGCTGCAAGACCTGCAGGGGCCCAAGATTCGTGTCGGCAAGTTCGAGAACGGCGGCGTCCCGCTGGTACCCGGCGCCCCCTTCCGGCTCGTGACCGAGACCATGCTCGGCAACGAGACCATGGCGAGCGTCTCTTACGACCTCATCTGGCAAGATGTGCACCCTGGCGACAGCATCCTCCTCGATGACGGCCTGCTCCACCTCGAGGTCACCGCGACCGGCGAGGGCTGGGTCGACACCGTCGTCGTGGTCGGCGGCACGCTCAAGGACCGCAAGGGCATCAACCTGCCCAACACGCCCGTCTCGATTCCGTCGCTGACGCCGAAGGACCGCGAAGACCTCGAGTGGGGCATCAAGGCCGGCGTGGACTACATCGCCCTCTCCTTCGTCCGGAGCGCGCTCGACATTCACCAGCTCCGCAGCCTGCTGCCCCGCGGAGAGGATTCGCCCGAGATCATCGCCAAGATTGAGAAGCCGCAGGCGGTCTCCAATCTGCGCGAGATTGTGATGGCCTCCGACGGCATCATGGTTGCCCGCGGCGACCTCGGTGTGGAGATGCCGCCGGAGCAGGTGCCCATCATCCAGAAGCAGGCCATCGCGCTGGCGATGTCGCTGGGCAAAATCAGCATCACTGCCACGCAGATGCTCGACTCGATGACCTTCAATCCGCGCCCGACCCGCGCAGAAGCCTCCGACGTCGCAAACGCGGTCTTCGACGGCACCGACGCGGTCATGCTCAGCGGCGAGACCGCTTCGGGCAAGTATCCCATCGAAGCGGTCGCCTTCATGGATCGCATCGTTCGCGAGGCCGAGGCCAGCCCCTTCCTCAAGCATGGCCCGCAACAGCTCAGCACCACGGAGATTCGCCCCTTCTCGCATGCCATCGCAAAGGCGGCGGCCATTGCGGCAGAAGAGCTCAACGTGAACGCGATCTGCTGCTTCAGCACCTCGGGGCGCACGCCGCGGCTCATCAAGACCTTCCGGCCCTCCAAACTGATCGTCTCCTTCACGCCGTCGCGCAGCACCTACAACCGGGCGGCGCTCTGCTGGGGCACCCACCCCGTCCTCTGCGAGCTCCGGACCGAGACCGACGCGCTCATTGCACAGGTGGAAAAGACCATGATCGCCGAGCAGCTCTGCGATCACGGCCGTCACGTCATCATCGTGCTGGGCGTTCCGGTCGGCCGCGGAACGCCGACCAACATGATCAAGTTCCACACGATCCCCTAGCCGCCCGTCAGCGGTTGGCTGGCTCGTAGCGGACGCAGTTGCGGCCGGCCTGCTTGGCTTCGTACATGCGCTCGTCTGCGAGCCGGAGGAACAGGTGGGGGTCTGGGAGCGCGGTGCGCGGGTCTTCGCCGCGGAGCCTCACTGCATCGGCGTAGCTCTCCATATCTGCGACGCCGACAGAGACCGTGAGGCGGGTCGGCTCCTCCCCAACCAGGATGGGCCGCTCGGCGATGGCGAGACGAAGCTTTTCGCCGATGAGGATGGCCTGCGGGCCGTCGACCTCGGGCGCGACGACGACAAA
>JABMMX010000033.1 GCA_013205435.1 Deltaproteobacteria bacterium
GGGGTCGCCGACCAGGCCGCCTTGCCCATCATCGCCGCAACATCAAGCGGCGCCGAGGCGCGCGCCGAAACCGCCAGCAGGCAGCAAACCAAACACAAACACACCGCCGCAATCCGCCTCATGCATCCTCCATCGTGAAGCCCGACGCTACCGCCGACGCCGCCTGCCGACAAGTAACTCAGCCGTCCCGCTCCACGCTCGCGACCATCCGCTCGAGGTAGGCGCGGATCCCCTCGCGCATTTCGTGCCCTACGATGGGCCTCGCGATGGGCGCCAGCAGACGGCTCAAATCCATCTCCACCTCCATCGTCTGGGCGTAGGTGACCCGCGTGCGCCCAGGCTCCACCGCCTCAAACCGCGACGAGCCCGTCGACCACATGTTGCCCGTCCCCACGGTCGACCAGCTGAGCAGTTCCGGCGACACAAGCCGGTATCGGCAGCTGTAGTTTCCCTTGAACGAGATGCCCCGCTGCACCTTCGGAACCAGCCAGAACCGCAGGGTCTCATCGTCTAACCGCTCCGAGCGCTCCAGCGGCCCGTAGCAGCGCACGATCCGGTCGAGATCAGAGAAGCCGGCAGCGACACGCTCGAGCGGAGCCTTAACCAGCAAAACCGCCTGATGCTCTCCGGAAAACCGCGCCATGACCTACCTCCCTCGCTCGGCCTCGGGAAGCTCAAGCAGCGCTGCGAGCGCCGCCTCCTGCCCGATGGATGCGAGCAGCACCCATGCGTCAAAGTCCTGCGAGAAGCCTGTGCTCGGAAGCACCTCGGGCACCTCCTCCATGGTCCACAGCCGCAGCACCGCGTCGGGCAGCCGCGAGATCAGCCGGCGCGTCGTCTCCTGCATCGGAAGCGCACCGCCCTCCTTCGAGGCTCCGATGCAGGCCGTCCGAAAGCCGGGCCCAACGGGATGGCCCTGGCCAAACCGAACGGCGCGCTCCAGATCGGCGGTTGTCTCGAGTTCGAACCAGACCTCGAGGCCATGCTCCACAGCCGCACCCAACACCGCCTGCAGCTCGCGGTCGCTCAGCACCGACGGCTGCACCGTCACCGCGGAGGCCCCGTGAGCTCGCGCCATCGTCACCAAGTAGCGATCAATCACCCGGTCGCGCACCACCAGCGGAAGCGTCGTCTGCTGGGCAAGCGCCAACACCCGCTCGTAATCTGCCTCCGACTCCCGCTCCCGTACCGTCATCGAAAATGCCGTCGCACCGGCCTCCTCAAGCCGCTTACAGGCGGCCAGCCCTGCCGCACTCCGAGGATCAATCTCGCCCAATTCCACCACCACCGCACGACCGGCCCGCGGAACCCGCAGCGCATCGGCCATCGGAGGCGGAAGCGGAAGATAGTGGATTCGTGTGCGGTACATTCCGTCCACGCCCGCCTTCTTCTGGGCCGCAATCCAGCGCTGCCGCGAGGCATCGACGGCTTCAATCGACTGCATGAACTTCCTCTCGAGGGTGACCGTCGACACAACCGCTCGAAACAACCGCAACAACATCTGCGGAGGCCACCGAAGCACGACCACAGGGCCCGTCGCTCCGCCGCGCTGCCGACTGTGGTGGCTTCGAGCGTTCACACTTGCCACGCGGCTGCTACGCCGTAGCCCGCAGACGGTCAAGAACTCACCTCACGCGCCGGACCGCACCAGAGAGGTCGCAGCCGATGTCGGCACCCCCAAGAAGGTCGCCAGCTTCCCGACAATCCGCGCCTCGAGCTGCCGTGCCCGCTCTCGGCTCACCTTGAAACGGTCGCCCAGCGACTGCAGCGTCTCGGGCTCCTCAGCCACCAGGCGACAGCGCCAAATCTCCAGGTCGCGACCCGCGAGTTGCGCCGAAAAGGTGGCAAACTGCCCAAGCATCTGAGACTCCGACTCGCGCGATGCCACCTGCTCGTCGACCGCCTCCTCGCCGCTCGGGATGATGTCGCCGAGCGACCCCCGCTCACCATCCTCAATCGGTGCATCAATCGAGGCCTCACGGCCCGATAGCCGCACCTCCATCTCCCGCACCTCGACCTCTTTCACGCCAAGCGCCCGCGCCAGCATCGATGCCGTGGGAACCAGCCCCTGCTGCTGCAGCCGGTCCTTCTCGCGGCGCAGGTTGTAGAAGAGCTTCCGCTGCGCCTGCGTGGTGCCCACCTTCACCAGTTTGTGGTTATCCATCAGATACTTGAGGATGTAGGCGCGGATCCACCACTGCGCGTAACTGGAAAGCCGGATGTTCCGCTCAGGGTCGAACTTCCGGATGCCGTGCAGCAGCCCCACGTTCCCCTCTTGGATGATGTCGAGCAGCGAGGTCCGACCCGTCGGGTACTCGCGCGCAATCTTCACCACCAGCCTCAGGTTCGCATTGACGAGCCGCGACTCAGCGACCTTCGAACCAGTCTCGCGGAAGTGGCGCGTCAGCACCCCCTCCTCCTCGATGGTCAGCGGTACATGCCGTCGGATCTCGTAGAGATACCGTGCCACCGCATCCATCGGGACGCCGCTGTCTTCCCGACCCGCCGTGGTTGCCGATGCCGAAACCTTCATCCCTCGCTCGCTACGCTCTAACATGGCTTCCTCCGACACGATGCCCGATGTCAGTGCCGCACGCCCGGCGAGGGGCTGGCGAGGTCGACCTCGTGCGAGGGCTTGCTGGAAGAGGAACGCTGCCTGCAGCACTCTTCTTCCCGCACTCTTCAGATGCTCCCCTCTGGGCGAAGGTGCAGACAATCCACGAGTCCAGCGATCACGGCCCCCGAGCGGTTCGACACCCCCGGTGTTTGACATCCCCCGCCCGGTGCCTATCGCAGCCCGCTCGCGCAACCCGATTTAGAGCAAACCCATGAGCGAAAAGGCAAACCTCTACGATGTCCTCGGCCTGGCCAAGGATGCCTCACCGGACGAGATCAAGAAGGCCTACCGCGCTCAGGCGCTCAAGTACCATCCTGACCGCAACCCAGGCGACAAGGCGGCCGAGGACAAGTTCAAGCTCGCGGCAGAAGCCTACGGCGTCCTCTCCGATACAGAGAAGCGGGCCCGTTACGACCGCTTCGGCGAAGCCGGGCTCGGCAATGGCGGCCAAGGGTACTCCTCCGAAGATGTCTTCTCGAACTTCGGCGACATCTTCTCGGAGTTCTTCCAGTTCGGCGGCCAGCGTCGCGACCCCAATGCACCGCAGCGCGGCGCCGACCTCGAGCTCGGCATGCGCCTGCCCTTCGATGTCGCCGTTCATGGCGCCGACAAAGAGGTCAAGGTGGCCCGCGACGAGGCCTGCTCTACCTGCAGTGGCTCCGGCGCAGAGGCCGGCAGCCGGCCCGCGCCCTGCTCCAGCTGCGCTGGCTCCGGACAGGTCCGCCACAGCCAAGGCTTCTTCACTGTCCAGTCCACCTGCCCCCGCTGCAAAGGCCGCGGCACCATCATCTCAAACCCCTGCAAGCCCTGCGGCGGCCGTGGAACCACCAAGGTGGAGCGGGTCGTTAAGGTCAAGATCCCCGCCGGCATCGACACAGGTCAGCGACTCCGCCTCCGCGGCGAGGGTGCAGCCGGCTCCAAGGGCGGCCCGAGCGGCGACCTCTTCATCATCTTCGAGGTCCAGGCCCACGACGTCTTCGAGCGAGATGGTGCCGACATCCACCTCGAACTCCCCATCGACTTCTCCACCGCCGCGCTCGGCGGCTCCGTCGACATCCCCACCCTCGACGGTACGACAGCGGTCGAGGTCAAGGCAGGAACGCAGCCGGGCGACCGTAAGCGGCTCGCCGGCAAGGGCATCCCCATCGTCAACCGAAAGGACCGTGGCGACCTCCACATCCACTTCAAGCTCGAGGTACCCAAGTCGCTCTCCTCGGAGCAGCGACGCATCATCGAAGAACTCCGCGAAGCGAGCGGCCACAAGCAGAGCTCACGCCCCTCCTTCTTCGACAAACTCAAAGACCTCTTCGACCCCTCCGACGACTGAGCCGCTACGGCGCCTCGAACGCCGCCCGAAGCTCCGCCGGCGACAGCCCGCTGACCCGCGCAAACGCCGCCTCCACCGGCTCGCCTTGCGACGAGGCCGCGTAGACGCTCAGCAGCGCCTCCATGCCAAACCGCGCCGCAAACCAGCCTCCGAGCCGGGCCGCGACGGCATCTCGCGCTGCCCGCTGCGGGCCATCCATCACTGCCGCATCGCTCTGCTCCAGCTCCGCGATCCAGCCGGTCCACGCTGGGCCGTCGACGACCGTAACGGGCGCAATCCCGCCAGCCTGCAGCAGTGCCCGACTCCAGGCGAAGGCCAGCGCCTCGCCGAGCCAGCTCGGCCCTCCGTAGGGTGCCCGGACGGCCAAGAATACGTGGGCCAGCTCATGCCAGACCACCTCCTGCTCCACCGCAGCCGGCAGCCCCTCCTCCACGCTCACGAGCCTGCCGAGCGTGATGCCAACCGCACCCTCCACGGAGAGCCCTGCGATGCGTGTCCGGAGCCGCACCAAACGTTCGAGTCGTTCGACCAGCAGCCCGTCGGCAAGCCGCCCACCCGTTGCCGAAACAAAGGAAGCGTAGGCCGTCTCGACCGTTGCCCCGAAGGCAGCAGCGCCCTCGCCCGAAGCTACCCAGCGGAGCTCCGGCCAGCGGGCAGACTGCACCACCTGGCGACCCGCCAGACCATCGGACTCGGCCAAGAGCGCGGTGTCGCCATCGGGCGCTAGCAGCCTCGACGCCTCGGCCTCCAACCCGGCCCGGAGCAACGCCCGCGCAGCCACCGCGCGGCGCTCCACCGAGGGAGCCAGCGCCGCCGCGCGGACGAGGCAGCGCGCCGCATCCTCGAACCGCAACGACCGCTCCAGCAGCCGCGACAGTTCCGTCAGATAGAGCACCGGCTCGTCGAGCGGCAACACCGTCCGGCACCATGAGCCGGCCTCCTCTCCGCGCAGAGCGAGCCCCGCAAAGTCGGCAGCCGCCGACGCCGCAACCCGGTAGCCAGGCTCGTTCGCTAGCGCCCTCACTGCGGCCTGCAGCGCCCGGTAGTCATGGGCTGCCGCTGCGGTCGCCACCCGCTCCTGAACCGTCTCGGCGGAGAGGCCTGACGCTATCGTGCAGAGCAGCGCGATGGTCAGCGCCGCTCCGGCTCTCTTCAAACTAGATGCCACTCAGGATGAGCCAGCTGCTGCCCTCGCGGCGCAGCTCGACCTGGTTCACATCGCGCGCGGTCTGCCACCGCTCTTCGCCGCCCACATCGTAGAGCATCGTGAGCGCATAATCGAAGACCACGCGGCCCCGGTCGCCCTCTACGGAGAGGTCACGGATGGTCACCTCAACGCGAACCTCTTTCACATGGTCGCCCAGCGTCGTGAAGAGCTTCTTGATGCCGGCAAGACCGTAGTCATCCTCCGTGCGGTCGGTCGTCCCGGCGTTCTCGTAGTAGTCATTGGAGAGCATCTTGGAGACCGAGTCGAAGTCACGAGACTCGATGGCCTTGGCGTAGGCCTCCATGACCTCCACGATGGCGGCATTGTCTTCGGTCCGCTCCAGCTCCAGCTCGGGCGAAACAACACGGCTCTCGATGTTGCCGGCACCGCAGCCGACACAGAGGAACAGAGCAACGGCAGGGGCCAAGATCGCGCGCAAGGAGTCCTCTCAACGAAGGCAGGTAGGAGGGGCGAACGAGCGCCCTGCCTCCCCTATTCCCACTCGGTCGGGGGCGCGTCAAGGTTCGGGAGGGTTCCCGCCTCACAACGTCCGATCCACATCGCCGCCTCGACCTCGCTCTCGCTCCCCTTCGGAGCCGCTTCCGCCACCTTCGACCAGACCTCACAGGCCTGCTTTGCCGCTCCGTTGCGCGCCAGGTACCGGCCCTGAACGCGGAGGAGGTAGGAGGCCCGCGCAGGGTCGCGCTCCGCAGCGAGCGCTTCTGCGGCGAGCCGGTCGGTCGCAGCACTCGCCTCGAGCTGCAGTAGCCGCACAGCCAGCAGGTATCGGGCAACCTGGCTCTGCTCCGTCGCCACGGCCTCGCCCAACTCCACGGCAGAGATTGCCAGCGCCGGGCCTTCCGCGCCCAGATAGCGGCGAATCGCCTCCGCCGCCTTGGGCCGCTCCGCAGCCTCCGCCAGTGCCTGCAGCCGTACCCCCAGCGCCCGTCGACCGCCGCTTCCGGGCGTGAGCGAGAGCGCCTCCTCAAAGAGCCGCTGCGCTGCCGCCGTCTCATAGCGCCCCCACGCAAGATCGCCCGCGCTGCGCTTTGCGTCGCCGCGCTGCGCCCGTGTCGCCCGTTCATCGCCCGCGACCTCGAGCGTGAGCGCCTCTGCTCGCTGCGCCGCACCCGCCCGCCGCAGCAGCCCGGCGACCCGCATCTTGTAGAGCAGGTTCGATGGGTCGTCGGCCAGGATCTGTTCAAGGCACTTGGCGGCCGCCGTATCGGCGCCCTGCGAGAGCTTCGAAGAGGCCTCCTCAAACCGGCTCGCAATCGTCCGTGCGCACCGCTTCTCAAAGACGCTGGGGCGATCGAACCGGAACGAGGCCGCGTCGAGCTCCTCCGCGGTGAGCGGATAGGAGGCAAGGAAGGCCCGCCAGCCAGTCTCAAGCGCTGCCCAATCTGCGCCGTAGGCCGCCACCGGGTCGCCGCTCCGATAGACCTCCAAAAATCGGGCCGCACCGCGCGTCTCGATCAGCCAGCGGATGAACGACCCAGACAGCGTGTAGACGGTATCGCCCGAGCGGCTCCAGAAGCCGGTCGGTGTCATCAACTCAGCCACCGGGACGCCCTTCCCGAGGCGCACAATCGCGGCAGACCAGGCATGGTCGTCGCGCTCCTCCGCCGACCACTCCACCGCGTTCGCAACACCCTCAAGCACCCCGTTGAGCGGCAGCCCGAAACGTGTCGGAAGGCCCGTCCAGTTGCCTGCACTCTGCGCCAGCATCAGGTGGGTCAGTTCGTGGGCCAACATGCTGTCGCCGAGCCCGCTCCAGAGGATCTGCATCTCGCCCAGCCAGACCTTGGCAAAGAGCGTGTTGCGGGCCCCCATCAGCGCCCCCTTCTGCTCCCGGTTCCCGTAGACGAACGACCGCAGCTTCTTCGCCGGCACCGCCACGCCCAGCATCCGGCGAACCTCCTCAAACCGCGCCTCATGATCGGACGCGAGGAGCTTCCGCGCCCTCTCATCGAAGGCGCCGGCATCGAAGTAGATCTCGAAGTGGGCTGTCTCCATGCGCCCGCCTAGCGCCCGCTCCACATAGGCGCGGTCGCGCTCCAGGCCGAGCTCGCCGCGGTAGGAAAACAGCGTCATCGCGCTCGCCGCGGCAAGTGCGAAGAGCGCCCTGTCTTGCGCCCGATGGAGGCCCCGCAGCACCACAAAGCCAACCGCCGCGACCGCAGCAGAGACGGTGTAGGCGCGGAACCAGGCATGGGTAGAAACGGGCTGCAGCGCCTCGTCGTAGATGGAGCCGGCGAAGTAGCCAAAGAAGCTGTTGTAGGCGGTGATGGCGGGCTGCGTAGCCAGGAAGAGCAGCGTCGCTGCGTAGGAGGCCACGACCACCGCCAGCGCCACCGCATAGGCGCTCCGGCCGGGCCGCGCGGCCACGCTCACCAGCGCCAGGGCAGCCGCTGTGGGCACCGCACCCATCGCGAGCCAGGCGAAGATCCAACCGCCCGCCGCCAGGTCGCAGTTCTGCACACGGAGCGCGTTCAGCGCGCTCACCGCACAGGCCACCAGAAGCGCCAGCGCGAGCGGCCTCATCGCGGCAAACCACGACCGCCAGACATGCTCGCCGTCCCACCACTGCGCCCGCCGCGCGATGAGCCAGGGCACGCCGAGCCAGACTGCAAGCAGTCCGCAGAGCGTAGAGAACTCGTAGCCAAGCAGATGGGTCAGGGGCGCGAACTGGGCCGCAACCACCGCCGCAACGCCGAGCGCACCGGGCACCCCGAGCCCCCGTGCGACGGAGCGCCAGCGGTCAGTCGCCAATCGGCCCCGCAGGCAGGTTGTCGAAGACCAGCCGTCTGCCCGATACGATGCCGGCCGTCGCAGCCACACCGCTCGCAAGCTCCACCACATACTTCGCAGGTCCCGTCGACCGCCGCGGCGTCAGCGTCAGCGGCTCAGCGCTCGCAACCACCGAATCGACCACACCGTCGGAGCGCACAAAGACCATGTCGAGCGGCATCAGCGTATTCTTCATCCAGAAGCTCCGCGGCGCCTCATCGGCAAACACGAAGACCATGCCCCAGCCCTTTGCCATCTCGCGACGGAACATGAGGCCGCGCATCTCCTCCCAGCTCTGGTCGGCGACCTCGAGGTCGAACCGAGCACCGCCGCCGGCTCCCATCACCTCCACGGCTGCAGTGCCGCCCGTCGCACGCCCCGTCATGGCCGACGGGAAGTCGCACTGCGCAGCCTCGCACCGGAGCGCGCCGTCGCACTGCCGGTCGTCCTGGCAGGTGATGCCAACCCGCCACTCGGGGTAGCGCTCAGCCAGCGTGGCGGCCTTTGGCGCCGCTGCCGGTTGCGCCACAGCGGGCGCTAGAACCGGCGCCTCAACGGGCTTTGTCGGAGCCGGAGCGTCAGCGCGCGAGCAGCCCGCAGCGAGGGCTGCAGTAGCGAGCAACGCCGGCAATCCGCGCATCAGCGGCCCGTCTGCTTGACCAACGCAATCGCCTTCCGGAGAGCCTCAGCGGTCGCCGGATCGGTAGCCCGTTCGGCCGCAGCCTCGAGGTCCGGCACCGTCGTAATCAGCGCCAGTTTGCCCATCGCAGTCGCGGCCGCGAGGCGGATCTCGCGATCGTTGTCGTCAAAGAGCGCCAGGAGCACGTTGGCGGCACCCGGGTGGCGGGTCGCGCCGAGGGCTGCGATGGTCGCAAAGCGGAGCTCGGGGATCGGCTCATTCACCGCCTGCGAAAGCCCGAGCACGGCGTTGTCGTTGCTGAACTTGCCGAGCAGCGACGCCGCTAGCAGCTGGTTCGACAGCTCCTCATCGCGGAGGCGTCCGATGATGGCGTTGAGCACAGAGCGGGTCGAGGCGTTGTCTGCAAGCAGCGAGGCCGCGCGAATCGCAGCAGCCCGCACGCGACCGTCGGGATGCGACACCTTCTCGAGCGCCACGGGCAGCAGCTTGGCGAAGCCCAGAAGGCCAATCGAATCGAGTGCGCCGGCCGCAACCTCGGGCTCACCCGACTGCAGGAAGCCAACCAGAATCTCCTTTGCCTTCTCCACAAGCGCGGCATCATTGAAGCTGCCGAGCGCCAGCGCCAGGTCGCCGACCACGGCGGGCTTCGGGTCATCTTGAAGCGCGAGAATCGCCTCAAAGGCCTCCGGCGTCCGGGTCGCAGCGAGAGCACGGGCCGACGCACCGCGAATGGCCGGCGAACCATCGGTGAGACCTGCCTTCAACCGGTCGATGACGCCCGCATTCGCCTTGCCCGCAGCCGCGAGCGCGCCGAGCGCCCGATAGGCCGCGCGACGGAGCAGGTCGTCCTTGCCGCTGGCCTGCGCCGTGATGCCACCGATCGCCTGCGAGAGCGTGATGGCATAGATCGACTCATCGAGCGCCGTGAGCACCGCCGCATTCTCGCCATTCTGCTTCACCGCAGCCACCAGCGCGGGCAGCGAAGCCGCCGACTTCCGCTCCGCCAGCAGCTCGGCTGCGCGGGTGCGAACCGCCATCGTCGGGTGCTTCAAGAAGCGCTCGAGCGCCGCGTGCGGGTCGTTCCCCTGCAGCCCCTCGATCGCCTCCATCGTCCCGACCGCCGGAGCGCCCACAAGTCGGAAGGCCCGGAACTCCATGGCCGTCGCCCGGTTCGCGGTCGCACCGTCGGACGAGATGGCGGTCGCCGCTGCGAGCCGAACCTCATCGGTCAGCTTGTCTTCGTTCATCGCCGCCATCAGCGCGCCCCAGTTCTTGGCAACGTGGAGTGCGTCGACCGCAGCAGCACCAACCTCCGGCTCCGGCGCTGCAAGGTAGCTCACGAGCTCAGGCGCGACGCGACTGTCGCTGTTCTTGGCCAGCTCGGCGATCGCAGCCAGGCGAACCCCGAGGTCACCCGAGCGCGACCGGAAAAAGACCTCGAGCAGGCGGTAGGGTGCGAGCGGGCTCTCCTTGAGCATGCCGGCGATCATGTTCCGGAGCACCGGCTCGGGCTCGGTGTCGAGCACACTCGCGATGAGGTCCCAGCCCGCCGGCACCCGGCTCGTTGCCAGCGCCCGGAGCGCGGTGTCGCGAACGGCTGGGTCGGGGTGCTTGAGCAGGGGCGCGGCCTTCGACTCAAAGCCCGCAAGCGAGAGCGACTGGATGGCGCCCAGGCCGGCCATGACCTCTGCGGTCTGCCGGCTCGCGAGAAGGTCCAGCGCGGCCGCCTTCAGCTTGGCGTCGCCATCTGCGAGCCGCGCGTAGAAGCTGGTCGAATCCACCAGCGACCGGTCGGCCATGACGATGTCGCTCTGAAAGAGCTTTGCCGGCGGCAGCGCCTGCCAGAAGGGCACCTGCTGGCGGTAGGCGGCGTAGGCCACATCGGCCCGCGTCAGCCCCTTGTCGTGACGGCCTGGGAAGACCACCTTCTCCAGCCCAAGCTGCGTGAAGGTGTAGACCGTCTCGGCCTCGATCACGCCAGCATACTCGGCCACTGCCGGGTCGATCATCACGGCGACCTGCTTCTGCCGCAGGTCGGCATCGGTCATGCGCAGGCTGCTGTTGCCATAGGTCACCCCCTTGGCGTCGCGGAGCACCCCAAAGGCGGCCGGCACCGCCGACTGCACCGGCACATCGGTGCGCACCGCATCGGTCGGCATGGGAATCAGGACGAACTGCTGCGCGCTGCCAAAGTTCTGCGGCGTGAGCGCGTATACCACGCCCGTCGCGTTGAGCTGCGCCTCGGCCTGCGCGAGCGGCAACAAGACGAGCAGCGCGACGAGGGCCATCAGACGGATACGAAAGGTTCCAGTCATCATCTCTTTGGGGGTTCAAGGCGTGACGCAACGCGGTAGAACCGCCCCGCGCGGGTATCGGGGGGGTCAATCAGTGTCAAGGAACCAGCCCGCGCGGAGATTCACACAGCGGGCGCGGCTCTATCGCCCTCGCCCTCTCGCGGCACCGCTTCCCCCTCGCGCGGTCCGGGGCTAGAAGGCGACTCTTCTCCGACCCTCCGAGCAGTCTCCATGCCCGACGCCTTTCCCGCTGCCTACGCGCTGGCACTCCGCAGCCAACGCTGGGAGGTGGTCGCGCCGCTCATCCATGACGAGGCCTGCGTCACCTTCTCCAATGGCGCAGTGCACAGCGGCAAGGGGGCGGTGCAGCGGGCCTTCGAGGCCAACTTCGCGGCCATCGAGAACGAAGACTACCAGGTAACCGAGATTGTCTGGTGCGACCGCACCGCCGATCGCGCCAGCTACACCTTCCGGTTTGCCTGGCAGGGCCGCATCGCCGGCCAGCCAGCCTCGGGCGCTGGGACGGGCACTGCAACGCTCATCCTCACCGAAGGCGGCTGGCTGTTGTTGGCCGAGGCGCTCCACCCATAACCGCCGTAGAGCATGGGAGAGTGCCTCCGGGCTCAACGGAGAAAGAAAGTAGCGCGTACGGGAATCGAACCCGTGTTACCGACGTGAGAGGCCGGCGTCCTTACCGCTAGACGAACGCGCCAAATTGTAAGTTCGGGGACTAGGATTCGAACCTAGATAGGCGGAATCAGAATCCGCAGTCCTGCCA
>JABMMX010000307.1 GCA_013205435.1 Deltaproteobacteria bacterium
CAACATCATCGCCCGCGACCAGTCCGAGCAGGCCGCCATCGTGGCGCAGCGAATCCTCGAACTCCGCGACGAGGGCGTCGAACTCGCCTCCATCGCCGTGCTCTACCGCGCCCACTGGCACTCCATGGAGCTCCAGATTGAGCTCGGCCGCCGAAACATCCCCTTCGAGATCCGCTCCGGCCTCAAGTTCTTCGAACAGCGCCACATCAAAGATGTCCTCTCGCTCTTGAAGTTCGCAGTTAACCCCCGAGATACCATCGCTTTCTTCCGCTTCGCGACGCTCGTCGACGGCATCGGACCGGCCGCCGCGGCCCGCATCCACGAACAGCTGCTCGCGTCCGGAGCCATCCCCGAGACGCTCAGCAATCCCCGGCTCATCTCCATCCCCAAACGGGCAGCAGGCGCCTTCGAGCCCATCGCCAAGGTCCTCGCCGAACTCTTCGCTGACGAGCTCCAGCAGAGCCCGTCACGCGCCATCGAGCGACTCCGCGCCGCCTTCTACGACGACCTCCTCGCTCGCATCGACGACAACCCCGCCAACCGCCTCCGCGACCTCGACACACTCGTCGCCTACGCCGCCGGCCAGCCCAACATCCCCGCCTTCCTCGACTCCCTCGCCCTAGACCCAGGAACCGGCTCCGACTTCCAGGCCGATGCCAACCCCGAAACCGAGCGGGTCATCCTCTCCTCCGTCCACCAGGCCAAGGGGCTCGAGTTCCAGTCCGTCTTCCTCATCTGGCTCGCAGAGGACCAGTTCCCCTCGGCCCGCTCCGCATCGGGCGACGACCTCGAAGAGGAACGGCGCCTCTTCTATGTTGCGGCAACGCGCGCAAAACGAGACCTCTATCTCCTGCGCCCTGCCACCTACTTTTCCCGCACCGAAGGACGGGTCTACGCCCGAGCCAGCCTCTTCCTCGAAGAGCTCGCCCGTTCCAAACCGCCCACCTTCGAGTCCTGGCGGCTCGAGTGAACTACGAGCGAGCGTCCCGCGACGGAACGGCGAGCAGAACCGCACGAATCGCAAGCGAACTTGCCCAGATTCCAAGCCCTGCACTCGCCAACACCGCCAACACTACGCTCATGCTTCTCTCCGTCGAGCCTTCGCAGTAGCCATCCGACAGCTACCGCGTGTAATGAGAGCGCCCTCGTCGCAGACCAAACCCAAGTCCAATTTTCTGCATCCTTTTTCTAGGAAACGCACCATGCCCCACCCCTTTGGCGGCTGTTACATCGCCATCCCAACCCCCTTCCGCGAAAGCGGCGAGATAGACCACGACACCCTCGCACGCCACGCCGACTGGACCGTTGGGAACGGCGTGGACGGCATCGTCGTCTGCGGAACCACGGGCGAGTCGGCCACCATGTCGCGCGATGAACGCCTCGCAGCCATGCGCACCGTCCGCTCCGCCGTCGGCTCCCGTGCCCGCATCGTCGGCGGCATCGGCACCAACGACACGGCCGATGCGGTCGAGCAGGTTCGCTTCTTCGGCGCAGAGGCACCCGTCGACGCCCTCATGGTCGTCGTCCCCTTCTACAACAAGCCGCCCCAGGCCGGACTCGTCGCCCACTTCACCCAGGCTGCCGAGGCCTCGCCGCTGCCGGTCATTGCCTACAATGTCCCCGGCCGGACCGCGGTCGGCCTCACCCTCGCCTCCATGCTTGCCATCGCGGCGCTGCCCAACATCCTCGGCTTCAAAGAGGCCTCCGCAGACCTGCTCACAGACAGCCTCCTCATCGCAGAGGCCGGCCACAAGCTCCTGCTCTCCGGCGACGATGCCACCACCCTGCCCTTCATGGCGATCGGCGGCCACGGCGTTATCTCCGTCCTCGGCAACATGGCGCCGGCCTGGATGAGCGCTCTGTGCGACGCCATGGCCGCAGGCGACCTCGCTGCCGCGCAGGCGCTCCAGCCCAAGATCGCAGCCCTCCACCAGCTCATTTTCAAGCAGGCCAGCCCCGCTCCGCTCAAGGCCGCACTCGAGTGGCTCGGGTTTGAGAGCCAGCACCTACGCCTGCCCATGATGCCTCTCACCGCCTCGGAGAAGGCCGAGTTCTTCGCCAGCCTCGAGGCGCTCGGGGTGCCAAGGTGAGCCGGCCGCTCCGCACCATCCTCGTCGGCGCAACGGGCCGCATGGGCCTCGCCCTCGAACAGGCTGCCCTGCGCGACGGCGGCTTCGACATCGTCCATCGCGTGGGCCGAGAAAACCTCGCGCTGCTCGAGCATGACCTCGACGCCCTGCAGGCCGACCTACTTATCGACTTCTCCTCACCCGACGCGCTTCGCGACGTCGCACGCCTCTGCGGGCTTCGGCGCATCCCCCTCCTGTCGGGCACCACGGGCCTCACCGCCCAGACAGAGGAGCAGCTCGATGAAGCGGCCCGCCACACGCCACTGCTCCACACCGCCAACACCAGCTTGGGCGTCGCCATGCTCCGCCGGCTCGTGACACTCGCCAGCAGCGCACTCCCCGCCTCCTTCGACATCGAGGTCGTCGAGACCCACCACCGCCTCAAAAACGATGCCCCCTCCGGCACCGCCAAGCTCCTCGCCAGCGCGGCGCACCAAGGACGCGCAGCCTCCGCCCTCATGGAGCAGGCCCGATTCGGCCAATTCGCACCACGCGCAACAGGCGAGATCGGCATGGCAGCGCTGCGCGGCGGTGATGTCATTGGCGAACACACCGTCCACTTCCTGGGCGACGGCGAACGGCTTGAACTGACCCACCGGGCCACCGACCGCTCGCTCTTCGCCAACGGCGCGCTGACCGCCGGCCGATGGCTCGTTGCGCAGCCACCCGGCCGCTACACCATGGACAACCTCTTCGGAGGCTAGCGCCCCTTCCAGACCGGCGGCCGCTTGCCCACAAAGGCCATCACCCCCTCCGACGCATCCTCCGTCAGGGTCGCCAGCGTGAGCTGGTCGCACAGGTACTCCAGCGCGCCATCGAGCGGCATCTCCTCCATGGCGTAGAAGGCCTCGCGACCAAGCCGCATGACCGCAGGCGAGAAGCCCGCAATCTTGCCAGCCAGCGCCGCCACTTCCGCGTCGAGCGCCTCGGGCGCCACCGCCCGGTTCACCAGCCCCAGCGTTGCCGCCTCCTGCGCCGAAATCTTGTCGCCCGTGTACATCAGCTCCAGCGCCCGCTTGCGACCCATGTTCCGCGCAATCAGCGCCATGATCATCATAGGGAAGAGCCCAATCTTGATCTCAGGGGTCGCAAAATGCGCCGCCTCCGACGCCACCGCCAGATCGCAGGCCGCCACGAGGCCCAGCCCGCCCGCGAGCGCAGGACCATGCACCCGCGCTATCACGGGGCGACCGCAGCTCCGCATCGCACGCAGCAGCCGCACAAAGTTTCGACGGTCCTCATGCATCGCCAGCGGACCGGCCGCCGCCAGCGCAGGATTTAGGTCGGCGCCGCTGCAAAAGAAGTCGCCCGCACCGGTCAACACCACCGCGCCCACCGTAGTCGAACCCGAGACACCCTCGAAGGCTGCCACCAGCGCCCGCACCAGCTCCGTCGAAAGCGCGTTGCGACGCTCCGGTCGGTTCATGGTCAGCCACAGCACCCCATCACGCTCCTCAGACAGCAAAATCTCACTCGACATTCGACCTCTCAGCGAGTTGTGGTGTAGCCTCACGCCCTCCTGTTTACGCCCGCAGTGCGCCTCATGTCCAACGCTTCGCCGACCGACCCCACGCTCCTCCGGCCGCCCCCCGAAACGGGCCCGCTCGTCCGCTACGAGATTCAGCTCCGCGAGCGCTCAGAGAGCCTCGAGGATGCCATCGAAGGCGCGCTCTGGGGCTTCGACGACATCCTTGGCTTTGAGCGCATCGACCGCGAGTCGCAGACCCCCGAAGAGGTCGAACGCATCGGCGCCGTCGACGGCGTCGTCTGGCAGATTCACCTCGAACACGACGGCGACCTCGACGAACTCCGCGAGGCCTTCCGCGCCCGCTTCGACGAGGCCTGGCCCATCACGGTCACCGCCATCACCATCA
>JABMMX010000308.1 GCA_013205435.1 Deltaproteobacteria bacterium
GAGCTCGCCGACCGCGGCGTCCGTGTCATCTGCTCCGGCCTCGACCAGGACTCCGCCGCCAACCCGTTTGGACCCATGCCCGACCTCATGGCCATGGCCGAGTTCATCACCAAGCAGCTCTCCATCTGCGTCGAGTGTGGCCACCCCGCAAACCGGAGCCACCGCGTTGTCGACAGCACCGGCGGCGCACAGATTCAGGTCGGCGCAGCCGACAGCTATGTCGCCCTGTGCCGCGGCTGCTACAACAGCGCCCGCCACCTCGCCGCCGAGCGTGCGCGCCAGACCGCACTGCCGCTCGCCCCCATCTCCGACTGCGAGGACCTCTCGTGACCGCAGACCGCGCCTACAGCGCCATCGACTTCCGGCTCAGCGAGCGGGTCCACCACTACGGCCCCAACGTCCACCTCCTCGCCGACCCCTTCGCGCTCACCCAGCTCGCTCGGGTCTGCGCGCCCGCGACACGGCAGCCCGACTTCAACCGGCTCATCGCGCAACTCTATACCCACCTGGGCATCGCCGCGATGAACCATGCGCTGCCACGCGCCCGCGTCTCCTCGCAGACCCGCATGGCTGCCTACACCGACCGAGCAACCCTCGACGGCGAACGCTTCGACCCCGCCGCCGAGGTGGTCTGCGTCAACGTGGCCCGCGCGGGCACGCTCCCGTCGCAGACCATCTACGACCTCTTCAACACCATCCTCGACCCCGACCAGGTCCGGCAGGACCACCTCCTCGTCTCGCGCGTCGCCGTCGACGGCGGTCGCGTTACGGGCGCCGAGATCTCGGCCAGCAAGGTGGGCGGCACAATCGAAGGGCGTCACTTGGTCATCCCCGACCCCATGGGAGCCACCGGAACGAGCCTCTCGACCGTCATCTCTCACCTCGAGCAACACTACGGAACGCCCGCCCAGATCCTGCTCCTGCACCTCATCGTGACGCCGCAGTATCTCCGTTTCATCGCCGACCACCACCCCGCCGCTCAGGTCTTTGCGCTCCGCCTCGACCGCGGCATGAGCTCGCCAGAGGTGCTCGCCACCGAACTCGGCGAGCGCTGGAGCGAAGAGAACGGCCTCACGCCGAACGACTACATCGTTCCCGGCGGCGGTGGCTTCGGTGAACTCATGAACAACGCCTTCGTCTGACCCCGTAACCCCGATAGGGACCCCATGTCTGTCACGCTCGATCCCCTCCTCCTTCATCCCAAGACCCGCGTGATGCTCTCGCCCGAGCAGATCGCAGCCCGCGTCGCTGAGATCGGCGCCGAGATCAGCCGTGACTATGCCGGCGAGCCGCTCATCGTCGTCTGCATCCTCAAGGGTTCGCTGATCTTCTTCTGCGATCTCGTCCGCCATCTCAACCTGCCGGCCGTCTTCGATACCCTCCAGGTCTCCTCCTATCATTCGGGCACGGAGAGCACAGGCGAGGTCAAAATCGTCCACGACCTCTCCATCAGCATCCACGGCCGTGATGTCCTCCTCGTCGAAGACATCGTCGATACCGGCCTCACCATGAGCCACCTCACCGAGCTTCTCGGCACCCGTCACCCTAAGTCACTCCGCATCTGCTCGCTGCTCGACAAGCCGTCGCGCCGCAAGGTCACGGTCGACATCGCCTACACCGGCTTCAGCATCCCTGACGAGTTCGTGGTCGGCTACGGCCTCGACTACGGCGAGTTCTATCGCAATCTCCCCTATGTCGGCGTACTCGAAGCCATCCCAGCGCTGCCCAAGTAGCCCGGCGGCGCGGAACCCAAAAACGACTGCGGGCCACCCAGACAGGGCAGCCCGCGCAGGCGCTACGACCCTTGCAGGTTAGTCGCGTGTCTCGGGGAAGACGGCCGGACGACGGGTGCGGTAGGTCGCGTCGAGGGTGTCGAGCAGCTCGAGGATGACCTGCTCATACTGGGGGCCTCCGCCGGCGCGGCCATCGGGGTAGCTCGCGTGGTCGGTGTAGAAGTTGCCCTGCACGCAGTTGGCCTCGTCGTCCCAGGTTGCGAGGCCGCAGCCGCCGTCGGCCGTATCGGTCAGGCCGTCGTTGTCGTTGTCGATGCCGTCGGCGCAGAAGGCGACCCGCTCGCCTGTCTCAGAGCGTCCGCCCGAGGTGGCGCAGCCTTCGTCAAGACCATCGCTGGTGCCATCGCCGTCGTTGTCGATGCGATCGTTGCAAGCGGTGATCTCGTTGTTGCCGCAGAAGCCGTCGGGGAAGACGATGATCGACTTGGGCCAGGTGCCGCCGGCCATGAAGCCGGCGAAGGGCAGCGCCGTGATCTGGAGCTCTTCGGGCGACTGGCCGTAGCCGTGGAGCACCATAACGACGGGGAAACGGGCGTTGCGGAAGACCGAGTCCTGTGGCCACTCCGACAGGCCGTCGCCGCTCACGCAGTCGGCGTCGAGGGTGTCGATCTCGCCATCGTCATCGTTGTCGATGCCGTCGTTGCACCGGGTGAGCGCCGCGTCGGTCTCGCTGGTCGACTCGGCACTGGAGCAGGACTCATCCTGACCGTCCTTCTTGCCGTCGCCGTCGTTGTCGAGGCCGTCGCTGCACTGCGTCCGCTCGTAGCCGGGCGGCAGCGCGATGGAGTAGCGGACCTTGCCGCCAAGCACCGCCGAGGGGGCGTAGTAGG
The DNA here is from genome assembly GCA_013205435.1 of Deltaproteobacteria bacterium. Lineage (GTDB taxonomy): Bacteria > Myxococcota_A > Bradymonadia > REDH01 > REDH01 > CAIWGR01. Next base: position 2,624 of record JABMMX010000308.1, read on the forward strand.
TGCCGTTCGGGAGCGGGTAGGGCGGGCGAATGATGGTGCGCTCCGGCTCGGGGAAGCGGTTGGTCACGAAGGCCAGCATGGTGAGCAGCCGGTTGGCGATCTGCGGGATCGTTCCCACATGCTTGCCGTCGCCGTCACAGATGAGTTCGGCGTCGGAATCGGGGTCGCCGTAGCGCACATAGACATGCTCGCCGAGGTTGGCGTAATCGACGTCGTTGAAGTTGTAGTCGTTGGCATCCTCCTTCGGGATGTCCTGCACCGGGTAGAAGTCGTCGTACATGCGCACATTTTCGCCGCGTGACTGGAGCTCTCCGACAAGCGCCGTGCCGCTGGCTGCGAAGTTGAAGAGGTCGCGGATGCCGGCATCCATGTAGAGGGTGAGCTCGTCGAGGGTCTTCTGTGAAGCCTCGGCAATCTTGGTGCGGGGGTTCCGCTCGGCGAAGAGCTTGGCGAGGTTGGGGTTGTAGTCGAACACACCGTTGCCCTCGCCGAAGTCGTAGCCACCGTCGGCAAGCTGGGTGGTGCCGGCGACGCCGTCGAGCCCCTTGTCCTCGTAGGGCTCGCCCTCTTCGTGGAGCCAGTTCTGCTCCGGCCCCTTCGGGTTGGTCATCGGGTCGTAGTTGTCCCGGTTCGGGTCGGGGTTGGTCGCTTCGTCGAAGCCCGGCTCCTGCGCGTCGGCGAGGCCGTCGGTGCCGACATCCTCGTAGGGCTCCCAGAAGTTCTTCACGATCGGCTCGCCTGCATCGCGAACGCCATTTCCGTTGAGGTCGACAGCCCAGGTGAAGGGCATCGGCCGGTTCTGGGCGCAGGGGCTGTCGTAGAGGCCCTCGTTGGTCTCATCGGGCTGTCCGTTGCCGTCGAGGTCGCAGGCGCGCGGGAAGGGCAGTGAGCGGTCTTGGCTGCCCACACCATCGCAGAACTGGATGACCGGGCGGCTGCCGTCGGGGTTGAACTCGTCGTCGTAGAAGCCGGTGGCAATCGAGAAGCCGGGCGTGGTGCCCGCGGCGCACTCCGGGTCGCGCGGGCAACGGTCGGCGTAGGAGCGGGTGAGCTCGCTGAGCGGAAGGCCGGGCGCCGCGAACGGGCTCTGGTCGTTGTAGGTCACGATGCTGCCGAACGACATCATCAGGTCGGTGAAGATATCGGCGTAGTCGCTGCGCGGGAAGGCGCCGCCCGTGCCGTCTCCGGTGTCATACCACCACTCATCGAACCGCTGCGGGTGCTCGAACTCCATGGTGGTCTTGTAGGGCTCCGACCGACCGAAGGCGGGCGCCGCGCCGAATCCGCCCATGCCTGCATCGCGGATGTAGTGGGCCAGGTAGGTCCAGTCGGTGGGGCCGCCGAGGGGGCCGAGGATGTCGAAAGCCTCGGGGTTGCGGAAGCCGATCATGGAGGCGCCGTTGGCACCCATCGAGACGCCTGTGATCGCGCGGAACTTCCAGTTGCGGTCGTAGGTCGAACCGGCCGTGTTGGCGAAGCCGATCTGGAACTCGCCGAGGAACTCCGTCTCGAACCGGACGTTGTTTCGGACCAGGTTCTCCTGCAGGTTGATGACCAACGGCTGAATCGTCTCGGTCGCGCCAGGCTCGCGATAGTAGACGCGGATGGCAGAGGGGCGCGCGCCCGCAGGCAGCAGCGAGGCCTCGATCGGGATCGTCACCAGGTAGCGGCGACCGAAGCGGCGCGTGTCAGCGGTCACCGTGAAGGCTGGCGACATTGGCGTGTGACCCTCGGGAACAATGCTGCCCTCGGCACAGGCAAGCGTGACATCGGTTGCAGCCGTTACCTCGTTGCCATCAAACTCGGCAGAGAGTCCGATGGTGCTTCCGCCCACGGGAACCTCGAGGAGCAGGGGCGAGCCGGCGGTCACGGACGCCGTCACGGGCGAGCCAACACAGGAGAGCGCAGCGCTGCCCGTGTCCGTCCCGGTGTCGGCGCCTGAATCAGCGGAGCCACTGGTGTCGCCCGAGCCGCTCGTGTCGCCTGAGCCGTCGAGGCTTACATCGGCGCTCGTGCTCTCCTTGTCGTCGCCGCAGCCGGCGAGTGCCGCCAAGCAGAACCAGACCGGCAGTGCGGCAACCTTGAGGCCGCGGCCCCACTTCGTTTGCTCTTTCATCCTGAACCTCGATGGATGGTCGCGCCAGATTCTGCCGCGCCGACAGGCTAGCCGCTCCCGTGGGGGCACAAAAGAAGAAACGGTTTGCGCCTGCCGCCGGGCCGTCATCCCTCCGTCGCACAAATCAGCGCCCCCCTGCCGAATCCTCTCCCGTCAGACTTGCTCCGCGAACCCGCCTGCGCCACAATGCCGGCCACCTCTTCCGACGGACCGCCATGCGACCCCAAGCTCTCCTCCTCGCGCTCCTCCTCTGCCTCGTCGGGATCAGCTCGCTCGGCTGCATCAGCGATACGCTGCGCGACGACCTGACCACCGAAATCTCCATCAACAACCCGGGCGGCGCGCAGCCTCCCTTCGAGATTCAGAAGCGTTTCAAGTTCACCCACAACCCCGCTGAGGCCGTCTCGGTCAACCTCGAGTCGGCCTACATCAACATCATCCTGCCGAGCGATGCACGCCTCTCCTTCGCCAGCCGGGCCCAGTTCTTCACCGAGTACAAGGGCGAGCGCGTCCTCATCGCCGAGGCAAGCGGCTTCGCTGCAGACAGCACCTACGCCGACCTCAACATCGTCTACAAAGAGGATCTCCACCCCTTCCTCACCGAAGACGGGCTCATGGACCTCATCATCCGGGTGGAGCCCAACGGCTGGTATCCCGCTCGCCACGACCTGATCCTCATCAGCACCGTCGCGACCATCTCCTTCGACCTCTAATCGGTCGAGACCGGCCCGCTCTGAGCGGTGAGCGCTGCGGCCCGCTGCTCCGCGCTGCCATGAGGCCGAACATAGGCCGGCTCCACCATCGCCGGCTCCACGAGGTCCACATCGTGAGACCGGAGATAGGCGAGCAGCGCTGCAGCGGTTGGCGCATCGAAGCTCGCCTCAAGCGGCGCCGACACCGCGCTGATCGCAGCGAAGGCCTCGGCGTATCGCGCCGCACCGTTGCCGGCCGACCAACTGCCTGCCGCGAAGGCTGCAGCTGCTGCGGCGAAGGCGACCGGCGCGTAGGCCCCGACAGCCACTAGCTCCGCTACCACCGGCCCAGTCGTAACGACGCCGCCGTAGACCTCGTTGCGCCGTGCCTCGGTCGCATAGATGAGCCGCCCGCCGGCGGGCAGCACCGCAGCAATCGCCGCAATGCTCGGAACGTTCCGGATGCGTGCGCCCGAGGAGAAGGCCAGCCCCTTGGCGAACGACAGCCCGATTCGCAGCCCCGTGAAGCTGCCGGGTCCGGCGCCGACAATGAGCTCATCCAGCGAGTCGGCCTGCCAACCGCGCCGGGCCAGAAGCTGCGCGACCGTGTCGGCCAGCCCCCGCGCGTGGCCCTCCGTCTGCAGATGGAGAGAGCTGTCGACCAGCAGACCATCTTCTTCGAGCGCAACCGACTGCATCATCGAGGCTGTCTCGATGGCCAGTCGCCTCACGATGCCAGCCAGTGCGCGAAGGAGTCCCAGTACCGCTTGAGGTCGTTCACCATGGCGAAGGCCATCAGCGACACCACCGCCACCACGCCCGCGTAGCTAACAATCTGGCGCGCCTTGAAGGAGAGCGGGCGCCGCATCGCAGCCTCCACACCGCCAATCAGGATGTGGCCGCCATCGAGTCCGGGAATCGGTACAAGGTTTACCATCGCCAGACTGATGCTGATGTTGGCCATCATGAAGAGGAAGGCAGCGAGCCCCTCGCGTGCGCTCCGCGAAGCGAAGTCGGCCATCATCATCGGGCCGCCGAGGCTCGACGGGTCGGACTGGAAGGTGAAGAGGTCGAAGACGCCGACCGCCATCGAGCGGGTCATCGAGAAGACCTCACTCACCGCGCCCACCGTTGCTGCCTTGAGGCGCTCGCCGGTTGTGTAGTCCCGCATCGGGCCCGCATCGACGCCCTCACGGGTCGAGCCGCCGATGGCCACTTCGAGAGTCTTCACATTCAGCTCTCCTGCAGTCCAGGCAGAGGTCGGTGTCACCGTCGTCTCGGTCACGACGCCAGCGCGGGCGTAGGAGATGCGGTAGGCCTGATCGGGCTTCTCTTGCATCGCCGTCTCCACCGATCGGAACTCGCGCACCTGCCGACCGTCAAACGAGACGATCCGGTCGCCTCGTTGAAGGCCCGCCTTCGCCATTGGGCTCCCCGGCGTCACCTCCCAGAGCACCGACTCGGCGCTGGTCACCTCGGTGTCGATGGCGGCAGCGCAACGCGGGAGCGTCGCCTCTCGCTTGGTGCCAACGAAGAGCGAAAAGGCCTTCTCCGTCGTCGGAACGGGATGCACGAAGACCAGTTTGCAGGGCCCCTGCTCGGCCCGCATTGCCTCCCGCAGCGCCAGGAAGTTACTCGTCCGCTTGCCGTTGACGCTCACCACCTCATCAAAGGTGGATAGCCCCGCTGTAGCTGCGCTGCTGCCTGCAGCCACCTCGACATAGGAGGCGAAGCGGTTGCTCATGAGCCCAATGCGTGCGCCAGACACCGTCCGCTTCTTGGAAATCGGGTCAGCGTGGGTGAAGGCCTTGGGGTGCACCAACACATCGACCGGCTTGCCGTCGCGGAGCAGCTCCACCTTGAGCTCCTTGCCGCCCGCCTCCATGACGGCCTCCCGCACCTGATCGAAGAAGCGGATCGGCTCGCCGTTCACGGCCGTGATCTCATCGCCGGGCAGAATGCCGGCTGCATCGGCAGGCGAGCCACCGGCGACCCAGCCCACCA
>JABMMX010000309.1 GCA_013205435.1 Deltaproteobacteria bacterium
CCTCCGTGATGGAGGCGGCGGCGGGGGGGGCGTTCATGTCGGCCTCGAACTTGGCCATGTTGAGGCCGAGTTCCGAAGCATGCTTCTTGAGGTCATCAAGACCGAGGGCCTGCTGGTTGGCGAACAACTTGTCGTGGAACTCCCAGAACTTGCCCTGGGCGTGGGCGGCAAGACCGGCACGCGCGGCGGGCTCAGCCTTGTCGTGGAAGGGCAGCGGGTTGTCCTTCCAGATAATCCGGAGGTCCTTGCCATACTTGGTCTCCATCTCCTTGATGGTGCCTTCGACGCGAGCGCAGAAGGGGCACTGGTACTCCGAGAAGATCACGAGGGTGACGGCGGCCGCAACGTTGCCCCTGATGGGCGAGTCGCCGACCGGGACAAAGAGTTCGTCGGAGGGATCGGGACCGGCGGGTGCGGCCGGCTTGGCATCGGCAGCCTCAAGCTTGAAGTTGGCCTTCACACGCTCGCCGAAGGCCTCGCCGAGCTTCTTGCCGCCCTTGGTGAGGGTCTCCATCTCCTTGATCTCGGCGTTGATGACGGTCTTGAAGGCCTCGAAGGGCTGGGCGCCCGAGATGGCCTTGCCGTTGATCAGGAAGTGGGGGGTTCCCTTGACGCCCGCCTTGCCGGATTCGGCAAGGTCCTTCGCGACGGCATCCTTGTAGGTGTTCTTGTCGAGGGCATCCTTGAACTTCACAAGATCGAGGCCGATCTCGGTCGCGTACTTGTCGAGGTCGGGGCGGGTGAGTGCCTTCTGGTTTTCGAACAGCTTGTCGTGCATCTCCCAGAACTTGCCCTGGGCGTGCGCGGCGAAACTGGCCTGCGCGGCAAGGTCGGCATTCTTGTGGAAGGGGAGCGGGTTATGCTTGAAGATGACCCGAATCTTGCCTGCATACTCCGGCGTCTCCATGATCTGCTTCATGGTCGGGTTGACCCGAGCGCAGAAGGGGCACTCGAACTCCGAGTACTCGATGATGGTCACGATGGCGTTCTCGGCGCCCTTGAGCGGCGCGCCCTTGAGGCCGAACTGGTCGGCAGCATCGAACTGAACGCCCGTCTCTGCGCCCGAGCCCGAGCCTTCACCGGCGGCGGGCGACTTGCGGCAGGCGGTGCCAACCATGCCAGCGCTAAGCAGCGCTGCGCCGAGCATCAACTTCAAACCAAACTGCTTCATCATGTTCGAACGCTCCTCAAAGAATCCGTGCGGGATAGTGTATGTAGCCTGCATCGTGGGGGATGGTGCACGGAACCCAACGACTCCGGCTGTTATTCCAGAGGCCGCAGCCCTAGCCGTCCTGAGGTGCTTCCGCAACATCCGACCTCCACGGGGGCGGTGGCGCGGTTGACGGAGCAGGAGCGAATCGGTAGGCACCGCACTCCCGTCGCCGGAGTGGCGGAATGGCAGACGCGCCGGACTCAAAATCCGTTGTCCTTACAGACGTGTGGGTTCGACCCCCACCTCCGGTACTTTTTTCCATGTCCAACAGTCAGCTCAACCTCGTCTGGATGGATTTGGAAATGACAGGGCTTCAGCCCGACCAGGACCGCATCCTCGAGATCGCGGTTCTGGTCACGGACGCTGACCTCAACATCATCGCCGAAGGTCCCGAATTGGTGATTCACCAGTCCGAGGAGCAGCTGGCGCTGATGGATGAGTGGAACCGAAAGACGCATGGCAACTCGGGGCTCACCGAACGGGTGCGTGCGTCGACCGTCACCGAGGCGGAGGCGCAGGACCAGATCATGGCCTTCCTCCGCAAGCATGTGGGCAAGCGGATGGCGCCGCTGGCAGGCAACTCGATCCATCAGGACCGGCGTTTCATCGCCAAGTATATGACCGAGGTCGACGCCTACCTGCACTACCGGCTCGTGGATGTCTCGACGCTCAAGGAATTGGCCCGCCGTTGGTTCCCAGAGAGCTATTCCGCTGTCCCCAAGAAGGCAGAGCGCCACAGGGCGCTGGAGGACATCCGCGGCTCGGTGGAGGAGCTGAAGTTCTACCAGCAGGTGCTGTTCGCCGACCGTGGTGACCGCGAGGCCCGCATCAAGGCGCTCCTGACGCCGCCGGTCTCGGAGCCTCGCTAGACCTCGCCTTCAACGGCGGTCTGCGTGGGGAGTAGCCCCGCCTTGGCGAAGAGGGCGAACGAGGCCTCGTTGCCGGCGATGACATGAGCCCGTAGCCGGCGGATGCCCTGCGTCTTGAGCGCGGAGATCGCGGCCGTCAGTAAGCTGCTGCCAACGCCGGTGCGGCGACCATCGTCGCGAACATAGATGTTGTGGATGTAGCCGAGCGCTGCCTGCGGCTTCGCAGGGGGCAGGAGCCGATGGAGGAGCCGGAGCGGCCACGGTTGGCGGTGGAGGAGCAGCGCGGCCTCTACGAAGCCCACGGGCAGGCCTGCCTCAGAGGCGATGAGATAGTGCACATCGGCGCGTTGGAGTCGGCCTGCGATGTAGCTGCGGCTCTCGTCGGCGGGCGTGGGTCGTCCCGTCCAGCCTCGGGCGACCTGGTCCTGTACAAGCTGCTCGTAGAGTGCAGCGACGAGGTCGAGGTCGTCGCGGGTCGCCCTTCGGATGGTCAGTTCGCGGTCAGGGGCCATCGGTCATCTCGAAGCGGAGCGTGGCACCGCGGAGCTGTTCGTAGGTGATGGTCGGCTCGCTGTAGGGCGCACCGTTGAGCGTGGTGGAGGCGACGAAGCCGCGCGAAGGCGCAGCACCGGGTGCCTCGATGCGCAGGCCCTCACCGCCGACGAGCGGAAGCGTGGCGAGTGGCACGATCGGGTTGCCGAGGATGAAGGTATCGGTTCCGGCGATAGGGAAGAGGCCCACAGCGGCGAAAAGATACCAGGCGGAGAGGGTGCCTCCGTCGTCGTTGCCGGGGAGCCCGTCGGGGCCGTTGCCGTAGAGCCGAGTCTGGATCTGGCGGAGCCAGTGGTAGCGTCTGGTAGGCCGGTCGGAGGCATAGAAGAGCCAGCCGGTATGGAGGTCGGGCTCGTTGCCGTGCCAGTAGTAGCTGTCGGGCAGGACGTTGTTGGGTCGGGCGGCGCGGCCGAGCGCAGAGCGGGAGAAGAACTCCTCGAGCGCGGCGCCGAAGGGCTCCGGTCCGCCGAAGAGGCCGACCATGCCCGGCACATCGTGCGGGGCGTAGAAACGGTAGTGCCAGATGGTGCCTTCGGTGTAGGGGCCGCCGCCCATGAAGAAGGACTCGCGCCGGACTACCCGTTCGAAGGTGCCGTCGGCCCGCTTCGGTTGGTAGAAGCCGGTCTCGGCATCGAAGAGGTTCTTGTGGTAGCCGGCACGGGTTGCGAACCGCTCCGCCTCATCGACGCGGCCAAGCGCCTGTGCGAGGCGGAAGAGGGCGTGGTCGGCGTAGGCGAACTCTTGGGTCTGCGAGACCGACTCGTTGCCGCGGTCGCTCGGAATGTAGCCGTAGCTGAGGTAGTCGGCGATGTTGTCGCGGAGCTGCTGCGAGCCGCCTACGGGGAGATCGGCGGTGATGTTCAAGAGGTCGAGCGCGTGGTCGTAGTCGATGCCATCGAGGCCCTTCTGGAGGCTCTCCGAGAAGAGGAAGTCTGCGCTGGTGCCGACCATGCTGCCGGTGTCGCCGATCACGGAGGGCCAGCGCGGAACGTAGCCGCCCTGCTCGCCCATGGTGATCAGCGAGGCGAGGGAGGTGCGCTGCAGCTCCGGGTCGACCATGAGATACCATGGATGGAGGGTGCGGAAGGTGTCCCAGAGCGAGAGGTCGGAGAGGTAGCCTGCAGCGTCGCCCTGATGGGGGAGCTCGTCGACGCCGGTGTAGCGGTGGTCGGCGTCGTCGTAGCGGGTGGGCATACGGTAGGTGTTGTAGAGGGCGGTGAAGAAGGTCTGTGCTGTCGCCTCGTCTTCGGTCCCCATCTGCACGAGCGCGAGCTTCTCGCCCCATGCAGCGCGGGCGGCGGCCTTGGCCTCGTCGAAGTTCACGTTGGCCGCTTCCGCTGCGAAGTTTCCGGTGGCTCCCGCTGCGTCGACGAAGGAGATCGCGACGCGGAGGGTGACCGGGGCGGTGCCGGCCGCGAAGGCGAGTGCCACGCCTGATTGGAGACCCGAGGCGGAGCTGCCTTCGCGGTAGCCCGCCTCGTCCCAGACGGAGGCTGCGGCTACGGGCTGGTCCACCGTGGCGGTGAAGTAGAGCCGGACGCCACCCGCACGGCCAGCGAAGCCGCCCGTGAAATGGACCATGCCGCTGAAGGCGCCCGTCGAGGGGTCGACGGTGACCTCGCTGGACTCGACGGGGGAGTCTTCCACGTGGGAGGCTGCGTCGAAGAGAAGGGAGAAGGGCTGGCCGTCCAGCGAAGAGAGGCGGGTGAAGCCGGCTCGCTGCGTGACGGTATTCTCCACGCGCACGGCGGGGTCGGTGAGGTTGACGGCGTAGTAGCCGGGCGAGGCCGTCTCGCTGGCCTTGTCGAAGGTGGCCCAGCGGGCCGCAGGCAGCTTGTCGTTGAGCGAAGCGACGGGGAGCATGCGGAGGTTGCAGAAGTCTGTCGCGCCTGTGCCAACGAAGCGGGTGTGGCTGAAGCCGCGGATGTGCGGGTCTGTGAAGTTGTAGCCCGAGAAGTGTGACTGAGAGGGGTGGTAGGGGCCGTTGGTGGTGTCGGGGCCGAGCTTGACCATGCCGTTCGGGAGCTGCGCAGCGGGCGTGAGGCCGGCGTAGCCGAAGCCTGTTCCACCGGAGCCGACGAAGGAGCGCACAGCGTCTAGCGCCTGCTCGGTCGTGAAGGTATCGGGAGGGAAGGGCGGCAGTGGGGTCTCGGAACCCTCATCGGTGGTGTCTGCAGCGGAGCCGTCGGTGTCGGCGGAGCCTGCGCTGCCAGTATCGGCGGCTGAGCCATCGGTGTCGCTTTCCGGTGCGAGGTCCGTGGCGGAGTTCGCGCCGTCGCCGCAGGCTGCGATGAGGAGCGCGGCGAAGAGACTGGCGGTGCGAAGGACCCGGTTCATGTGTTTGCTCCGTTGAGTATGGCGTTGGTTATGCACGGCTCTGTGGCATCCGACAAGGTTCGGGCACGCGGGAGCGGAGCCTGTGTTCGGTTGTTGCAGTGGCCGGTTGCGCCACCTAGAGACGCAGCACCGATTGTCGTCCAGACGAGGTTCCATGTCGCTGCTCGCCGATGCCGTTGCCACCGCAACAGAACCCGATTCGCTCCTTCACAAGCTCATCAGGCTCCTCAAGGACCCGAGCTGGATTGTCGAGAGCTACGGGTACTGGGCGCTGGGTATCATCATCTTCCTTGAGACGGGTGCGCTGATCGCGCTGCTGCCCGGCGACTCGCTGCTGGTCGTTGCCGGCATCTTCGCCGCCAAGGGTACGCTCAACATCGTCTACATCATCGCGCTGCTGGTGCCGCTGGCGATTCTGGGCGACGCCTGCTCGTACATCATCGGCCGCAAGTTCGGAGATGCCTTCTTCAAGAACCCCAACTCGAAGCTCTTCAACCCCAAGCACATCGAGCGGGCGCGCGCCTTCTACGACACGCATGGCGGCAAGGCGATCGTGATGGCCCGGTTCGTTCCGATCATGCGGACGCTGGTGCCTGTCGTCGCCGGCTTTGCAGGCATGCGCTACCGCGACTTCGCCGTTTACAACGTCGTCGGAGGTGCGGCTTGGATCATCTCCATGTCGCTGCTCGGCTACTTCCTTGGCAGCGCCTTCCCTTGGGTGCCCAAGCACATCGACAAGATCGTGATTGTCATCGTGCTGCTCTCGGTGTTGCCCATCGTGCTGGAGTATCTGAAGGCGCGGCGGTCGAAGGACGCAGCCGCCGCATGAAGCCTCTTCGGCAGGTCGTGCGCAGGCACGAGCGGGGCTCACGATGCTGAAGGGACTGCTTCAGCGGAAGCTCCTTTTTGTGACCGGCAAGGGCGGCGTCGGCAAGACGACCTTGGTTGCGGCGCTGGGGCTGCTTGCGGCCCGGCAGGGCAAGCGGGTGCTGCTTTGTGAGCTCGACACCGACCCTTCGCTCCGGCGCATTTTCAGCGTGCCGGTCATCGGTTTTGAGACGGCCCGGCTGGCGGAGAATCTTTACGCATGCAACCTGGTGGCGGCCGACTGCATGCGGGCCTTCGTGGGCCGCGTGGTGCCTTCGCGTCGGGTCGCAGATGCCATCGTCGGCAACCGGATTGTGAGCATCTTCTTTGAGTCGGCGCCGAGTGTGATGGAGGCGGTGATTCTCGATCAGATCGCGGAGCGGGTGACCGAGGAGAAGCCGGGTTACGACCTCGTCATCATCGACCTGCCGGCGAGCGGTCATGCCATCAAGTTGCTGCGTGTGGCGCGGTCGATGGCGGAGATGGTCTCCATCGGCGAGCTTGCCAAGCGGCTGCGCGAGGTGGATGCGCTCTTCACCGATCCCGCGCGCGCCGGCCTGGTGCTGGTGACGCTGCCGGAAGAGATGCCGGTGAACGAGACGCTGGAGCTGGCGGCCAACCTGAAGTCGGCGGTGAAGACGTCGATCGTCGGCGTGGTCTGCAACGGGCTGCGCCACCTCGAGGTGGAGGCGGCCGACACGGCAGCGGCGGCGGTCGCGGTGGGCGATGCCTCTGCTTCAGGAGCGCCGGAACTGCTCGAGGCGCTCGCGCTTGCCCGCTACTGGACGGAGCAGGAGCGGGAGCAGCTTGCGCGGCTCCGCACGGAGCTGTCGATCCCGCTCTTCGACACCCCCTTTGTCTTCGCGAAGGCCAGCGACCGCGACCTCGTAGACCAGGTTGCCGCCCGTCTTTTGGAGCAGGCATGAGCGAGCTTCACATCAGCGACAGCGTGCTGGCGGAGGCGAAGCTGCTCGTATGCGTGGGCACCGGCGGTGTGGGCAAGACCACCACCTCAGCCGCGCTTGCGCTGCGGGCGGCAGCGCTCGGGCGCCGCACGCTGGTGCTCACCATCGACCCGGCCAAGCGGCTCGCCAACGCCATGGGTCTGGAGTCGCTCGGCAACGAGGCGCGCCCTGTGGAGCTCGGCGGTCTTGCGGCGCGCGGTGGCTCGCTGGCCGCAATGATGCTCGACGCGCAGCGAACCTTCGACGATCTCATCATCCGCACTGCCGGGGTGCATGCGGAGCGCATCCTCAAGAACCGCATCTACCGCATCATGGTGGACCAGTTCGCTGGCACGCAGGAGTACATGTCGCTCGAGCGGCTCTACGACCTCTACGAGCGCGGCGGCTACGACCTGATTGTGCTCGACACGCCGCCCTCCAAGAACACCCTCGACTTCTTCGATGCGCCGCGGAAGACAGCCGGCCTATTCGACGAGCAGGTGATGCGCTGGTTCGTACCCAACAGCGGGAGCGAGTCGGGATTCTTCCAAAAGCTCTTCAATCCGGGCGCGGCTGTGCTGAAGCTCCTGTCGACAATTGGCGGCGACAAGTTCGTGGCCGAGCTCGGCGAGTTTTTCGAGGCGCTTCGGGTGGTGCGTGCAGAGTTCAAGGTGCGCGGCGATCGGGTGCACGAGATCCTGCGCGATGGCCGTACCCACTATGTGGTGGTGGCCTCGCCCGACCCGCGCCGAGTGGACGAGGCCTGCTATGTCTGGGACCGTCTCGCCGGCACACGGATGCAGATCTGGATGATGGTCCTCAACCGGAGCCACGATCAGTTTGGCGCCGACGGCGCGGCGGTGCTGGCACGGCCGGAGGTTGCCGCAGCGCTTGGGCCGGAGCGGTTGGCCCATCTGAGCCGAGCCTATGCCGGTCTGGCATCGTTGGGTGTGCGTGACCGAGCGGGCATCAACCTGCTCAAGTCGAAGGCCGGCAAGACGCCCGTGCTGACGGTGCCGGCGAAGGGTCGCGATATCCACACGCTGGAGGAGTTGCTCTCCATGACCGATCACCTCTTCGGGCCACTCGCTTCGACCTGACAGCAGGCTGTTTCGTTTGAATCGGGGAGGGCCGTCGAATAGTCGACGGTGAGCGTCGTCGTGAGGGGCATCGGCGGCTGATTTGTTGCCATTGCGGACGGCGCGTGGCATCGTTCCGCGACAAGCATCTCATGGAGGAGCAGTGATGACTCGAAATCGTTTTGGATGGTTCTCGCTGGTTGGTGGCCTCGTTCTCTTGGGCGCGACCGCCTGCAATCCGAAGGCTGACAGCGGCACGAATGTGATGCCCGGCGTTGGCATTCGTGACTACTTCACGCTGCGTGCGTTGCAGGATGGCTCGGTCAACACACGCGACCTGGCACCGACGCCGCGTCCGCGTGAAGCGATCACCTCGGACGACTACTTCGGCATCAAGCTCGAGCATATCTACGCGGGCAACATGCTTGGCCGCAGCGTCGGCAATCTGGCGATCATCGCGCAGATCGGCGGCATCATCCCCGACGGGCAGTCCTGTGAGGAGCTGACCGATGTGGAGGCCAAGCTGGGCTTCAAGCCCTCGGCGCAGCAGATCTCTTCGCGGCATGCGTCGCAGGAGTGCCAGTTCAAGTCGGTGGTGCAGGTGAATCCTGTCTTCCGAGACGCGCACGCGACCTTTGATAGCGCCTTCATCACGCCCCCCTTCCGCACGGGCAACGACCCGCTCCGCCTGCAGTTCACCATCGCGCAGCTGAACGATGCGGAGCTGGCGAAGAAGATTGTCGATTGGTCGAAGAAGCGGCTCGAGGAGGCGCAGTCGGCCGATGTCTTCAAGGTCAACGAGCTCCAGAAGGAGATGATCAACATCGGCTTCACGGCCGTGAACTACTTGCTCGATTACGCAGCCGAGCCGACCTACGTCTTCGAGATGACCACAGACTTCGTCCCCGTGGAGACGGTGGAGGGTGGCCAGCCGCAGAGCCTCCTCATGGGCGGCAACTTCGTGCTGGTTGGCATGACCGACAACCCCCGCGTTCCGGGCGGCGCGCTCGCGGCCAAGGGCAAGCTCATCTACAAGTCGGGTCGCCTCTACTGGAAGGATACGCAGGACGAGTACCGCGAGTCGCCCTATGTGGTCTTCAACGTGGTCCGTTTCAGCCGCTACCCGACCACCCTGCCCGTGAACCTGGCCCGTGTGCAGCGGCAGGTACGGCGCGGCGAGAGCCCCGATGATATCGTCCGCGGCGCAAAGTCGACCGTGCTCGACCTTCAGGATGCCCGCATGCTGAACGAGACGGAGGGCACGATGATGCTCGACACCTTCGACTGGTATGCCCGTGCGACGCGGCTCGCCACAACGTTCGACAGCGAGGGTGCCGCGCAGGCCCCCGCGCCCTTGCTGCAGGGGCTCGCTCAGGTCAACGCCCCCGCGGCTGCTAGTCTCGCAGGTCTCGTGGAGCTGAACGATACCGCCAAGCTGGTCACGCGGCTGCAGGATCGGCTCTTCGCCAACTACGGGCAGACCCCCGGCTTCCGTCAGGATGAGTGCATCACCATCCGCAGCATGACTCAGGCGTTGGCGGAGGGTTACAAGGACCGCCGTCCGGGCCTCAAGACTGCCTTCGAGAACCTGCAGATTCGTCGCGGCGCGCTCCAGCGGCAGACCTCGCGGACGCCGGCGCAGAACGCCGAGCTCGACGCCATGATTCAGCTCGAGCCGACCCTCCAGGAGATGGTCACCAAGCTGCCCGAGGTGCTCCCCGAGCCGGCCTGCCCGCAGCTGCGCCAGGCCTACACCGTCGACTGACCCCGCAGGCCGCCAGGCGGCCCATCCGCGAGAGCATATGACCGCTTCGCTCCGCCAGAGGCATCCCGTCCGCGCCTCGCTCGCCTTCGCGGGCGCTGGCGCGCTCGGCACCTTCCTCTCCGGCGCCGCCAAGCAGCTCCTCGTCGCGCTGCGCAGCCACAACCGGGCGGTGGCGGAGGGCGCCGCTGACAGCGACCCGCGCTACCTCGGGTCGCGCTGGGGACGCATCACCGTCGACAGCATCGGAGGTGCCTCCGCCGGCGCCATCTGCGGTGCCCAGGTCATCAAGGCGCTCTTCGACCCGCGCTACCTGGGTGAGGGGCTCGCGGACGACGCGCCCGGAACCATCACGGGAGACTGGATCAACGAGGGCGACTTTGTGGTGCTCGCCGGCGAAGGGACCGCTGTCAACCGGACCCGGGAGATGGACTCGCCCGGCTGGTCGCTGCTCTCTGGTGCCCGGCTCCACGCGCTCGTCGAGAAGCTCCTCAGCGGTAGCGCGGCCGCTGCCGAGCCCGACGGTCTGGTGGAGGAGAGCGGCATCATCGCTTTTGGCGTCACGCTCACCGACCTCTTCGGCGTGCATTCACGCGCTGACTTCGACGCCGACCGCGTGCTCGGCCACCCCGACTTCGGACAGGCTGCGGTCATGCCGCGCCACGGCTCGACGGAGCACGGTCCGCGGCTTGTCCGCGACCTCGGCGGCCGCAACCACGCGGAGGTGCGCAAGTTCCTCTTTGCTCGTGATGCCGCCTCCCGCGAGGTCGCCGCCCGTTTCCTGGCCGATACGGAGCGCAGCGATGCGGCCGAAGCGCTGGTCTGGCAGCCCTCGGAGGCAGCCAAGGTGGCAGCGGTCTGCGCGGCCTCCGCAGCGCTCCCCTTCGCCATCGGCCCGGTCGCCATCGACGACGCGCGCGGCGAGCGCCGCCTCTACATCGACGGCGGCGTGCTCAACAACAAGCCGGTGGCGCCTGCACTCCGGCTCGGTCGGTGGCAGGATGCGATTCGCCTCCAGCTCCAGCAGCGCGAGCCGGATGGCACCTTCTCGGCCGCCGCTGTCGGTGCTGCCCTGAACTACGAGCGGGCTGTCTTCTTTGTGGATGCCTTCCCCGACCAGACACCCTCGCGGGCACGGCACGGCGAGGGTCGTGCGGAGCCGGCGGTCGACCCTGTCCGATTCGCCGAGGCGCTGCTCAAGGCGCCCAAGGCGCGGGTGCCAACAGTGACGCGACCTGCGATCGCGGTCGGGTCGAGAACCGTACAGCTCCAGTCCATCATCGCCAGGCTAACAGAGGCGCCGGCGGTCCAGGTTCGCGGCCAGTCGCGCGAAGAGCAGATGGAGGCCTCGCTCCTCCACCCGACCGCGGCGTCGCGGCTCTTCTTCGACTCCCTGATGAACAGCGTCCGCGCGCAAGACCTGCGCGAGATCGCCAAGCGGAACAACCTCGTCGCGGCGCGGGCCAGGTTCATCACCGACCGGTGCGAGCGGCCGCCTGTCCATCACGATACATTTCGCGTCGACAGCCTCGGAGCGGCGCAGGCTTACGCATCTGTGCTGGGTATCGCGGCATCAGAGGGGCTCACGGAGCAGCAGCGGCTGGCGGTGGCAGAGCGGGTCTGGGAGTCGGACCATGTCTCGGGGCTCGGCGGCCGGCGCATGGTGTCGCTGGTCCCGGTCTTCTCGCCCGATGAGCGCTACGACCTCTTCGCTGGCGACCGTCTCTACGCCGTTGGCGGGCTGCTCTCGCAGGAGGCTCGGATGCACGACGCTGGTATCGGGATTCAAGTCGCGCGTGCCGTCACCGAGGCGCTGAATGGGAAGGTTTTGGCCTTTGATGCACTCGGGATTCGCAAGGCGGAAGCCAGCCAGCGGCCGAAAGATACCGAGCTGCTCATGCGGCGCATCCGCGCGAGTGGCAGTGCGCTGGTCGACAGCTTCTTTGAGCGCCACCCGATCGTCGCCTGGTTCGCCAAACTGCCGATCTACCTCGAGCCCATCATGCGCATCGCAAAGCGGTCGCTCGACAGCCAGGTCTCTGCCCGCAGGCTGCCTCCGGACGAGTCGTAGCAGCCGGTCTCAGCGGTCGGTAAGGACCGACATGCAGACCAGCCGGAGCGGCGCAGGTTGGCGCTCGAGCCGGCACCAGACGCGGTAGCTCCGACCGGTGTGGCGGGCGTGCAGGTTGTAGAGCGCTGTGAGGTGGAGGTCCTGCTCAGCGGCGGCGTCGAAGAGCTGACCGATGCGGTCGGTAGGGTAGAGGAGCCAGAGGTGGCCTCCGGGCGCGAGGCTCGAGGCAGCGACGCGGACGAAGTCGTGCAGTTCACCGTGGTGGCTATGCGTCGCGTCGCGCACGGTCTCATGCTTGGAGCGCATGCCCTCGCCGACGCGGAAGAAGGGAGGGTTGGCGACGATGAGGTCTGCGGTCGGAAGGTCACAGCTGCGCAGGTCGTCGGAGACGATATGGGCAGGCGTTGAGACGGCGGTGAGGTTGCGTTGGAGGTGTTCGACCATCTCGGCATTTCGCTCGACGAGCCAGCAGGCAGCGCCTGTTGTCATGGCGCCGAGCAGCCCGAGGACGCCGCAACCGGAGCCGAGGTCGATGAGGGTAGATGGCGCGTGATGGGGCGCATCGAGGAGGAGGTCGGGCAGGAGCATGTTTTCCGGCCCGAACCGATAGCCGGCGACTGGCTGCGAGAGGGCGTTGGCCCGCTCCAACCAGGCCGCGACGCTCGCCGATTGGCTCAAAGCCTGCTGCCGAAGAAGTGCTCGTACTCGCGCTTGAGCGCCGCGCCGCACTTGGAGACCGCGGCAGCATCGCGGGCGATGCGGTGGGCCTTGGTGGGTCGACCGAGCGACTCAAAGAAGGGGGTCACCTCGCGCACCCGCTCGAGGAATGCGGTCATCTCGAGGCGGGTGACTGCAGCAACGCCCTGCATCTGCAGCGCCCGCTCGTAGAGCTTGGCAGCCTCGGCCGGAATCCGCGGCTGCAGCAGCCCCGCGATCTCCCAGAGTCGTGCAGCGGAGAAGGCCTTGGACTGCGCGCAGAGGGCGATCTCCTCGTCGGGCCCCTCCTGCAACAGGATGGTCATGTAGGCGTCTGGCGCCCTGAGGCGGAGCAGCTCTTTGGCGCGCGGGAGCAGCTCAGGGGCCTGCTGTTCGAGCAGGCTGCGGAAGCCGCGCCACGGCGCGCCATCCTGGCTCGCCTCGATGATGGCCACCTGCTGTTCGAGCGCCTCCTGCCATGCTCCACGGGCCCACGCTCGATCGAAGATCAGCTGGCGGATGGTCAACGGCTCCTCGCCCACCGTTGCCCGCAGCAGCCAGGCGGAGGCCTCTTCCGTGCGGCCCGTTCCATCGAGGATTTCGGCCGCCGCGAGGGCGCAGGAGGCACAGCCGGAGCTCTCCTGTGCCAGCAGCGTGAGCGCCCCGTCGACATCGCCGAGCCGCGCCCGCAGGCGAGCTCCAAGAAGGCGGAGGTCGCGCGGTCGGGTCGCCTGGGTCGAGTCGCGCTGCATGAGCGAGAGGAGCGACGAGACGTCGGGGTTGGTGCGGAGCAGCTCGCGCGCTGCACGCCGCTCTAGGCCTGCGATGGCCTCGCGTTCCTCCAAGGCGGCGAGCGCGAGCGTCATCGGTGCGCGCCGGCTGGCAGGCAGTCGCTCCCAGGCTTCGAAGAGCACTTCCAGCTCGGTCTCCGATTGGGGACGCCATTGAGATAGGTCGCAGAGAAGGCGGTGGAGCAGCTGGTCGGTGACCTCGAGCAGCCGGCGGTCTCGAAGGTTGAGCCGCTCCGTAGCCAGACCCAGCGCCGCCAGTGTCGCTGCGGCCGTGAGCGAGCGGTCGCGCGGCGCCGTGCCCCAGCTCGTCAGCGGCAGCCGGTCGAGCGCCTGCAGCAGCTCCTGCGACCGGTCGCGCGTAAGCGACGGCGCGTTCGCCAGCCGAACCCACTCGGCCGCAAGCGCCGAGGCGGCATCGCCACCTGCCCTGCCTCCCGTAGCCGTCTGCATCCCGGACACCATGCGCTGCGTCTACTTGCCGTCGCCGGAGGGCTGGGAAGTAGGCTGCGAGGTGGGCTGCGAAGTAGGCTGCGAGGTAGGCTGCGAGGTAGGCTGCGAGGTAGGC
>JABMMX010000310.1 GCA_013205435.1 Deltaproteobacteria bacterium
CCGCTGCACCTCGGCCACCACCGACGGCAGCAGCGACAGCGCAGCCCCGTCCGAGGCCTGCACCACAAAACGCTGCCGCGACTCCGACGGGTCGAAGGCCGGCTCCGTCCGCGTCACCCGCTCCAGCCCCTCCAGCGCCAGCCGCAACGGCTCCGCCAGCTCCTCCGCCCGCGGCGTCAGCATCATCTCCCGCCCCGCGCGAACCAAGAGCGGGTCGCCGAGCATCTCACGGAGGCGAGCAAGCGCATGGCTCATTGCGGGCTGGCTGAGTCCAACCCGTCGCGCCGCCTTGGAGACGCTCTTGTCGCGGAGGAGAGCATCAAAACAGCGGAGCAGATGGTAGTCGACGTTCGGTGTATTCATGTGGCCGATACTATCTTATTCACCTATTCGATTTGCAAATGTTTCGGAGCGGCATAAACTGCGCTCTCCCGCGGTTCCCAACGCCCCTCGCTGAGCCACCCATGTCAATCCTCCAAAAACCCCTCACCGCCGGACTCATCGGCTTCGCCCTCGGCGGGCCCGTCTGGGGCGTCGCAGGCTATGTCGTCAACGACCTTACCTCCAAGGTCGACCCCGTCGTCGCCGCCGAAATCAAGAAGGCCGAGGCCACCCAAAAGAGCCTCGACGACCTCTTCGCCGACAGCCCAACCCCTGCAAAGCCCGCCGCAAAGCCCCCCGCAGGCTCTGGCTCCGGCTCCGGCTCCGGCCTCTAACCCCATCACCTTTCAGGCCATTCGGCCAACCAACCACGGAGAAGTACCCATGATGAAGTCCCTCACCTCGCTCTCGCTCGCCGCCCTTGTCGGCCTCACCGCCGCCGCCGCCTCGGCCACCGACTTCGAGATCTCGACCTCCCCCCTCTCCACCGCGAGCTACACCTCGGATGCCGACCTCGAGACCATCTCGGGCACCTCGGTTCAGGTCAGCGGTACCATCGCGACCGACCTGAAGGACCCCTCCAAGACCTCGGGCTCCTTCTCCATCCCCGTCACCTCGCTCCTGAGCGGCGTTCCGATGCGCGACGAGCACATGGCCGGAAAGGACTGGCTCAACGCCGCCGAGTTCCCCAACGTCACCTTCGCCATCAAGAGCCTCGCGCTCAAGGGCGACAACAAGGCCCTCACGGCCGGCAGCTCGGTCCAGGCCGACGCCACGGGTGAGTTCACCCTCCACGGCGTCACCAAGACCATCACCATCCCCGTCCGCGCCAGCTACCGCGAGATCGCTGCCGGCCAGGTCTATGGCCTCGAGGGCAACATCCTCCGCATCGAGACCACGTTCGGCATCAAGCTCTCCGACTACGGCGTGAACATTCCTGCCCCGCTCACCGCCAAGGTGGCCAACGAGCTCACCCTGACCATCAAGGCGACCGCCAAGCAGAAGTAATCCCGAGGCTAGTCGAGCGGCAGAAACCGCCGCTCCACCTCACCGCCGCCGGCAGGCCACAAGATGGTCTGCCGCCGGATGCCCAGGCCGAGCAGGTAGGCTCGTCCCTCCTCCAGCCCCGACCCCACAAGGGAGGGGCCGTGGCTGTCGTCGCCAAGGCAGCAGCCAATGCCCATGGCCTGCGCCCGCAAGAGCAGCGCCGGCGCGGGATAGGGTGTAGCGAGCCCCTTCCGAAGCGCCGCTGTATTCAAATCAAGAATGGATCCAGCATCAGCTATCGATGAAAGCGCGTCATCCTCCGCTGCCCGGGTCCGCGCCGTGTCAGGAAGGCCAATCGCCTCCCCAAACCGCCGCACCAGGTCGAGGTGGCCCACCACCTCCGGTCGGAGCCGCTGCACGAGCTCGGCAACCGCCTCGTAGTAGCGCACCACCAGCCCCTCCAGCCCGCCGCAGCTCTCGGCGGCCCGCAGGAAGACCTCTTCGCTCATGTCGAGGTAGTGGTCGCCCAGCGTGTGCACCGAGCCCACCATGTATTGAAAGCCGTAGAGCCGGCGCAGCCCGGTCATCTGCTCCGCCCAGCGGTCGCCCGGCAGCATCTCGGTCTCGAAGCCACGCACCACCGTCAGCCGGCCAGCGTAGGCTGCCTGCAGACGCGCCGACTCTTCTGCATAGGCCGCGAAGTTCTGCGACAGCCGGTCGGGGCCCCAGCCCAGCGCAATCTCGCGCGGGTAGAGCCAGCGCTCCTCGTTGCGCGGCGCATGCTCCGACAGCCCATAGACCTCAAAGCCCTGACGCGCAGCCTCCGCCACCACCTCTTCGAGGCTCCCCTCGGCATGGTCACAGTAGGCGCCGCTGTGGCCGCCATGAAGCGACGCGCGCCAGCCCATCAGCGCTTTACGAGGCCCAACAGGACGATGATGAGCGCCGCAATGCCCAGCAGCACAAGCAGGAAGGTCTTGGGATTGACGGGCGAGGCCGGCGGCGGCTCAAACTCGCTCTTGGGAGCCTGTTTGAAGTTGTCTCTGCCCACCGGCTGAGACTGGTTGCGTGGGACGGGAATCTGGTTGCCCTTGCGTCGAGCCATCTGGAACTCCTGCGTTCACCCAAAAGCGGCCTGCGAGAGCCATGTCTGTTACTCTTCCCCCACGGGATTTCAAGCGACCCGCGGTGGCGACCCCGACACAGTGCGCCACTGCGCAGCACCAGTCTCGGTCGGGCGGCCCGCAAAGACCACCTCGGGGTGGAATTGCTCCCACCAGGCCATGGCCTCACCGGGGCTCCAGGGATCTGCCAACGCCAGGTTCTCGAGCGCGCGCAGGAGCTCGCCAGCATCGCCAAACCGCTCGTCCGCATCCTTGCTCAGACAGCGCATGATGAGCTGCTCCAGCGGCCACGGCACAGGGTAGCCGAGCCGCTGCGACGGAGACTCGGGGAACTCCTCGAGGTGCTTCATGCCGATGTCGAAGGCGCTGCCGCCCGAGAAGACATCGGTGCCCGTCAGCAGGAAGTAGCCCACCGCCGCCAGCGAGTAGAGGTCGGCACGGCCATCGAGGGGCTGCCGGCGGAGCTGCTCCGGCGACATGTAGAGCGGCGTCCCGACCACCACATCACCCTGCGTGATGCGGGGGTCGGAGGTGGCGTTGTCCATGGATAGGCCAAAGTCGAGCACCTTGGCAAAGTCGGCAATCTGGCCGCGGCAGCTCAGCATGATGTTCTCCGGCTTCACGTCGCGGTGAACCAGGCCGGCGAGGTGGGCCTCCCAGAGCGAACCAGCCACCTGCCGCATCACATGAAGCACACGCGCCGGCGGCTGCGGGCCATGCAGCCGCACCACCGCCTCGAGCGACAGCCCGTGGATGAGCTCCATCACGTAGTAGAACTCCCCGGCCCGCGTCCGGCCGTAGTCGTAGATGGCGACCGTATTGGGGTGGGTGAGCCGGGAGGTCAGATTCACCTCGCGCTCGAAGCGGGCCAGCGCCTCTTTGTCGTTGTTCTCCGGCTTGAGCACCTTCACCGCCGTCTCGCGACGCAACAGCGCATGGCGCGCCCGGTAGACAACGCCCATGCCGCCGCGTCCGATCACACCCAAGAGCGTATACTTGCCCAGACGCCGCGCCTCGTCGGCCTCGCGGAGCAGATACATGAGCACGCCCAAGCCCAGCGCGAGGAAGGAGATCAGCATCGTCGTCGCCAGCCCTGCGAGCAGATCGACCGACTCATACCAGTCGCGCGGCGGCCGAAGCTTGGGCGCAATCTCCACCAGCCACCGACGCTGCCCGAAGTCGATGACATTCTCTACATGCGAGGTCGACAGCACCTGCGACAGATGCTCCGGCGACGACGTGAAGAGCAGCGACCGCTGATCCTCGGTCGCATCGTAGATCGCCATCGTCATGCCGCCCAAATTGAAGGACTGCAGGATCTGGTCCGTCAGGTCGCGCAGCCGAACGGTGGCCACCACCATCCCCTTCACAGGACCGCGCGCCCCCTCCGCCTGCCGGTCCGGCGGCGCATAGGCAGCCTGATAGATGGAGACACTCCAGTTGCCGTCGCTCTCGGTGAGCATCCGCGTGCGGCCCGAGGCCAGAGGTACGGCCGAGGCACCGGCCTGCTCCAGCCGGCCGCGGCGCTCCGAGTCGGCTGCCAGATCGAAGCCTACCCGCTGGCTACCAACCGGAAGTGCGAAGGCCACCGGAATGTGCATTGCCGACGCAGGAGCGGGGCTCCAACCGCTGCCGTCTGGCACGACCACGGCCCGCGGCGGGCCGTTCTCGCCCTCCGCCGCCTCAAACTGGGCCCGATCTGACTTCAGCACCACAGGCGCCCACTGCAGCGAGCTGATCATCCGGTAGCGCGACAGCGAGGGGGAGACGAAACGGGCAAACGAGGTTGCCGTTACGCCTTCCGCCGCCTCAAAGAAGGAGGCCGTCGAACGCGCTACCTCCAGCGGCGAATCGAGCCCACGCTTCACCCGCGACATCAGCTCGCCGGCGCGCACCAAAAAGAGGTCGCGCTGCGCCTTCGAATCCCGGTCTTCTGCCCGCTGCCAGAGCTCCAGGCTCGCCAGCGTGCCCGACACAAGGAAGAAGACCGACAGCGCCAGCGAGATACGGATGACCTGAGAGTTCAATCCCCGTCGGAGCCCCAGCGCAGCGCGGGTCAACAGCGGCGGACCACCCTGCCTCTTCCCGCCCTGCATTGGATTCGCCTCGCCCATCTACTCCATCTCGAATCGGACACCCTGCGCCAGCGGCAGCGTGTCTCCGTAGTTCACCGTGTTCGTCGTCCGGCGCATGTAACTCTTCCATGCATCCGAGCCCGACTCGCGGCCTCCTCCCGTATCTTTCTCGCCACCAAATGCACCACCAATTTCTGCCCCAGAGGTTCCGAGGTTGACGTTCGCTATCCCACAATCAGAGCCACTTTGCGCTAAAAAGTGTTCCATCTCCGACAGCGACTCCGAGAAGAGCGCAGAAGACAGCCCCTGAGACACCCCGTTCTGCAGCGCCACCGCCTCCTCGAACCGCCCATACCGATGCGCATAAAGGATGGGCGCGAAGGTCTCGCGCTGCACCACCGCCGCACCGGCCGCAATCTCCACCAGCGCAGGCCGCATGTAGAACCCGCCGCCCAAGCCACCCTCCCGCACCCGGCTGCCGCCCGCAATCACACGGCCGCCCTGCGCAACAGCCTCACCCAGCGCCTGCTCCATGGCGGCGCAGGCCGCCTCGTCGATGAGCGGCCCCACCAGCGTCGACGGCTCGCGCGGGTCACCCACACGCAGGCTCCGGTAGGCCGCGGCGAGACGCTCCACAAAGCCCTCCGCGATTGTCTCCTGCACCAGCAGCCGACGCAGCGTGGTGCAGCGCTGCCCTGCCGTCCCCACCGCCGAAAAGAGCGCTGCCCGCAGCGCCAGCTCCTGCCGCGCGCTCGGCGCCACGATCATCGCGTTGTTGCCGCCAAGCTCCAGCAGCGAGCGGCCAAGACGGGCGCCAACCACGGCGGAGACGCGACGACCCATCGCCGTCGAACCCGTCGCCGAAACCAGCCGATAGACGGGCGCTGCAGCGAGCGCCGCGCCCACCTCAGCGCCCCCGTAGAGGCACTGGCAGAGCCCCTCTGGCGCACCTTCGCGCCTGCAGACCTCCTGCACCAGCTCCATCACCGCATGGGCACAGAGCGACGCCTTCTCCGACGGCTTCCAGACCACGCTGTCGCCACAGACCAGCGCCAGCATCGCGTTCCAGGCAAAGACCGCCATGGGGAAGTTGAAGGCCGTGATAACCGCCACCGGCCCCAGCGGATGCCACTGCTCCATCATCCGGTGCTGCGGCCGCTCGCTCACGATCGTGAGGCCATAGAGCTGCCGCGACAGGCCGACCGCAAAGTCGCACATGTCGATCCACTCCTGCACCTCACCCTCCGCCTCGCTCACCGTCTTGCCGACCTCGAGCGTGATGACCGCCGCGAGCGCCTGCTTGCGTGCCCGCGCCTCCGCACCGATGGCCGCAACCAGCCTGCCGCGGGCCGGCGCCGGCACCAGCTGCCAGACGGCAAAGGCCGAGGCGGCCAGTGCTTCCGCAGCCGCAATCTGCGAGGGCGCGGCGACCTCTGCCAGCGCCACGATGCGGCCATCCATCGGGCAGAGACTGGCCAGCGTTGCGCCGCCTGTGCAGGCCGCAGCGCCGCTCCAGCCTGCAATCCGCACCACCTCTCCTGTTGCTCCGCGCTGCTCGTCCATGGCCGCTCTCCTCTGCTGTTGCCTCAACCCTTGGAGGCCGGTGCGCCAATGCGCATCGCAACCCAGCGCTCGATGAGCCGCTCCGCAAAGTCGGAGGAGACCACAATCTCGTCGCCGCTGAGCCTGTCGGCGGTATCGGTCGGCAGGTGATACTCCCGCGGAACGCTCGTCCGGGCATCCACCCGGGAGAGCGCGACGGCCGCATAGCCGCGGCCAGCAAAGACGGCTGCGTCGCTTCCACCGACCGGCACAGGCAGCTTCTTCATCGCGGCGAAGCGGCCATCGCTCGCAGCGACCGCCTCGATGCAGGCAACCAGCTCCGGCGCGACAGGCGTGACGAACATCTCCCCCTCCTCGAGGTAGCGAAGATCGCCGTTCGAGCAGCCGTCGAGCACAAGGATGAGGGTGCTCTCGCGCGGCCACTCCGCCTGCCTGTCGCGGGCCAGCATGGTGGCGCCGCCGAGGCTCGCCTCTTCGCAGCCGGTCGCCACAAAGTTGTACTCCACGCGGGGGTCGTGGCGCAGCCGGAGCCGCTCCGCAAGGATGGTCATGGCGGCGATGCCGGAGAGGTTGTCTGCGGCGCCGGGGACGATCTGGTTGCGGAGCACCACGTCGAGGTTGCCGAGCGTGGCGAGGAGTGCGGGAACCGTGAGGGGCAGGGCAATCCACCAGGGCAGGAGCCGACCGGTTGCAGCCGCCCCGAGCTCGAGCAGCGCAAGCGCAAAGAGCAGGTAGGTGACCAGCGCCAGCGGCTTGGTGATGGGCCCCTTTGCGCCACCCTCTGCCATGCGGGGCGAGAAGATGAACCCCGTGTAGGCCGTGTCGGCGTGGCAGGGGATGACGATGCGGAGCGCAGGCTCTGTGGCTGCGGGCAGACGGGCAATGAGGTTCTGCGACGGACGCCACGGGAGCAGCCGCCGGAGCACAAAGGCGCGGTGGGTGGAGTCCAGGAAGTAGGAGGTCGCGACGAGCAGATGGAGCAGCCCGCCGACGAGCGGCTGCACGAGCCCCACACCGGTCGCGACCACGGCGAGGCCGAAGTGGAGGAGCAGGTTGGCGTAGAGGTGGGTGCCAAAGGAGAAGCGGTGCCACGACACCTCGAGCCCCTGCGCGGTGTAGCGGTCTGCGAGCGCCTGCTGCAGCCCGAGCTCGTCGGGGCTGGCGGGGGCGCGGCGGGGGAAGCGGGCGGTGAGGTCGGCAATCCAGGCGACGACGCGCGCGGGATGGTCGATGGACGGCTGCTGGGTCACGGGCTCTCCTCTTCGATCTCGCCGGCGGGGATGGC
The DNA here is from genome assembly GCA_013205435.1 of Deltaproteobacteria bacterium. Taxonomy (GTDB): domain Bacteria; phylum Myxococcota_A; class Bradymonadia; order REDH01; family REDH01; genus CAIWGR01. The sequence goes on from JABMMX010000310.1 coordinate 7,416, forward strand.
CCCGGGGTCGAGGCGGCGGGCAAGCCGGTCGACCCAGCCGCCATAGACGGGATGGTCTTCGTAGAGGAGCCGCATGTGGGCGAGGTCGGCGAGGGCCTCCTCTTCGGCACCGGCGGCCAGTCGGGAGACGGCGCGGGTGAGCAGGGCACCGGCGTGGGCGCCATCGGTGGCGAGCGCCTCGGAGGCCTTGGCGACCGCAGCCGGCGCCTTGCCTGCATGCCGCAGCGACTCGGCCTCGCACCAGCGCACAAGGCCAGCCGGGCCATCGAGGCCGGCTGCGACGGCCGCCGCCATGGAGGTGAACTCCTTCCCTGCACCGAAGGCCAGCGCACGGACGGGCGACCGGGCCGGGGCCGTGCGGGCGAGCAGCGCGAGCAGCGGCCCGTCGCCGCGCAGGTAGGCGACCGAGGCCATCCGCTGCAGCCAGGCGGAGGGGATGCCCCAGGTGGCCGCGATGGTCTGGAAGGCGTCGCTGTCGCGGCTCCACTGCGCTGCACTCGCGCCGGCGAGCGAGGCCACGAGCCGGACCCTGGTGAGGTCGCAGCCCGGCTCGAAGGTGGCGGGAAGCGTGGGCTCCGGCAGGCCGTGGAGCGCCGCGATCGCCACAGCAAAGCCGAGCAGCGCCGGCTGGCGGCTGGTCGGAGGCAGCGACGCCGCATCGGGCCGTTCGCGGCGGGAGGCGAGGCGGTTCGAGGGGATGGCAAGCTCCAGCTCCCGCCAGGGCTCCAGGGCGGCAAGGTCGGCGGGCGAGGTGGGCATGCAGCGGGCATCGAGGAGCGACGGCAGCAGCCCCTCAGAGGCCAGCAGTCCCCGCACCAGCTCCTGCGAGGGCGTCGCACCGCGCCCGCCCTCACGGGCGAGCCGCGCCAGCAGCC
>JABMMX010000311.1 GCA_013205435.1 Deltaproteobacteria bacterium
CTCCGCGCGGTTTGTCCGCCTTGGCGGGTGGTGCGGGCGTGGCGCGCGGGGTCGGCACCCAGACAAGCAGCGGTACCTCGCCCGACTTGATGGTTCTCGCCTGTCCGGCGGCGATGGCCCGCTGGGCGTCTCGGAGGTGGGGCAGCCGCTCGGGGAGCGCATCTTCGAAGGGGACGAGCACGCCGTCGGCCTCTCCGATCGGCGCGACCCGGGAGCCGCGGGGGAGCCAGCCGCGCCGAATGTAGCCGTCGACCAGAGGCCGATACTCCCACTCGTTGGCGGCCAGACCAATGCGCGCGGGGCCATCGCCCACCTGGTCTGCAAGCCATTCGATGGGGAGTGGCCCGTGGGCGTAGCGGCTGTATCCGTCGCGGACGAGGCCGGCCGTTCCTCCCTGCCAGCCAACGCCATAGGCCTCCGGCACGCTCCAGGCCCGCGTGACATCGAGCGAAGCGAGGCCAAGCAGCCCGACCAGGATGGCGGCCGTCCAGGGCTCGAGGGCGGCGATGCGGCGCGCGGCGAGATCGACGGCGGCGGTGAGGCCGAGCCCAGCCAGCAGCGCGAGCAGCGGCAGGAGATAGAGCAGGAGGTCTTGGCCGCCGTGGTAGCCCGACCGAAAGACGACGGGCATCGCGAGGAAGAAGGCGAGCGCGCCGAACCAGCGGCGGAGGACCGGGCAGAGTGCAACCCTTCCTGATGCATCGCGGCCCGCCATCAAGAATCCAGCGGCAGCGATGAGACCGGGCCAGAAGAGCGGCGGCAATGTCCGGAGCATCACCGCGCAGGCTGCACCCACAGAGAGCCGCTCCCTTCCGAAGAGCTCGCCCGCCACAAGCATCGGCTCTGCGCCGGCATCCAGCCAGATGCGGAACAGCGCACCCCAGGCCTTTGGCGTGCGGAGCGGCGGAGGCAACAGCAGCGCAATCACAAGGAAGAGCCCCACCACGAGCAGGCGCGGCCAGGCGCCTTCGCGGAGCTGGAGGAGGCCGCCGGGCCCATTCGCCTTGGGGTCGACAAAAAACAAATAAAAGCCGAGCGGCAAGAGCCACCAGCCGGGCAGTCCGCAGAGCAGCCCTGCCGCAAGGAGGGCCGAGGCGCCGACCCAGGCCATGCGGCCCTTGCAGAGTGTGAGGAGCAGGATGACCGCGGTTGCGAGCGCTGTGCCAAGGAGGGTGGAGGGATAGAGCTCCGCGGCCGTCCAGAGGCGCGGAGCACCGGCGAAGAGCGCGGTTGCCACAACCCCTGCGACGGCGCCTCGGTAGCGGTTGGCCGCCAGAAAGAGCATCGCCGCGATGGCTGCGCCGCTCACCACCCCGATGGCGTGGAGCACGTCTGCATGGCCCGAAGAGGGCGAGGCCGCCGCTGCAAGCCAGCCCGTGAGCGGAAAGAGACGAGGCGCCTGCTCAAAGGCTGCCCGTCCTGCCTCGGCGCCGCCACCGTTGAGCCAACGCTCGAACCGCTCGGTTGCGTCGACCTGCCAGGCGAACCAGAGGTTCCAGCCGCGCACGGGGCGGGCGGCCAGCATCGCTGCAACGGCGACGAAGATACCGAGCGCGGCGAGTGCCGCCTGGCGGGCCGCGAGCCTCACGGGCGCACCGCAGGTTTGGCGGGAGGCGCTGGAGGTTTGGCAGGCGGCTTTGCCGGTGGCTTGGCAACGGATTTTGAAGAAAACGCGGAGGGCTTGGCCGACGGCTTGGCAGGCAGGGTCGGCGGCACGATCGGCGGCTTGAGCGCCTTTGCGAGCGGGGAGCGGGGCCGGAGGTCGCCATCGAAGCAGAAGTGTGCCGCGGCCGTGCTCCCCTCGATGTCGAAGAGGATGCGGCCGGCGCTAGACCGCTCGGGCAGCTCGCCGCGCAGGGTGGCAAAGCCCTGCGCTCGCTCCCGCTTGAGCTCTGCGACCAGTTCGCCAGCGACAGTTGCCCGCAGGCTCACCTCGCCTTCGCGCCCCGGTCCGACAGCGGAGTCTGCGAAGCCGGCACGGCCCGTCAGCAAGCCCGGCGCGGCCGGGAGCAGGAAGGAGATGCGGAGGATGCTGTCGGCGATGGGGTGGGCCCAGATGCAGCTCTCTGTCCGGCCGCCAACCTTGAGCTGCTCCAGGCCCACATACTCCCATGGCTGCTTGCCGCAGTTGGCCCTTCCGAAAATGAAGGGAGCGCAGCGGGTCTCTTCGCCGGAAGGGCCGATGACCGAGATGCGGGCATCGGCGAGGTGGTCGGCGAGACGGGCGGAGAGCGCGGTCGAGCCGGCCGCGGTGGCCTTGGATGCCGCCGTCTTTCGCCAGCGCTCGAGACGACTGTCGCCCTCTTCCAACGCCATGCGGAGTTCGTAGCCGGCGGGGCGGAGCGGCATCGCCGAAGCCGGCCTCGCGACAACATCGAGCTCGTCGGGCAGCGCAGGGAGCGAGGCGCCGAGCACAAGGAGCGTTACGCGGCTCCGGGGCCAGCCCTCGACCCACTGCTCAGGGGCCGAGGCGTAGACAATCGCCGGGACCTCGTCGCCGAGCGTCCACGGGATCTGCGGCGCGAGTGGATGGGGCAGCGGATAGGCGCTGACCACCGAGGCGAGCAGGGCCACCGCGACGACCAACATCGCCACAGGACCGCGCTCCCTATTGACCCAATGTGCAAATCTGTTGAACAAAGTGGCAACTCTCGCGTCGAGGCCGAGCGGCGTGGTATTCGGATGGCCGCTCGCGGTCAACGCCGGCACCTGCCGCGATGGCCAACGAACCGATTGAACGTCTGCATTCCAACGCCACGGAGTCGTCCCATGAAAGCACCGCTCCTCCTGCTCGCCGCCGCGGCCATCACCCTCGTCACAGGCTGCGCTTCGCCCCAGCTGCACGCCACCCGCGAGGCCGGCGCCAACGCCTTGGTGAACAGCCCCGACGGGCTGGTCTTCGGCGCCTCACCGGGTGTCTGGCCCGATGGTGTCGCCTCTGAATCGGGCGTTGTCGTCTTCCGCGTCGAGGTCTCCAATGGAAGCTCACGGACGGTTGACCTTCGCCGCGACGACTTCGAGCTGGTCACCCCGAGTGGCGCAACCGTCCGTCCCATCCCGCCCATGCAGCTCTTCGGCGAGCGTTCCACCACCGACGGAGGGCAGCAGCTCGCTTGGGCGGAGGAGATCGCGGACGGCGAAGAGGAGGCCGGCGCGCAGGTCGTCTCGGCTGGTCACCGTCGCACCACGCGCCGCAGCAGCACGACTGTCTGGCGGTCGCCCTCCTACCCGCGCTGGTCGTCGCCCTACTACAGCCCCTACTCCTCGCACTACAGCTACCGCCCCGGCGTCTACTACGGCCCCACCTACGGCCCGCGCACCTACACGACACCCTACGGCAGCTACGGTCGCTACGACCGCTCCGGCTCCACGCGTACGGAGGCGCCCCGACCGGTGACGCCGGTCTTCGGTGAAGGGGCCGTCTCCGGGCTTGCCATGACCTCCAGCCCTGCCTTTGCTTCGGTGTTGCGCGACACCATGCTCCGGCCCCAGTCGGCGCTTGTGGGCACGCTCTACTTCGCCGCGCCGAGCGACCAGGCGGGCACCTACCGGCTGCGCTGGATGCCGCGCCACCAGATGAGCGCAGAGGCCGAGACGACGATGGAACTGCAGTTCGTCGGCGCAGAGTAGTCGCGGCGGAGCGATCCGAGCGACCGCTCCGACCGGGGCTCTGCCCTACTGCCGACCTTCAGCGGCGGTGACGACCTTGCTTGCGAGCAGGCTCTCGACCTCCTCCGCATCTACGCCGAGGTCGCGGAGGATGGCACGCGTCTGCTCGCCGAGACGAGGGGCAACGCGCTCCGACCAGCCCGTGCCGGGCGAGGTGGGAGGCCGCACCGCCACGAGGCCGTCAGGGCCCTTCGCGATGGCGCCGCGCGCGCGGAAGTGGGCATCCTCCACCAGCTCATGCAGTTCGCGCACCGGCTC
>JABMMX010000312.1 GCA_013205435.1 Deltaproteobacteria bacterium
GACTCCACCAGCGCAGGTCGCGCGCCGTCCAGCGGCCAGGCAGGGATTTCACCGCGTCGGCTCAGGGAAGAGCAGCACCTGCTCGTCGGCGCGGACGAAGCTGAATTCGGTGCGGGCGCGGTAGGCGATGGCTGCCGGATCGCCGGAGGCTGCATCGAGCTGACGGAGCTTGCGGAGGTTCTCTTCCTGGAGCGCGCGGGTACGCTCAGAGGCAATGGCGATGCGGCGCTCCATCTCCGCGTGGCGCTCACGACCGGGGTGCTCGTGAACGAATCGTGCCGCAAACAGCACGATGAGTGCGAGGAAGACGGAGATGACGATGCGGTGGGTAGTGGGCATGTGCGACCGAAAGTTGTTGACGGCGGAAGAGATACCGAATCGCGCGGAGCACGGTCAATCAAAATTCGCCAAGATCCAAGTGGTTAACTTTCGATCTCTGTAAGTATTGGAAGGTGCGATCTTTTTCGATCTTTCTCCACAGGTTGACCCTGTCTTCAGCGCTAGAAAGCCGCTCTCCGACGCGCGAATTTCTTGCATGGTATTCTTTTGAACCGCTGGCGCTGAGCGCGAATCGGCCGCAGGTCGTTGCGGGAAGGGCGGCCCAGACGGTATGGCAGCGCTCCTTCTTCTGCCGCTTTGGACGCCGATGTCTTCGCCCCTCAACGACCCCTCCGCGCCCCCTGCTCCCTCGCCGCAGCAACGCGCCCTCGCCGCCTGGTTTGCCACCGGCGCCGGCGCACCACCGGCACTCGACCGAACCCGCTTCACGCTCGACTGGGCTAGGGTAACCGAGGCGGTGAGCCTCTTCGCTGAGACCGACCACGGCAGGGTCTGCCTCGAGGGCATCGGGCTGCTCGACGACGAGGAGCTCATCGTCGCCCGTTACGAGGAGATTTCGGAGATGACGCGGCTGCATGCCCGCGCGCAGGAGCCCTCTCTCGTAGGGCTCGCCCACGTCCATCCCCTCGTAGAGCGGGCCCGCAAAGGGGAGATGCTCGACCCAGTCGAACTCGCAGCCGTCGCTCATGCCATCCGCTGCGCAGAGCGCACACGGCTTGGCTTTGCGGGCCTCGCATCAACGCTCCCCGCACTCTCGCGCTGGGCGCCGCAGCTGGTCAGCCATCCCGAGGTGGCAAAGGCCATCGAGTCTTGCCTCGACGCCGACGGCCAGGTTGCCGACCATGCCTCTCCTACGCTCGGGCCCCTTCGCCGCGATGTCGGACGGCTCCGTAAAACCATCATCGAGCGGCTCGAGCGCATCCTCCGCTCGCCCAAGTATGAGGGCATCCTCCAAGACGATTTCTACACCCAGCGCGACAACCGCTTTGTGGTGCCGGTGCGCGCCGGCGAGCGGGGCGACTTCCCCGGCATCGTCCACGGTCATTCCGGGTCGGGTGCGACCCTCTTCATCGAGCCGCACGAGGTGGTCGCGCTCAACAACGAGCTCCGCGTCGCCGAGTTCGAGGTTGTGCGCGAAGTTCATCGGATCTTGAGCCGGCTGACCTCCCGTGTCGCCGAGGTCGCAGACACCATCCAGACGGCCTGCGCGGTGCTGGCCTACCTCGACGGACTCGGCGCTGCGGTGCGGTTCGGGCGCAAGATCCGGGCGGAGGTCCCCCTGCTTGCGGGCCGGTCGCAGACGCCGCGGCTCCTGCTCAAACAGGCCCGGCATCCGCTGCTTGCGCTCCGAGAGTCGCGGGGAGAGCTGCGGGTCGTCGCCAACGACATCCACACCGCGGAGCACCACCGCGGCATGGTCATCTCGGGGCCCAACACGGGCGGCAAGACCGTGACCCTCAAGACGGTTGGGCTCTTCGCGCTCATGGTCAAGGCGGGGCTGCCCATCCCCGCCGAGGCAGGCTCGGTCATGCCCATCTTCGACCAGGTGTTTGCCGACATCGGCGACGCGCAGGCGGTGGAGAACGACCTCTCCACCTTCTCGGCCCATGTCACCCACATGATGACCTTCCTCGATGCTTGCGGCCCGCGCACGCTGGTGATGCTCGACGAACTCTTCGGCTCGACCGACCCCGAGCAGGGGGCCGCGCTCGGCCGAGCGCTCATCCAGTGGATGGTGGCCCGCGGCGCCTTCGTCATGGTCACTACCCACCTCTCGGAGCTCAAGGATGCCTGCGCGGAGCACAACGCGCTGCAAGCGGCATCGGTCGGCTTCGATGTGGAGCGGCTCGAACCGACCTACAGGCTCCGCTGTGGCCTGCCCGGTAGCTCGCACGCGATCGCCGTTGCGCGGCGTCTGGGGATGCCTGCGGCGCTGCTCGACGACGCGACCCGGCTGCTCGGCACCGCGAGCGTGGAGCGGGAGCAGATGCTGACGCGGCTCGAGGGCATGTTCGCCTCGGTGGAGGCCGACCGCGACGCGGCCGATCGCGCCCGTCGTCAGGCGGAGCGAGATGCGGCGGAGGCAGCCTCGATGCGGGACGATGCCGCACGCCGGCGCAAGGAGCTGCTCGACGGCGAAGCGCTGGCGCTGCGCGGCGAGATGCGCAGGACCCGCGAGGCGCTCCGGACGCTCGTGGCGAAGGCCGCCACACCCGCCGCCGCCGCGGTCGTCAGGGAGGCGCTCGACGCGGCTGAACGACTCACTTCGGGCTACGAGGAGGAGTCGAAGGTGGAGGCGCGCAAGGGGAGAGCCTCCTTCGCCGCTGTCGCCCTCACCAGCGGCGCCAAGGTCTGGGTAGAGTCGCTTGGCCGGGTCGGCATCGTTGTGTCCGAGCCTGGAAGCGGGAGCCGTGTCGTGGTGCAGGTAGGCGCCATCAAGACCACCGTCGACCGCTCCGACCTTTACGCGCCGGAAGAGGCGCGCGGGGCGTCCGCGAGCAGGCGTGTGCTTTCCGAGCCGCTGCCCTCACGCTCGGTGATGCCGGCCCCCCCCGACGAGGTGACGACCAAGCTCGACCTGCGCGGAGTGCAGGCGGACGACGCGGTCGAGATGCTCGACGCGATGCTCGACAGGGCGGTGCGGGGCGGCTGGCCCATGCTGCTCGTGGTCCACGGACACGGCACCGGCGTGCTCAAGCGGGTGGTGCGCGACCACCTGATCCGCTCGCCCTATGTGAAGAAGTTCCGGTCGGGCGGGCAGGGCGAAGGTGGTGATGGCGTGACGGTGGTCGAGCTCTAGCCGGCGGCTCAGCGCACGGCGGCGATGAGGGCCTTCATGTCTTCGAATCGGTCTTCGGGGCGCTTGGCCATGCAGCGCTCGATGACCTCACTCAGCGAGACCGAGAGCTCCGGAACGAGCTCGCAGGCTTTGGGGATATCGCCGTGGAGGTGGAGGTAGGTGAGGTCGCCCTTGGCGTAGGGGAGCTGACCGGTAGCGATCTCGAACATGGAGACGCCGAGGCTGTACATGTCGGAGCGGCCGTCGAGCTGCGCGCCGGTGATCTGCTCCGGCGAGATGTAGTAGGGGGTGCCGATGGAGCGGGTCTTGGAGGTGGTCATCTCGCTGACGAACTTTGCGAGGCCGAAGTCCATCAGTTTGAGCGATCTGTCTGCGCCGAGCATCATGTTTCCGGGCTTCACGTCGCGGTGGATGAGGCCATGTTCGTGGGCGTAGCCGAGCGCCTTGGCCGCGTGGACGAAGGCGTAGCGCACGAGCTGTTCGGGGAAGGGGCCTTGACGCTGCACCATTGCCTTGAGCGTCTCGCCGTCGACGAACTCCATGGCCATGTAGAACTCGCCGTCCTGCTCGCCCGTATCGAAGACGGTGACGATGTTGGGGTGGATCATTTTGGCCGCGGCTTTGGCTTCGCGCAGGAAGTAGCCAACCGCGACCTCGTTTGCCTTGAGGTTCTCGGCGAGGACCTTGAAGGCCACGACCCTGTCGAGTGCGGTGTCGGTCGCCTTGTAGACGATGCCCATGCCGCCTCGGGCGATCTCTTCGATGATGCGGTAGCGCCCCGTGGCTGCGGGGGCTGTGCGGGACGGTGCGGTTGGCGTGGGTGGGGCGACGGTCTTGGTGAGGGTGGCCGCGCGGGAGCTTGCGTCGCGGAAGCCAGGGGAGGCGGTGGCGATGGCGCGGTACCAGGCTGCAGCGGCGGCCTGATCTTCAAGCGATTCGAGGGCGCGCGCGAGGGTGTAGGCGAGCGAGGCGTCGGAGGGCTTGAGGGTTGCGAGTGAGAGGGTGGGCTGGACGAGCGCGACGAGTTCCTGGAACCGGCCGAGTTCGAGCATCCGGTGGGCCAGACGCTGCAGGTTGTTGGCGCGGCCGAGGGCGTCGAGTTCACCGGCGGTATTTCCGCTACGCGCGTGAATCTCAGCGACTTCGGCGTGAGCGTCGCAGGCGGTGAGGCATCGGACGGCGTCGGCGTCGGCGCCGAGGTCGGCGAAGAGCAGCCCCGCGATGCGGAGCTCGCCGAGCTCCTCGTAGCAGCCCGCTGCGCGGAGGTTGTCGCCGGCCTCCGTGAACTTGGTTGCGGCATCAGCGATGCGACCCAGTTTGTGGAGCGCTTCGCCCTGTTGTGCGGTTTCGGGGAGCGCATGTGCCTCCGCGATGCGGAGGCGGAGCGCATCGTCGGCTCGACCGGCGCGGTCGTACATCTCCGCGGCCATGCCAAGCCGGCCCTTGTCGGCGTAGATGGCCTCTGCAGCTGCAAGGTCGCCAGAGCGTTCGAGCAGCTCCGCGGCAGCTTTGGGAAAGCCGGCACGGTTCAGAAGGGTCGCGGCCGCTGCAGCGTTGCCCTGCGCTTCCAAGTACTTTGCAGCAGCCTGGGCAGCCTCAATGGCAGGCTTCATTGCAGCCAGATTGCCGCCGTTACGGGCAAACTCCCGCTCGAAGAGGGCCGCACGCTGTTCGGCGGCCTTGGCTGCGTCGCCCGCGCGGTCGAAGGCCTCGGCTGCTTCGCGTAGGAGCTTGGCCTGCATGAAGGCGCCAGCTGCTGCGCGGTGATCACCCCGCTTTGTGTAGATTTCGGCGGCCTTCTCGGGCCGCTCCGCAATCAGGAACTCCTTGGCCGCGAGCTCGAACTGGCCGCGGCGGGCGAGCAGTGCTGCGGCCCGCTCGGGGGCTCCGGCCTTGCGAAACATGACGGTCGCCTTGCCCACATTGTCGGCGCGGTCGTAGCACTCCGCGGCGCGCAGAAAGTCGCCTGCCTCGATGAAGGAGTCTGCTGCCTCGGCCAGTTTGCCGGCACCGAAGAGGAGTTCGGCTGCGCCGGAATGGTCGCCCTGCTGCTCGAACACTCTGAGTTCGACGCGCAATGCACGCGGAAGGCCTTCGCCTCGTGGAGAGAGTTCGCCTGCGCCCCGCATAACCCGTCGAGCAATGACTGCAACCACCACGATTGCGGTGAGTCCAAGGCCATACTCCACGAGCTGTGCACGCGAGGTTCCCACGCCAGAATCCGGAGCCGCAGTCGCACTGCTGCCCGAACCCTGCCGGGTGCTGGCCGTCGTGGCGTCGGCCTGTGCGAGCAGCGTGGGAGACATCATGCAGAGAGCCAGAGAAGAGTTGCGCGCCTGTGCGGAGCAGTGCAAGGTACCGAGTTGGTAGGCGACGGCCGAGCCGACGGAGCCAGAGGTTACAACCGTGAAAGCCGCTAGGTCAATCAGCCGTTGGGGTGCTGCCCTGTTGCTCCCCGTCGCGCTGTCTGCGGGTTGCGCTGGTTCGCAGCGGGCGCCGAAGCCGACCATAGCCGTGGCGACGGAGGCTGCCTCTGAGGCTCCAGCGGAGTCTGTAGCCTGCAGCGAGTTGCGTGCGATGGTCTGCGTTAGCGGTCTGGGCCGTCCACTCGAGGCTGGAGCGGATGAGACGATGTGTGGCGTGGAGGCGTCGCAGCTGACGCAAGACCTCCTGCTCTGCCTCGACCGCGCCGGCGCCTTCTGCGACGAGGTCGCGGCGCACGCCTTGGGCGCGCTGCGTAGCTGCGGGGAGCGGCTGCTGGTGGCCGAGCCAGCGACCGGCGGTGCAGCGTCGCTGCAGGCTGCGCGGAAGTTCATGGAGACGTGGGTGGAGTCGCGCCGGCCCTGGCTGGCTGTTGGGCCGCTTGGGTTCGTAGTCGCGCCGGAGATGGCGCGCCGCCTGGCGGCCTCTTCGTTGCGACGCGGCGATGGAGCGGGTGCTGTTGCCTGGCTCGGCGGAACAGAGGGTGTGGACGACGAAGATTTTGCGAGCATGGCCTGCCGCTGGGCCGCCTTGGTGCCCGAACTCACGCGTCCGCCGCGGGACCTCGCTGAAATCCCCTCCGTTGCCGCGGCCTCGCTCGTCTGGCAGGGGTGCGAGGGGCGCTAGAAGGCTTCGCGCCGGTCTGCAGATTCGATGATTCCGGCGGGGTAGTGGCCCGTCAGGCAGGCCTCGCAGAAGGATGCGTCCATGGTGGAACTCCCACCCTGGGCGCCGGTCGCGTCGCGAAGCCCCTCGAGCGAGAGATAGGCAAGGGAATCGGCCTGGATGAACTCCCTGATTGAATCGAGTTCATGGTTGGCGGCGATCAGCTGATCGCGGCTCGGCGTGTCGATACCGTAGTAGCAGGGCCACATCGTGGGCGGCGACGCGACGCGGAAGTGGACCTCAGCGGCGCCCGCTTCGCGGACCAGCGTCACGAGCTTCTTGCAGGTGGTGCCCCGGACGATGCTGTCGTCGATGATGATGACCCGCTTGCCTTCGAGGAGCCGGCGCACCGGGTTGAGCTTCAGCTTCACGCCGAAGTCTCGGATGCTCCCGGTGGGTTCGATGAAGGTCCGGCCGACGTAGTGAGAGCGGATCAGCCCGAGCTCATAGGGGATATGGCTTGCGCGGGCGAAGCCGATGGCAGCTGGAACGCCGGAGTCGGGGACGGGGATGACGCAATCGGCCTCCACGGTAGACTCGCGTGCGAGCCGCTCGCCCATCTTCACGCGTGTCTCGTAGACGCCGCGTCCGAAGACGACGCTGTCGGGCCGTGCAAAGTAGATGAGTTCGAAGATGCAGGGCTTTGGCGCACGCTTCTCAAACGGGAAGCTGCTGTGCATGGTCCCATCTTTGCTGAACCTGAGCAGTTCGCCGGGCTCGACATCTCGCTCCCAGCTGGCCCGGACGAGGTCGAGCGCGCAGGTCTCGCTGGCAATCATCCAAGCGTCGCCGAGCCGGCCGATGGAGAGGGGTCGGACGCCGCGCGGGTCGCGGACGGCGTAGGCTGCGTCCGTCGAGAGGACAACGAGGCTGTAGGCGCCCTCGAGGGGGCGGAGGGCCTCTGCGAGGGCCTCGTCGAGTGACTCGGCTTCGGAGCGGGCGATGAGGTGAGCGATGACCTCTGTATCGACATCGGTGTGGAAGATGCTGCCGCGCGCTTCGAGTTCGCGCCGGATGGTCGAGGCGTTGGTGATGTTGCCGTTGTGTGCGATGGCGACCGAGCCGAACTTGAGTTGGACGGTCAACGGCTGTGCGTTGCGGAGCGAACTCTCTCCGGCGGTGGCGTAGCGGACATGTCCGGCGGCGAGCATGCCGGGCAGGCCTGCAAGGTCGTCCTTGCTGATGGCCTCGGAGACCTTGCCCATGCGACGGACTGCGCGCAGGCGCGAACCGTCTGCGGCCGCGATGCCAACGCTCTCCTGGCCGCGGTGCTGCAGGGCATGCAGGGCCAAGTAGGCGATGCTGGCTGCCTCGGGGTGGCCCACCACTCCGACAACGCCGCAGGCCTCTTCGATAAGCCCGCTCCGTTCAAATTCTAACATCGCGGGCTCCGGGGCGACTAGCCGCCGATGGAGAGGCGGAAGGGCTGGCTGCCGATGAAGATGAGCGCTCCGTGGCTGAGTTCGCGGCTCGCGGTAAGGCGAACGAAGGTGCCGTTCGAGCTCTTGAGGTCTTCGACAAAGAAGGCGTTGCCATCCGTAAAGATGCGGGCGTGCCGGCCCGACACATACCGGTCATCCCCGAAGAGGATGTCGCCCTTCTCGCGGCCGAGGAAGTGCTCGGTGCTACGCAGGAGGAAGGTGAAGGAGGCCTCGTCCGGCGCGCTGATGCGCTCGAGGCGGCCCCATGCGTCTCCGGCCGGCGAGCCGATAGCCACCGTGCCATCCTTTGCAGGGGCGCTGATTGCGGCAGCGGCCCCGAGCGCCTGAAAGCGGAGTACTTCGAGGCCCATGCGGACATGGTCTCCCGTCTTGAACTCCGTGACCTCCGCGATGCGGTAGTAGGTGCCGTTGAGGGAGCCTAGGTCGTTGAGCAGGACGGTCTTGCCGTTGACCTCGAGCGATGCGTGCTGGGGCGAGAGGAATTCATCGCGCGAGAAGACGGCATGTTCGGAGGTGCGGCCGACGATGTTCTTGCCGGCGGCGAGTGCGACGCTTTCGCCGGGCGACCCGTCAGGCTTGACCATGGTCAGTGTTGCGGCTGCGCCTGAGGGCGCGGCGGCCGGCTTGACCGCAGTCGCCTCCGTCTTGTGTGGCGCAGGGGCGGGCTTGGGCTCCGGCTTTGCTTCGACCTTGGGAGCCGGTGCGGCTGCAGGCGCAGGCGCCTCGATTTTGGAGCCGCACGAGCCGCAGAACTTCTGGCCGGGCGTGATCGGCGTGGAGCACTGGGGGCAAGCAGGGGCTACCGCCTTGGGAGCGGCGGGCGCCACCACCGGTCCTCCGCAACCAAGGCAGAACTTAAAGGATGCCTCATTCTCTCGGCCGCACTTCGAACAGGTAATCACGGCATCCTCCACAGCGGTGTTCAGGTGCGCAAGGGTTACCACCGACACGATTGAAGGGCAAGGCGGATTGCCGCAACCCGGCTTCCGAGGTAGGTGCTGCGCACGAGCCCTACGCATGAAACACCTCCTCCTCTTTTTTGCGGTCATCGCACCCTTCGCGCCCGATATCGCTCGCGCTGGCTCCACCGGAGGTCTCGGGCAGATCACCCAGGCCGACAAACTGCTGGTTCCTGCCTTCGTCATCTTGGCGCTGATCGGGCGGAGGCTCCCGCCGACGCCGCTGGAACGGCTCGCCCGTCCACTCGTCACATTTGTCCTTCTAGCTCTGATTGCCTCCATCTCTGTACCGCTTCGCTTTCCGACGGCTGACCCCAATGTTGCTGTGATGGGTGTGCTTCGCATGGCCAAGTTTTCTGGCTACGCCCTGCTTGCCGTTGCATCGCTACGCTGCTTTGCGTCGCCGGAGTATCGCAAAACTGTTCTTTTTGGATGGGGAGCGGGGGGCGTGCTGATTTCCAGTGTTCTCCTCCGCCAAGCGTTGAACCTGGATGTAGGAATCGGCGTGAAAGATGGGATTTACATCCAGGGGAATCCCTACTCGGTGGCCTTGGCCTGCGTGGTCGTAAGTGCTCTCTCTGTCTTGGGGTCGGGCCGCCTGTCGGCTCGCCATACTTGGTTGGTCGGAGCCGTCACCATGGCGGGGGTTATCGGCATGCTCTTCTCGCAGGGCCGAGGGGGGTGGCTCAGTCTCCTCATAGGAGCGGGATTCATGGTCCGGAAAATCAGGGTTCGTTACCTGATCGCCGCCGCGACGGTCGCCCTGCTCGTTGTGACGGCAGCGGCGAATTCGCCGACTGTAGCGCGAAATCTGCAAGGGCTCATTGTGGAGGAGCAGGGTTACTCGTCGGGAGGGGAAGATGCCGAAACGAGCCTGAGCGACGCCGGCCGGATTGAGACCTGGGTCCACGAGAGCGCGAAGCTGGCAGAGCACCCAATTCTCGGGTTCGGCATCTTCCATCGCGGTGGAGCGTCGCCCCTCTGGTCGACAGGCAGCCACAACTTCTTTCTACAGATGTTCCTGGAGGCAGGGCTGCTGGGTGGCGGTGCCTTCCTCTGGTTCTTCTGGACCCTCTGGCGCGCGACGCAGACGCTGCAGGGACAGGCAGGGATCGGTACGCGTGCGGTGATCCTGACGGTGGTGTCTGGCGCGCTGGGAGGCGAGTACCTCTACGGGGACGCGCCGCTCTACTGCTTCATCATCGCATTGTGGCCCCTGGCGATCCCGGCTGAGTTCGGCGCCCCCGCCGCTGAGGCGCTTGGGCGCATCAGTGGGCGTCGGAAAAGGCCTGCTCAGACGCGGAGGTCGGAGAGTACAAACAGCGATCGCAGCGGAATGCCCGCCGCGGCGAGCGCCTCGGCGCCGCCTTCTCCGCGGTCAACAACGCAGAGCGCTCCGAGCACCTGAAAGCCCTCGGCCTGCGCGGCGCGGACGGCATCGAGGGTCGAGCCACCTGTTGTCACGGTGTCGTCGAGTACCACAACTGCTGCGCCATCATGCAGGTCCCCGGCCCGTTCGATGCGCTTGCCTGTGCCGTGGTCCTTCGGCGCCTTGCGGACGAGAAAGCCAGCAAGCGGCCGACCTTGCGCAAAGGCAGCCATGCTGGTCGCAGTGGTGAGCGGGTCGGCACCCAGCGTTAGCCCGCCGACAGCGGCCGGCGCCCATCCTACCGCGTCGAGTTCGCTCAGCAGGAGGCGACCGATGAGGGTAGCGCCCTCGGCGGTTAGCGATGTCTTGCGGAGGTCGATATAGAAGTCGCTCCGCTTACCGCTCGCCAGCAGGAAGTCGCCGGTCCGGAACGAGTGCTCACGAATGAGCTCAAGCAATCGTGCGCGGTCTGACATCCTACTTCTCGTCGGAACGGACTCGCGCGGGGGTGCGCGAGAGCAGCGCGAGCTGCTCGGTGGAGGCGCTCGCCGCTACGGTTGCCGGCTTCTTCGGTGCAACGCGGCTCACCCGCTCCGTCGCAGGAAGGCTCTCGCTGCGGTCGGGCGCTGCGCCACGCGAGGGTCGCGCCGGCGGAAGCTGCGCAGGGTCGCTGTTGGCTTCGAACCGGCCGCGGAGGGTCGCGCCCGCCTCGATCGACAGCGAAGTCGCGGTCAGGTCGCCTTCAAGCTCTGCCGAGCGCTCGAGCAGTGCCCTGTCGTCCACCTGTACGTTGCCGGTGATCTTGCCGCCGAGCCGGATTGAGGTCGCTGCGACATCGCCCACCAACTGGGAGGTGGCCTCCAGCATCAAGGAGCCGTCGAGCTGAATGTTGCCTTCAATTGCGCCGGCAACCGTGAGGTCGCCGGAGCCTACGACGCTACCCGTGATGCGGGTGGAGGCGCCGATTCTATGGGTCGCGTTGCTCATCAATGCACCTGTCCGATCGGTTGTGCTTAGACGTCCATCTCGATGTGACCCTTAAAGGTCGCACCCTCGGCGATCTGAATGCGGGGGGCGCGGAGGTCGCCGATGACGCGAGCGTTGGTCGCGACATCGATGCGGTCGGTGGCGACGAGGTTGCCGGTCACGCTGCCGTAGACCTTGATCTCGCTCGCTTCGACATCGGCCTCGACCACGCTGCCCTTCTCGATGATGACGACATCGGTAAGCGAGATCTTGCCCTTAACGGCGCCATAGATGGTGAGGGGCTCGTTGCCGCCAATCTCACCGTCGACCGTGAGGCCGGCTCCGATGACGGTGCCGGAGGGTTGGGGCGATGCGGTACGGGCTTGCGTCGTGATTGCCATGGGGTGTCCTTGAAGGCCTAAGAGGCCGAGCGGTTGGAAGGTGTGATGGTGACTGTAGCGCTGAGCGTTGCGCCCGGCTGCATGTCAAAGTTGTCTGCGGTCAGCTCGCCGCGGAGCGACCCGGGCGCCTCGAGACGTGCGATGTCGCCCACCAAGGCGCTGCCGGTGTAGTCGCCGCGCACGATGAACTGATCGGTCTTGATGTCGCCCGTGAGCGAGGCGTCGGCCTCGAGCGTCACCGTGCCATCGACCTCAACGCCGCCTTCGATGCCGCCGAGGATGGTCAAACCACCCGTGCCGGAGATGCTGCCGATGATGGTGGTCGACCGACCGATGGTGTTGGCGACCGTGGGTTGTGAGTTCGTGGAGCGCTGCATGGTTGCCGACCGTCGTCTGGGGGGTGAGACAACGGTCCTGCGTATCCCTGCCCCCGCGGAGTGTCAATCAGCGTCGAGCCCTGAGAGCCATGCCGGTGAAGTTGGTGGTGCGAGTTGTCGCAGGAGTCTGCCCCAGCCTCCGGCGGAGAGCAGGTCGAGCTCTGCGTTGACGGCTGCAATCCGCGCAACCTTCTCCCAGACCTGGTCGGCCGTGAGTGTTTTGGCCATCAGCTCACCCTGGAGCGAGCGCCGTTCGACGAAGAGGCCGATGGCCCTCCGCGCCTGCTCCCGCTGCCCGTCGCGACGCTTGGCTGCAGCGGCTGCAGCCTCGGCCTGCTGCCTCGTATCATCTTCGACTCGGCCGTCGAAATCCCAGTCCAGTTTGAGTGTCAGATAGTGCACCTCTGTGCTGCTCTGGTCCTCACTCCAACGCAGGTCGACGCCCTCGGGCGCCAGGGCCTCATCGAAGGCGTCTGTGCGGCTTCGCGCTGAGTCGGCATCGCCGTCGGCACGGAATGAGTAGGTGAGCGAAACATCAGAGGGGCTCCAGCGTGGCCCCGCGCTTGGTGCGCCCGCATCGGCGCTCTGCGCGCCTTGTTCGATGAGTGCGACGAGTTGCGCGACGGTTGGCTCCCAACTGAGCGGCGTTGGCTCGGGCTGCGCGGCGAGGCAGAGCACCGGCAGGAGCAGGCCGGCGAGTGCTACAGCCAGCGCAGAGGCGACGCGATTGCGCAGGCGGCTCACGGCTGTGCTCCGGGGTAGATGCTGTAGGTTGTCCAGGAGAGCCCCGAACCGGCCGGATCCGCGCTGCCGTTTGGATCGAGCGACCACCCCTCCACTTCGGGCGGAACCAGAAAGGCGAGCGGAGCGTCCGACGGTCTATCGCGCCAGACTGCAACCAGCAGCGCGCTCCAGGCAGCATCGTCTTGCCGGCCAGAGCGGGCGGTTGGTGTACCGACAGCGTCGGAGCGTTCCGCTGCGAGCTCGCCCTGCGCCTGGAGCGAGAGGGCTGATGGGAGGAGCCGCGCGGAAACCGTGCGTGGCGGCAGGCAGCCGCAGAGGGTCAAGAGGAGGACAAATCGCTTCATGAAGACCTCAGAGAGAGGGAGTGGTTGATCCCTTCTCGTCAGTCGCGGCGATTTGTTGCGTCAGAGCTGCGTGATCGGTGAAGAAAATCGCTCGGAGAGCTTCTGCAGGATGCTGGTATGGACGCCGCCGAAGGCCGAACCGGAGAGTCCGGCGAAGAGGTCACCGGGCTGCGCGTGGGCTGCGACGTAGGTGGCGATGTCGGCAGGGTCGGCGATGAGATGGGTCTCTTTGCCGCCCTCGCGGATGGTCTCGGCCAGTCTGGGGATGGAGATCTTCTCATCGTCTGCGAGGCTGTCTTTGCGCCACGGCTCGCTGAGGATCACGACATCGGCCGACGCGAAGGCAGCGGGATATTCGTCTTGGAAGACGGCGCGGCGCGAGGTGTTGCTCTTGGCCTCAAAGGCGGCCCAGATGCGGCGGGTGGGGAAGCGCATCCGAATCGCGGCGAGGGTCTCGCGGACGGCGGTCGGGTGGTGTGCAAAGTCGTCAACGACGACGATGTTGTTGACCACGCCCTTGATCTCCTGCCGCTTCTTTACGCCCTCGTAGGTGCCAGCGGCGTCGATGCACTGCTGCAGGGTGAGGCCGGCCGACAGCGCCAGCCCCGTCGCGCCGAGGAAGTTTCGCACGTTGTGGAGCCCCATGGTTGCGATGCGCCCCTCGACGGTGCCGAGGTCGCGGTGGGTCATGCGGATGTAGGTGCCGCGCTCGTCCGATCCGGTCATCTCCGCGTGGAGCGTGTTGTCCGCGCCGAAGCCGAAGGTCTCGATGCGGGCCGAGGCGTGGGCGGCGCAGCGCTTTGCTCTGTCGTCCTCGCCATTCACCCAGACAACGCCCGCAGGTTCTACCTGTGCGGCGAACTTGCTGAAGACCTCTTCGATGGACTCGATGTTCGGATAGATGTCGGCGTGGTCGAACTCCACGTTGTTGATGGCAGCGGCGAAGGAGGGGTAGTGCCAGAACTTGGGCACCTTATCGAAGTAGGCGGTGTCGTACTCGTCGCCCTCGACGACGAAGGGCAGCCCTTCGCCAAGGCGGAAGTTGGAGTCGAAGTTCCGCGTGACGCCTCCGATGAAGAAGGAGGGGTCCGAGCCGGCCTCGTGGAGCAGCCATGAGAGGATGCTTGAGGTGGTGGTCTTGCCGTGTGTGCCCGTCACGGTGAGCAGCTGGCGGTCGGGGAAGAAGAAGAGGCGGAGCGCCTCCGGCATGCTGAGAAAAGGGATGCCGCGTTCCACGGTTGCGACAGCCTCGGGGTTGTCACTTCGCGAGACATTGCCGACGACGACGAGGTGGGTGTCCGGCGCGATGTGGCTGGCATCGTAGCCCGACATGATGTTCAGGCCGCGCGCCTCGAGCCAGGTGCTCATGGGCGGGTAGGCCATCGCGTCGGAGCCGGAGACGCGGTAGCCGCGCTGCCCGAACATGGCGGCGAGGGTACCCATCGCGGTGCCGCAGATGCCGATGATGTGGACGTTACGGATGGTGTCGAGGGGCGGAAGCGGAGGCAGTTCGCGGCGTGCAGGGGCGGTCATGGGGCGTTCCGTCGCGTGAGGTCGACAAGGAGGTCGAGGCGGGAGATGGTGAAGGGCGAGGTGGCGAGCGCGTCGCGGCCCTCTTGTGCGAGCAACGCAAACTGGGTGCCGGCGGCGAGTGCGGTGGCTCGGTCCACCTCACTGTCGCCCACAAAGAGCAGGGCTGCCAAGTTTTGCTCGGGCAGGTTGTGTGCAAAACAGGTGAGCATGCAGGGGTGGGGCTTGGCTTCAGCGAAGGTGTCGCCGCCCACGACGTGATCGAAGAGGTCGTGCCAGCCTTTCTGTTCAAGGATGATGCGTGCGAAACGCTCCATCTTGTTCGTCGAGAGCAGGAGCGGGAGCCCCTGCTCACGGAGGGTGCGGAGCGTCACGGTGGCCCCCTCCATCTCTGGCGAGCCCTCACGAACGGAGGCTTCGTAGTGCTTTCGGTAGCAGGCGAGGGCGCTCTCTACTTGTGCGCCTGCCAGCTCGGGGAAGGAGGTCTCGACAAAGTGACGGATCCCCCAGCCGATGCCGCGGGCGAGCCGCTCGCGCGACTGCTCCGGCAGTCCGAGGTCTCGGCGCGCTGCGTTCATCGAGGCGGTGAGGCCGGCCTCGGAGTCAATCAGCGTTCCGTCGAGGTCAAATGCGACGGCAGAAATGGAGGTCATGGTCTCCGGCGTGTTGAAGAAGTCGGAGGTCGGTGCTAGCCTACGCCCCCTTCGCCGCAAGTTCGGCGCATGCGTTCGTAGCTCAGTTGGATAGAGCGTTGGCCTCCGGAGCCAAAGGTCGCAGGTTCGACCCCTGCCGGACGTACTTACAAAGAAGCCACCAGACCTGAGAACGGGCTGGTGGCTTTTTCGGACTTGGCTCGCGCGGCGCGCCGACCCGGTAGGTTCGTCAGCGACTAGCCGCCGTATTCGGTCTGGAGCATCTTCGCGATGGTCTGCAGCTGCATGTTCGAGGTGCCCTCGTAGATCTTGCCGATCTTGGAGTCGCGGAAGAACTTCTCTGCCGGATACTCCTTGGTGAAGCCGACGCCGCCGAGGAACTCGATCGCGAGCGACGCCGTGCGCTCTGCGACCTCCGAGGCGAAGAGCTTGGCCATCGCCGCCTCCTTCACGAAGGGCTTCTTGGCATCCTTCAGACGGGCCGCGTTGTAGACCATGAGGCGGGCCGCCTCGATCTCCATGGCAACGCGCGCATACTGGAACTGCATGCCCTGGAAGCTGGCGAGTTTCTGCCCGAACTGCTCGCGCTCGAGCATGTACTTCATGGAGTAGTCAAAGGCTCCCTGCGCCAGTCCGAGCATCTGGGCGCCGATGCCGATACGGCCTTCGTTCAGGGTCTCGATGGCGATCTTGTAGCCCTTGCCGACATCGCCGAGGACCTGGCTGTCGGGGACGAAGCAGTCC
>JABMMX010000313.1 GCA_013205435.1 Deltaproteobacteria bacterium
CGCGCCTGCTCTCCCCGCTTGTTCTTGGCGACCGCCACTACAACACGGCGCGTGCGGTTCAGGCTGTTCTGCAGCGCTACAAGGAGCTCCAGGAGATCATCGCCATTCTTGGCATGGACGAGCTCTCCGAGGACGACAAGCGTCAGGTCGAGCGCGCTCGTAAGATCCAGCGCTACCTCTCGCAGCCCTTCTTTGTTGCCGAGGTCTTCACCGGCTCGCCCGGCAAGTATGTTGAACTCGAGGATACCCTCAAGGGCTTCGAGGCGCTCGTCGGCGGCGACGTGGATGCGCTGCCCGAGCAGGCCTTCTACATGCAGGGCACCATCGAAGAGGTCCACAAGAAGGCCAAGGAGCTCGGCGCCTAAGCCGACGGAGTACCCATGTCGCTTGTCACCCTCGATATCATCACGCCCGAGCGGGCCATCTTTCATGGTCAGGTCACCGAGGTCATTCTGCCCGGTGAGTTGGGGCAGATGGGCATCCTCGTTGGCCACAGCAACCTGATGACGCTGATCCGAGCAGGCGAGTTGATCGCCAAGTCTGCGGATGGCGAGCGCCGGTTCGCCGTTGCTTCGGGTTTCGCTGAGGTTACGGCCTCATCGGTCGTGGTTCTGGTTGATTCCGGAGAGGGAGCGAGCGACATCGACGTTGCGCGGGCGCGTCGCGCGCTTGCTGCGGCGGAGTCGCGGTCGGTGGATCCGGCAGCTGCCTCCGCCGACGAGCTCGAGGCGCATCAGGAAGAGCTGGCGCGGGCCCGCAATCGCATCGCCATTTTTGAGCGTTCCAGCCGCGCCTGAGCGGCCGCCGGACTGCTTGCCACGCGAAGGGTCGGTAGCCTAGAGCACGGACGACTTCCTCCGCTCGCTCGACAACGTGCGGGGGCCCATTCAGAGGTTTCCCATGGCACGTTTCAGCGCTGTTTTGCTCTCGATCTCTCTGCTGCTTCCCGCCGCGGCCTTCGCCCAGGAGGAGACAGAGGTCTACGCTCCTGACGTCAACGAGACGCCCAGATTTTCAAAGCCTGGGTTCTACGCGATCTCGCCGACTGTCTCCTACGTGAACATCCCGAACATCCTTCTCGATGGCTTCTTCAGCCGTCACACGGGGATGTGGGAGGGGGACGCAGTCAACCTCTCCTACGGCCTGAGTTGGTCCTATTCGCTGCCCGATGCCTACGAGATTTCGGCGACGGTGCAGCAGACCAGCATGGCGACGGCCGACGGCTACTGGCTCGAGAAGGGCGACCGCGTGGAGGAGGCCGACTGGACCACCAACAACCTGAGCATGCTGAGCGTGGAGACCCAGTTCCACTGGCTCACGGGCATGAGCGGCGACGGTCGCACCCAGCTCGCCTATGGCTTCGGCCTCGGCGTCGCGAAGGTCAGTGGCGAGTTCAAGAAGTACGATTTGAATGTCGCCGAGTGTGACGACTGGTCCCCTGTGGATCGGCTCAGCACCGACGCTGCCCTCCTCGACAAGTGCTTCACGGCAACTGGGGATCCAGCCTGGCTTGTGGACGGCGCCGGCAATCCCAAGGTGGTCGTGGAGGACAAGATTCCGCCCGTGGTGCCTGTGCTCTCGGCGAGCATCGGTCTGCGTCAGACGATTTCGGAGAATGCGGTGCTGGCACTCGACATGGGAATCAGGGCGCCGCAGGGGCTGTTTGTCGGTCTGAGCGCAGGCTACCAGTGGCCGCAGGGCGAGTGACGGCGTCGGGAGAGAGGTCATGGACAAGGTAGTAGCGTCGGCAGACGAGGCGATTCGCGACATCACCGACGGCATCACGCTGATGTCGGGCGGCTTCGGTCTCTCGGGCAACCCGGAGAACCTCATCCTCGCGCTGCTTCGCCGGAACGCGCGTGACCTGACCATCATCAGCAACAACTGCGGCACCGACGAGTGCGGTCTGGGCGTGCTGCTGCAGAACGGTCAGGTGAAGAAGATGATCTCGAGCTATGTGGGCGAGAACAAGACCTTCGAACGGCTCGTGCTCTCGAACCAACTGGAGATTGAGCTCAACCCGCAGGGCACGCTGGCGGAGCGTATCCGCGCGGGCGGCGCAGGCATCGAGGGCTTCTACACGCCGACGGGCTACGGCACGCCGGTGGCCGATGGCAAAGAGACGCGGATCATTGGCGGCCGCTGGTGCGTGCTCGAGACGGCGCTGCGGGCCGACTTCGCCTTCGTGAAGGCCTGGAAGGGCGACAGGGCGGGAAACCTGATCTATCGGATGACCTCTCGGAACTTTAACCCGATGATCGCGACCGCCGGCAAGGTGACCATCGCCGAGGTGGAGGAGCTGGTGGAGACGGGCGAACTCGACCCCGACCAGATCCATACGCCGGGCATCTACGTGCAGCGGATCTTCCAGGGCAGCAACTACCAGAAGTGGATCGAGCAGCGCACCGTGCGCCCTCGACCGGAGGCCTAGTCATGGCACTTTCACGAGAGCAGCTGGCGCAGCGTGTGGCGCTCGAGCTGCAGGATGGTTTCTATGTGAACCTGGGCATCGGCATCCCGACCCTGGTGGCGAACTATATCCCGGCCGGGATGGATGTTGTGATGCAGTCGGAGAACGGTCTGCTCGGCATGGGCCCCTTCCCCTTCGCGGGCGAGGAGGATGCCGACCTCATCAACGCGGGAAAGCAGACGGTCACGATGATCTCCGGAGCGAGCATCTTCTCGAGCGCTGACTCCTTCGCGATGATCCGTGGCGGCCATGTCGACCTGACGGTTCTTGGCGCGATGGAGGTCTCGGAGCGGGGCGACCTGGCCAACTGGATGATCCCGGGCAAGATGGTCAAGGGCATGGGCGGCGCGATGGATCTGGTCGCTGGTGCGCGCCGTGTGATCGTCGTGATGGTCCACACGTCGAAGGAGGGCGAGTCGAAGGTGCTCCCCTCCTGCACGTTGCCGCTCACGGGCGTTGCCTGCGTGAACATGATTGTGACCGACCTCGCACTGTTCGAGGTCGCGGGCGACCACCTGCTGCTCAAGGAGCATGCGCCGGGCGTGACGCTGGAGGAGATTACCGCCAAGACCGCGGCCCGGTTTGAGGTTGCGTCGGACTTCGGGCCGATGCGTTTTGCGCCCGTGCCGGCATGAGCGGAGCGGGTCTGCGGGTAGCCATCGCCGGTGCGACCGGCGCGGTGGGCCGCGAGATGGTAGCGACGCTGGAGATGCGGGGATTTGCAGTTGCAGAGCTGCGCCCGCTTGCCAGCGCACGGTCTGTGGGCCAGGTCGTTCGGGCGTTCGGTCGCGACTGGCCGGTCCGTGAACTGACGACCGACGCCTTCGACGGCATCGACATCGCGCTCTTCTCTGCGGGCGGCGATCGGAGCCGCGACTTTGCGCCGGCGGCCGTGGCGGCTGGCGCAGTGGTCATCGACAACAGCAGCTTCTACCGGCTGGATGAGCAGGTGCCCCTGGTGGTGACCGAGGTAAATGCCGAGGCGATTCACGGGCATCGCGGCATCATCGCCAACCCCAACTGCAGCACGATTCAGATGGTGCTTCCGCTGGAGGCGCTGCGCCGCGCCGTAGGTATTGAGCGCGTGGTGGTCTCGACCTACCAGAGCGCCGCGGGCGCAGGGCAGGCGGGCATCGACGAGCTCCTCGCGGTCACAGCCGCCGCGCTGGCCGGTGAGCCGCTCGTGAACAAGACCTTTGCCCGGCCGCTCGCATTCGATGCGCTGCCGCACATCGGCACCTTTCAGCCCTCCGGCTACTCCTCGGAAGAGGAGAAGATGTGTCACGAGACGCGAAAAATCATGGGCCTCGCCACGTTGCCCGTCTCGGCGACCTGCGTTCGCGTGCCCGTGCTGCGGGGCCACCTTGAATCGGTGACGGTCGACCTCTGCGAGTCGCTGTCTACCGAGCAGGCGCGCGCTGTCATCGCTGCCTTCCCCGGCATCGTCGTTGACGACGATCCTGCCTCGAACCGCTACCCCACGGCCCGCGACTGCGTGGGTCGCCTGGAGACCTTCGTCGGGCGAATTCGACAGGACAATACGCTACCGCGTACGCTGCACTTCTGGGTGGTCTCCGACAACCTGCTTAAGGGCGCCGCCTGGAATGCCGTTCAGATCGCCGAGTATCTCACCCAAACGGGACGCCCTCATGCTTCGTGAACTCCTGCTGACTGCCGTTGGCCTCCTCGCCGTGGTACCGGCTGCCTCGTCCCAGACGGTGAAGGTTTCGGACAGCTCGTCCATCCTCGACGCTCCGGCGGCCGGCGATATCGACGGCACCGCCAATGTGACCTTCGGCATCCAGGACTGCCTGAACCTCTTTGCGGAGGATCCCGATATCTCGGTGAGTTGGACCTTCACGACCAAGCCTGCAACGGGCAACGACTACCAGATCAAGCTGCAGCATGGGTCGGAGAGCTGCTCCTTCACGGAGATCGACGCGGCGACCGATGTCTGTCTGCGTGACGATGCGACCGCCTTCTCCACAAGTGGCACACCGACGGCCACCTACACCTGGAGCGAGCTGGTGAACGATGCCGGGCTTACCAACGCGACCTGCTACGAGGGAGGGCTTCCGAGCCCGTGGACCATCGCGCTGGTCTACGAGTCGTCCTCTTCGCTGCTCGGAGCGTCGACCTACTCCAAGAGCCAGGCGATCCTGACGCTGGATTCAGGCCGTCCGGCCGCGCCGACCGCGCTTCGGACCGTGGGCGGTGAGACCGCAATCGAAGTGAAGTGGACGGCCTCCAGCTCGGCAGTCAGCTACGAAATCTGGGCCGACACGGCGCCAATCGCGTCGCGGGTCACGCTGCCCGAAGAGGCGCCGAGCGGGCTGAAGATGAAGAGCGTGGAGGGCGGCGACACGACCTCCGGCAGCATCAGCGGACTGCAGACGGGTGTGACCTACTTCATCGTGGTGCTCGCGCTTGACGAGGCGGGGAATCTGAGCCCGGTCTCTGAAGAGGTGACGGGAGCGACGGCGCCGACGGCCGATTTCTTTGAGAGCTACAAGGCGGCTGGCGGCGTGGAGGAGGGCGGACAG
>JABMMX010000314.1 GCA_013205435.1 Deltaproteobacteria bacterium
CTGCTGGGGCTGCAGGGCGGCGGCATGGCCCACTTCCGGCTCGCACCGGGGCAGGTGGCCCGCGCGGTCATCCACCGCACGGTGGAGGAGGTCTGGTATATCACGGAAGGGTCGGGCGAGATGTGGCGGCGGCAGGGCGACCGCGAAGAGGTGACCGCGCTGCAGGCCGGCCTCTGCCTCACCATCCCGGCCGGCACCGCCTTTCAGTTCCGGGCCTCTGCCACCGAGCCCGTCGCAGCCGTTGCAGTCACCATGCCCCCCTGGCCCGGCGAAGAGGAAGCGGTCTTCACAGAGGGACCCTGGCCGCCGCGAAGCTGAGGTTCTCTCAGCGCGCTGTGAGCCCGCCCGCAGCCCGCACCCGCGCACAGGCCGCCTCGGAGGCGAGCGACGAGCGCACGGGACGGTAGAGCCGCTGCTCGCCCGCCCGCTGCTTCCAGCCCGGCGCCGCCGGCGCATGCCAGGCCGACAGCTGCGCGTAGTCCCGCTCGAGTGCCGCGCCGAACGAGCCGAGCACCGTAGCCTCGTTCAGCCGCCGAAGCCCCGTCGGCTCCACCAGCAGCCAGGCCGACGCCAGCTCGCTGCAGGCCACCGACTGCAGCCCGATGACCACCCGCGCATCGCTGGTCGGATAGCCGCCAATCAGCCAGGGATCGCCCGGGCTCCGCCCGCCGACCGCATAGACCAGCCCCGGCGAATGGCCCGTCAGATCGAGGAGCGGCGTCTCGGCCGCTAGGCCCGCAGCACGGCTCCCCGCCACCGCGTCGCGCAGGTAGGTGGCCGTCTCGGAACCAAGCCGCAGCGCACTGCCTTTCACTACCACGGGCTGCTCCTGCTCGCGCAGCGGCCCGATCTGCCGGTAGGGATACCGCATGCCCGACATCAGCAGCGCGATGGAGGCCACCACCGCCACAACCGTCACCGCAGCCAGGCCGGCGGCCTGCGCTGCCCGAGGCCCAGAGGGCTCGCTCGTCTCGCGGGTCAGCACCACCGCCAGGGCCACCCAGAAGCTGCCCGCAAAGCCCATGTTGTGCCACGGGTTGTTGTTGGTCCCAAAGGCGTAGATCCAGGGCAGGAGGGCCAGAAAGAGTGCCACCCCGCGCTCCATCCTGCGCTGCGAACCATCGCGAACCAGCTGCTCCGCAGGCGACGCACCGCGTCGCAGCAGCAACAGGCTGGTGACCAGCGGCGCGAGCAGCACCACCCCCTTGTCGGGCATGGCCGCGACCGGCCATCCATCCATGCGCCAGAGCGCGAACAGCATATAACCGGCGAGCGCAGCCAGGGCGCTGGGCAGCACCCACCGTCGACCACCCGCCTGCCCGGGCGCCGGTCGGAGCAAGAGGCCGAGCAGGGCCACCGCGGCCACAAAGAGGAGCTCGGCTGTGTCGATGCGGGGTAGCTCCAGGCGGAAGAGCCCCGCGGCGCTATACCGGCTGTCTTGTGCGCCGGCCTGATGTGCGGCCTGCAGGAGCCGTTGGACAAAGGCAGCGGGCGTTCCGTCGAGTGCGACCGCGGTGGCCAGCAGCAGCGACGAGGCGGCGCTCCCCGCGACCACCACCGCCCGCAGCCACCGTGCATGGCAGGCAACCAGGAGCACCAGAAGCACCAGCGCGAGCAGGGCGGCGGTGGTCGGCTTGGCCATGAAGACCACCCATCCGCCGAGTCCGATGCCGAGGAGCGCGGGCAGCTGCAGCCGCTGCGGTGCGGCCAACAGGCGGAGGGTCGCGGCGGCAACCACAAAGGTGCCCTGCAGCGCGAGGCTGTTGTAGCTCGGCGCCACCATCCAGGTGCCGAAGGGGGCGAGGCAGCTCGCGCCCAGGGCGAGCGTGGCGGCGAGGCGGGGGGTCGGTCGGAGGCGGTCGGCGGGGAACTTCCAGGCGAGGAGCGACCAGAAGAAGAGGGAGCCGAGCAGGTAGGTTGCGGCGAAGTTGGCGAGGCGGAGTGCGGCGATGTTGCCGTCGAGTGCGCGATGGAGCGGGTGGAGGAAAAAGCCGAAGAGGGTTGGCAGGGCGGGATACCGCTCCGGCGCCGAGATGACGACGAGGTTGAAGGCCTCGTCTGTGAAGTCGAAGCCGCGGTCGGCAGCGGCGGCGAGCCGAAGCAGGAGCAGGAGCGCGAAGAGTGCGGCTGCAACGAGCAGGGCCGTGGCAGCCGTCGACGCAGCCTCGGGAGGGTGGTTCTCACGCGGGGTTTTCATGGTTCCGCGGCCCTACCATCGGCAGGCGCGGCAGGCAAAGAAGGGAGCAGGGGCGGGTTGCTCGCCTGCCTCGTCCAGGCAGGCGGTGCAGGATTTTGCGGTCTGGCAGGTGTCGGCTACTCCTTGCGACGCTGGAGCGGCGACGTCTGAATGTAGGACTCCAAATCATCAGCGGCGTAGGCGCCGAGTAGGCGACGCACGAGCAGCCGTGTCTCGTGGAGGTCGAGCTCACCGGAATCAATGAGAGCCTCGAGATCGGCCTCGTCCTTCTTCCGCCGGGCTACCATCTTCATCGCGGCGAGATAGGCCGGAGCGGCTACCGGGAGGGGTAGACAGGGGATGCGGATCGCATTGCGAATCGCCGATTGGTAGAGTGCCGCGTAATCATCGCTGCGGACAATCCAGTCGACAGGAACGCCCGTCGAGGTCTTGGTCTGTATTCCACCAAACGAGAGGAGCCCCAAGGTTGGGAGCTGTGTCAGCAGCCCATCTGCGGCAAAGTCGACATTGGCGGTGAGTCGATCGCTGCCAAAGAACTGCAGCGCGCAGCCACCCACAAGGACAACCTCGAGTGAGGCACTCCTCGCCAGCTCCGCAACCTCGGAGATGGCCTCATCCATTTGTGCGAAAGTGATGTACTGTGTCCTTCGGCTTCCGCTGCTCATGATGCTACCTCCGTTCACGCTCGTCTGAACTGTTTCGAGTTGGACATGACCCCTGTACCCGACCTTAGATTGACGCCTCTCTTCGCATCGCAACCAAATCGCACGATGTTCATCGCTCTCTCCAATCTCTTGTGTTCCAAGTGCCCCACCCCGTGACCACCCCCTTCGCCACAGCCACCCTCCCCGAGGCGGTCAGCCTCCTGGCCCCCGACGGCTCAGAGGTGCGGCTTCTGCTGGGGCTGCAGGGCGGCGGCATGGCCCACTTCCGGCTCGCACCGGGGCAGGTGGCCCGCGCGGTCATCCACCGCACGGTGGAGGAGGTCTGGTATATCACGGAAGGGTCGGGCGAGATGTGGCGGCGGCAGGGCGAC
>JABMMX010000034.1 GCA_013205435.1 Deltaproteobacteria bacterium
GCTCAGGACGGCGATGTCGCCCTCGTCGATGGCGGAGCTATCGGGCGTGAGGCCGGAGAGCGCGGGGGGCGCGAGGCTCTCGAAGAGGATGTCTTCGACGGTCATCGGCTCGAGCTTGGAGTTGTCGTTGGCGAAGCGGACGATGCCGGTCACAGTGAGGACGTCGCCGACGAAGGGGAAGGGGTCGGCGAGCGAGAGGAAGTCGTTCACGCGGAGGAGATCGTCGAGGAGGAACTCGTTGGTGGGGGCTGTCTCGCCGGTGCCAGGGGCCGGCGCGATGTCGGTAACGGTGGCGCCGGAGACGCGGACGATGACGCCCTCAAGGGCTGCAGCCTCGGTGCCGCCCGTGGCAATGGCGGCGGCGGAGATGTCGACGGGGGCGGGGAGCGCCTCGCCTGAGCCCAAGATGGTGACGAGGGTCGCGTTGGCGAGCTGGCGCTGGCCGCGGTAGTCGCCGATGCGGGCGGAGACCTCGATGCGATCGCCGACCTGGGGCAGGGTGAGGCCGCCGGGGTTGGTGGAGGGGTTGAAGACGAAGACGCCAGCGTAGCGGCTGCCGTAGGCGGGGTCTTCGTTGGCGGTTGCGACCTGCATGAACCAGCTTGCGCCGCTTACCGCAGTGACGATGCCGGTGGCGCGGACGGTGGCGCCGACGCCGAAGGTACCACGCTTGATGTCGTAGATGGTGGCGGGGCAGGCGGTGCCGCCCGGGTTGGCGTCGAGGCGGCAGAGGTCGCAGAGGTCGCCGGTACCGTCGCCATCCGCATCGGCCTGGTCGGCGTTGAAGGTGCCCGGGCAGTTGTCGCCGTCGTTGGTGGCGCCGTCGCCGTCGCGGTCGTTGGGGTTGAAGTCGCAGACGGCACCGGGCTGAAGCGCGCAGGGGTCGCAGACATCGCCGAGTCCGTCGCTGTCGTGGTCGGCCTGGTCGCCACCATCAACGGGGCGGGCGGGGTTGAAGATGGTGGCACAGTCGTCCTGCGCATTGGGGACGCCATCACCGTCGGTGTCGTCGGGGGTGGAGGCGCCATACTCGCCGGCGCGGAAGGGGACGCAGGTGGGCTCGCCGTCGGGCACGCCGCAGAAGAAGAGGTCGTAGTTGCCGGCATTGGCGGCCGCGACGGCGGCAAAGCCCTTGCCGATCTCGCCCTGAAGGCAGACCGACTTCTCGACGCCACAGACGGTGCCGGGGATGGTCTCACAGGCGGCAGGATCGGGCGCAATCGCGAGCAGTGCCTCGCTGTCGCCGTAGATGGCGGCGCCGCCGCGCATGACGAGGCGGACCTTGTCGAGGCCGGCGGTGACGACGGCGGTGTAGGGGTCTTCGATGCCGTCGCTGCCGAAGATGGCGATGTCGGCGCGGAGGCCGACGGCGAGGTCGCCGAGGTTGTCGTCAACCTTGAGTGCGCCGGCGGCGTCGACGGTGACCATGCGCCAGAGGTCGTAGTCGGTGAGGAAGCCGCCGAGGTTGTTCTGGTTGAACTCACGGGCGCAGGCGAGCTCGCGGCCGATGTTCATGGAGCCCGAGGCGGTCCAGTCGGTGCCGAGCGCAACGCGGATACCGAGCTGCTTGTACATCGTGACCTGGGCGGTGTTGCCGTAGAGCGAGATGTTGGAGCGGGGCGACCAGACAGCGGAGGTGCCGCTGAAGGCCATGTCCTGTGCGTCGACCGCGGTGAGGGCGATGGTGTGGACAAAGGCGCTGTTCTCGGCGGCCAGATCGACCGAACCGGCGGCAGCGCCGCTGAGGCAGACATACTCGTTGCGGGCCTCGGCATCGATGCCCTCGGCGACGTGGGCGAGGTAGCAGCTGCCCTGCAGCACGCTCACACTGTCGGGGGTGGGATAGTCGCAGACGAGGCTGAGTTCGGCGCCGGAGTCGCCGAGCGGGAAGGTCTGATACTGGACCTCGCCGGAGGAGAGGCCGCCGTTGGCAGAGGCGCGGTCGAGGTTGCGGACGAGGCCCTGCGCGGAGCCGCTGCCGGCCATGGAGGTGGTGCCGGCGAGGAGCTGGCGGAGCTCACCCCAGGCCATCTCGTCTCCCGAGGCGCTGCCGGCCACGGGGAGGCTGCTGTGACCGCGGAGGCCGCGACGCCAGTCGTGGCGGTGCTCGAAGCGCTCATCTCCCCAGACGGAGGGGCTGTTCTGGGTGAAGGTGAGGTGGTCGTGGGCGTTGATGAGGCCGGGCGAGACAACCGCGCTGCCGCAGTTGACGACGGTGGCATCGGCAGGCTCGCAGCCGCAGCCGACGCAGGCGATGATGCCGTCGGCGCCGATGAGCACCGAGCCGCCGCGGTAGGCGACAGCGCCGGTCAGGATGGTACCGGTGATGAGGGTGGAGGTGCCTGCGCCGGCGGTGACGGCGCAGGTGTCTGTGGTCACATCGGGGAGCGGGCCACAGTCTTCAAAGGTGGGGCCCGTCACGGGTGGCGTTGTGTCGGTGCCTGTGTCGGTCGTGCCCGTGTCGGTCGCGGTATCGGTGCCCGTGTCGGTCGTCCCTGTGTCGGCTGAGGTGTCGCTCTCGACATCGCCGGAGCCCGTGCCGGTATCGACCGCGGTGTCGGTGCCCGTGTCGCTGCTGCCGCCGTTACCCTTGGGTGCGGCATCGTCGCCGCAGGCCGCGAGCGCAGAGAGGAGAAGGAGCGAGGCAAGAGCGGCAGCGCTGCGGGTAGGCGACATCATGGAGAGACTCCAACAGGTGACGCCTGGATCAGCGTCCGAAGATTGAAAGGGCGGAAGGTAGTCAACCACGCGGACTGCTGCAATCTTCGGCCGAAGTCGCGGGCTGTGTGACAGCGGCCAGCGGTCTAGCCGAGCCGCTTCTGGCAGCGGTTGCACCACGGGTAGCGGTTGATGGCGCCGTAGAAGAGGAAGGCGCCGATCACGCCGCCGATGAGGAGGCCGATGAAGATGATGCGTTCTGAGAGGTCGTAGAGGCCGCTCTCGCTCGTAACCTCGCGCTCACCGCAGGTGGGGCAGCTGAGCACCACTGGCCCGCCGCACGAGGGGCAGGCGCGCGCGGAGGTTGAGACCTGATGACCGCACTCCTTGCAGGGTTGGAGTGCCATCAGGCCTGACCTACGGTGCGGCCCACATGCATGAAGCTGGCCATCCAGGCCCGCGCGCCGACCCGCTCGCCACGCACCTCGAAGACCGCAGGCTGGCACGACTCCATCACAAAGCCATCATCGAAGAGGTCGCGGAGCTCACGCTCTGTCACACGACGCGGGCCGTAGTTGCCGGGCTCGAGTTCGCTGAGGACCAGCAGGTGTACCATGCCACCGACGGCCACCACCTGGCGCAAGCCGTCGAGGTAGAACTCACGCTCGGTGTCGGCCAAACTGTGGAAGCAGCCGCAATCGATGACCGTCTTGAAGAGGCCATCGAGCGACTCGAGGAAGAGAGCATCTGCCGAGATGAACTCGACCGCACCACTCCGCTGCGAGGCCTTGCTCCGCGCTGCGGCGAGCGCTGTCTCGTCGAGGTCGATGGCGGCAACGCGGTGGCCGCGCGAGGCAAGGAAGAGCGCCAGTTCGCCCGTTCCGCAGCCAATCTCCAAGACTGCACCGCTGATGCGCCCGTCGTCTGCCAGCTTCACGAAGGCTGACTGCGGGCGGCCGATCTCCCACGGGGGCAGGTGCTGGTGCGGATCGTGTTGCATCGGGTCTCCGAGTCGAGGACGTCTGTCGGCCCTACCAGAGCGTTGCGCGGTGGCAACGGGGAGAGCCTCTTGTCGTTGACGCGCCACGCCGTGAGTCGGTAGCGGAGCAGCACCCCTCGGAGCCTCGGAGCGACCATGTCTGACACCATTCCCCGCCGCTTCCTAGAGCAGGCCCGCCTCCGCCCGAACGCCCCAGCCTATGCCGAGAAGGTGGCGGGGCAGTGGAGGCAGTCCAGCTGGGCCGACTACACGGGGCAGGTGAAGCAGGCGGCGCGTGCGCTCCTCACGCTCGGCCTCTCGGAGAGCACGGGAGGCGTGGCCATCATCGGCTTCAACCGACCCGAGTGGACCATCCTCAACATGGCCAGCATGTGCGTGGGCGGCGCACCCGCAGGCATCTACACCACCAGCTCGCCCGATGAGCTGGCCTACATCGTCGACCACTGCGGCGCACAGCTCCTGTTGATCGAAGACCTGTCGCAGTGGGCCAAGGTGGTGGCGGCGCGCGAGAAGATGCCGCAGCTCAAGCATGTGGTGCTGATGCGTGGGGTAGCGACGCCCGACGACCCCATGGCGATGTCGTGGGAGCAGTTCCTCGCCAAGGGCGAAGGCGCCTCAGAGGCTGACGTGCTGGCCTCCGTTGAACGGCTCCGCGAAGATGCGATGGCCACGCTCATCTACACCTCGGGCACCACGGGGCCGCCGAAGGGCGTCATGCTCTCGCACCGCAACCTCGCCTGGACGGCCCGCGTGGCGCAGCAGATGACCGGCATTGCCGCCGATGGCTGCGCCCTCTCCTACCTGCCGCTGTCGCACATCGCCGAGCAGATGTTCTCGGTGCATGGGCCGGCGACCATCGGCTGCGCCGTCTACTTCGCCGAGTCGATCGACAAGGTGGCAGACAACCTCAAGGAGGTGCGGCCCTTTGTCTTCTTCGGCGTGCCGCGCATCTGGGAGAAGATGTTCGCCACCATCAGCCAACGGCTGAGCGAGGCGACCGGTGCCAAGCGGGCCATCTCCCTTTGGGCCCGCAAGGTGGGCGCAGAGGCGAGCAGCCTTCGCAACGAGGGGAGGCCGCTGCCGCCGCTGCTCGCGCTGCAGTACCGCATCGCCAACCGGCTGGTCTTCACCAAGCTCCGCGCCGCCATCGGCCTCGACCGGGCGCTGGTCTCGGTCTCTGGCGCCGCGCCCATCGGCCGCGAGGTGCTTGAGCTCCTCGCCTCGCTCGACCTCGTCGTACACGAGGTCTACGGCCAGTCGGAGGGCTGCGGCCCGAGCACCTTCAACATGCCGGGCGCCACCCGTATCGGCACCGTCGGCAAGGCCATCCCGGGTGCAGAGGTCCGCATCGCCGATGACGGCGAAATCCTCGTCCGCGGCCCCAACATCTTCCTCGGCTACTACAAGGAGCCGGCGGCCACGGCCGAGACCCTCATCGACGGCTGGCTCCACTCGGGAGACCTGGGCGCCTTCGACGCGAGCGGCTTCCTCAACATCACCGGCCGCAAGAAGGAGATCCTCATCACCTCCGGCGGCAAGAACATCGCTCCGAAGAACCTTGAAGAGGCCTTCAAGCGCCACCCCCTCATCGGCGAGGCCGTCGTCATCGGCGACCGCCGCAAGTACCTCACCGCGCTGCTCACGCTCGACCCCGAGGTGGCGCCCCGCTGGGCCGCTGACCATGGCATCACGGGTGACCTCGTCGCCTCAGAGGCGATCCGGCGCGAACTGGCGGCCCACATGGAGGTGGTCAACGCGGAGGTTTCGCGGGTGGAGGGCATCAAGAAGTACACGCTGCTGCCCCGCCCCTTCTCCATCCCCGATGGCGAGCTCACGCCGACGCTCAAGGTGAAGCGCCGGGTGGTCAACACCAACTGGGCGACCGAAATCGAGGCGATGTACGCCGAGTAGCGGTCAGATGAGGCCGCGCTCTCGGGCCATATCGAGCGCCACGTCTTCGATCATGTCTTCCTGGCCGCCGACCGTCTTGCGACGCCCCATCTCCATGAGGATGTCGCGCGCCGAAAGGCCGTACCGGATGGCGGCCCGCTTCGCGAAGAGCAGGAAGGAGGAGTAGACGCCGGCGTAGCCGAGCACGAGGGCGTCGCGGTCCACGCGGACCATCTGGTTCATCATCGGAACGATGAGGTCTTCGGCCACATCCATGACCTTGTAGAGGTCGACGCCCGTCTCGATGCCCATGCGGTTTGCGACCGCAACAAAGGCCTCGGTGGGGGTGTTTCCGGCGCCGGCGCCGAGGCCTGCGCAGGCCACGTCGATACGCTCTGCGCCGGCATCAACCGCCGCGAGCGAGTTGGCGATGCTCATGCCCATGTTGTGGTGGCCGTGGAAGCCGATGGCGGTGCCGGCTTGCAGCCCCTCGCGGAGCGCGGTGATGCGGGCCGTCACGTCGTGCGGCAGCAGGTAGCCGGCCGAATCTGTGATGTAGATGGTGGTGGCGCCGTAGCTCTCCATCAGCTTCGCCTGATGAAGGAGCCCGTCGGGTGTGTTCATGTGGGCCATCATCAGGAAGCCGACCGTGTCGACGCCCAGCTTGCTGGCGAGCTTGATGTGCTGCGCGGAGACGTCGGCCTCGGTGCAGTGGGTGGCAACGCGGATGCAGTGCACGCCGCAGTCGACAGCCATCCGGAGGTGTTCGACGGTGCCGATGCCGGGAAGCAGCAGCGCCGAGACCTTCATCTGCTTCATCCGCGGGATGACGGCGCGCAGGTACTCTTCATCGGAGTGGAGGCCAAAGCCGTAGTTGACGGAGGAGCCGCCGAGGCCGTCGCCGTGGGTGACCTCGATGAGCGGCATGCCGGCCTCGTCGCAGGCGGTCGCGATGGCGATCATCTGGTCGAGGGTGATCTGGTGGCGCTGCGGGTGCATGCCGTCGCGCAGGCTCATCTCGTGGAGGGTGATCTTCTTTCCCTGGAGGTTCATGGTCGTTTCCTTTCGCCTTCGGAGGGGAGCTAGACGGAGTACCGGCCGGCGCGGAGCTCGGCGGCGATGAGCTCGCCGGTGCGCAGCGCGGAGGCGGTCATGATGTCGAGGTTGCCGGCGTAGGTGGGCAGGTAGTCGCCGAGGCCTGCGACCTCGAGGAAGATGCTGACGCGGCGGCCATCGAAGACCGGGCCGTTCTTGAGCTGGTAGCCCGGTACATACTTCTGCACATCTGCGACCATGGCGGCGACGGAGGCGCGGATGGCCTCCTGGTCGGGCTCGGTCTCGGTGAGGCAGTGGATGGTGTCGCGCATGATGATCGGCGGGTCGGCCGGGTTGATGATGATGATGGCCTTGCCGCGCTTGGCGCCGCCCACACGCTCCACGCCGGTGGCGGTGGTGCGGGTGAACTCATCGATGTTGGCGCGGGTGCCGGGGCCGGCGGAGCGGGAGGAGACGGTGGCGATGATCTCGCCGTAGTCGACCGGCTGCACGCGGCTGACGGCGTAGACCATGGGGATGGTGGCCTGGCCGCCGCAGGTGACCATGTTGAGGTTGCTGGCGCCGAGCGCGATCTGGGCCGCGAGGTTGACGGAGGGCACGCAGTAGGGGCCGATGGCGGCCGGCGTGAGGTCAATCATCACCGCGCCCTGCTCGATGACCTTGCGCGAATTTTCGGCGTGGGCGTAGGCGCTGGTCGCGTCGAAGGCCATGCGGATGTTGTCGGCCCGCATGTGGGTGATGAGGCCATCCACACCTTCGTGGGTGGTCTTGAGACCGTGCGAGCGGGCACGGGCGAGACCGTCGGAGTCGGGGTCGATGCCCACCATCCAGACGGGCTCGATTTCGGCGCTGCGAAGCGCCTTGTACATGAGATCGGTTCCGATGTTTCCGGAGCCGATGATGGCGCAGCGAACTCGTTCCATCAGGTCACGCAGGGTCGAGGGGGAGAGAAATCAGGCGAGCTCGCGCAGGAACTGCAGGCTCACATCGTTGAAGAGGCGGGGGTGCTCGACCATGACCCAGTGGCCGCACTCGGTGATGGTCATCACCCGGGCGTTGCGGCAGTTCATGGCGATGGCGGTGGCACCGGAGATGGGGCAGAACTGGTCGCCCGTGCCCCAGAAGGTGAGCGACGGCACGGCCAGGTTGGGGAGCTCCGGCGCGAGGTGGGGGACGGCCAGCGAGGTGAAGACCTTGCGGGGCTGCGTGAGGGCCACTTCGAGCCGTTCGTGAAGCGTCTGCTCCTGCAGCACCGAGGGGTCGTGGAGCTGCAGCGAGAAGATTTTGCGCATGCTCTCGAGCGAGAAGCCGGCCGGGTCGAGGACCGACTTCATCATCGTACGGATGCCGCGGAGGCCCATGTAGACCTCGCGCTCTTCGAGACCGCCGGGCGCCATGAGGATGAGGCCTGCGACCAACTCGGGATGGTCGAGCGCGAGGCGAATGCACATGGCGCCGCCGAGCGAGTTGCCGACCAGGACGAACCGCTCCAGACCGATGGCCTTGGTGAAGCGGAGCAGCGCATCGGTGAGGAAGGCGAGGGTGTAGTCGACATCCTCCGGCTTGCTCGAATGTCCGAAGCCGATGGTGTCGGGCACAATGGTCCGAAAGCCCGACTCGGCCCAGAGCGGGAAGTTACCCTTGAAGTTGCTGTAGCCGCTCGCGCCCGGCCCGGAGCCATGAACGAAGACAACGGGGAGCCCGGCGCCGGCCTCATGGTAATGCACGCGGAGGCCGTCTTCGAGTTCGACAAAACTGCCGACGGGGAGTGCGGGCGACGGGGACTGGCTCATGCGGCTACCTCGGTGCTGAGAGGGCCTCTCTCCTAACCGTGTCGCGCGGGCGAGGGAAGCGGAACGGTGGGCAAAGAGGCACAGTCGAAACTCTTGCGGCACATGTCACACCCCCCTAGTCAGCGGCCCACTTCAACCAGCGCCGCTGCCTCTTTGCATGCGTCGCCATCGTTTCTCATGGAGTCTCTGCGATGCGCCTTCTTCCCCTGCTTGCCCTCGGCCTCCTCTCTCTTGCTGTTGGCTGCGACAAGCCCGCCGAAGTCACGCAGCCGCCGATCCAGGTGCTGATCGGCGAAGGCAGCGCAGACGCCGCGGCACTCGCGGCCATGGCGCAGAAGAAGGCCCCCGAGGCGAGCGGTGAGGCCGGCTGCGGCGGCGAACATGCGGGCAGCGGCGGTCACGAGGGTTCGGGCTGCGGCGGCTGTGGCAAGCATGCGGGCGAGTGCACCAAGGGAGCCGACGGCAAGTGCGCCTGCGAAGGCTGCGACGGCTGCGGCAATGAGGGCTCGAGCGACTGCTGTGGCGGTGCCGACAAGGGCGAGCATATGGGCTGCGGCGGCGGTGGCGAAGAGGCCGCGGCCAAGCCGGCCGGCGAGCCCGAGGAAGAAGAGATGGAGGAGCTCGAGAACGTGCCGGCAGACAAGATCAAGGCGCAGCCCGGCCTCACGGTCGGCGACATCACCCGCTGCCCCGTGAGCGCCGAGGTCTTCCTCATCAAGGCCAACACCCCCAAGGCGGTTGTCGACGGCAAGACCTACTACGTCTGCTGCAAGCGCTGCGTGGGCAAGTTCGAGAAGAACCCCGCCAAGTTCCTCTCCAAGTAGCTACAGGTCGCGCCCGTCGCGCAGGTCAGAAGAGGACCAGCGTGACGAGGATGAAGATGGGCACCAGGATGAGGAAGGCGTAGCGCATGTAGGCGAAGAAGGAGGGCATCTTGACCCCGTTCTCCTCTGCCACCGCACGCACCATGAAGTTGGGTCCGTTGCCGATGTAGGTCAGCGCCCCCATGAAGACCGAGCCGCAGGCGATCGCGGTGAGGTAGAGGTGGGCCGTGTCGCCCGTAGCGAGCCACTTGCCGATGAAGGGGCCGTCGGCCTCCACACCCGCCTGCCCCGCCGCCGTCGCGGCCATCGCGAGGTAGGTGGGCGCATTGTCGAGCATCGCCGAAATCATGCCCGAGGCCCAGAAGAAGTGCCACGGCAGGTCGAGGGCCAGCTCCTTCGCGTGGGCGTTCAGCAACAGCAGCGGCGCCGTCATGGTGGCGAAGATGCCGGCAAAGAGGATGGCCACCTCGACGATGGGCCCGAAGGAGAACTTGTTCTCCAGCCGGATGCGCTGCGAGGTGGTCAGATAGCCGATGCCCGAGAGGAGCAGCAGCAATCCCTCCTGCAGCCCCACGGGCCAGCCCTCCGGCCCGAAGCCCCAGTGCTGGCCACGCGCCACCACAACCAGCACGACCAGGCCAAGCAGCACGAGGTTATTCTTCCCCTCGATGCGGAGCGGCTCGTGCTGCATAGCCTCCTCGAAGGTGTGGACAGTGAGCGAGGCCGCCTCTTCCTTGTTGATGACCGACTGGTCGAGCAGGTTGAAGATGATGAGCAGCGTGCCATTCACCAACAGCCAGGGGAGCCAGAGCGAGAAGGTCCAACCGAAGGGCACGCCCTTGAGGAAGCCGAGGTAGAGCGGCGGGTCGCCGAGCGGGGTGAGCAGACCTCCGCAGTTGGCGACGATGAAGATGAAGAAGACGATGATGTGGGCGCGAGCGACCCGCTTCTGGTTGGCGCGGAGCAGGGGCCGGATGAGGATCATCGAGGCCCCCGTCGTGCCGACCACGTTGGCGAGCAGCGCACCGATGGCGAGCATCGCGGTGTTGGCGAGCGGTGTGCCGGCCAGGCTGCCTCGCACATAGACGCCGCCGCCGAGCAGGTAGAGGCTCAGGATGAGCGAGATGAAGGAGAAGTACTCCACGCCTGCATGCACGAGCTGGAACTTCCCGCCGTCGCCGAAGGTGTGGATGAACCAGCCGGCGAAGGGGAGCGCGATGAGGGCCATGAGAAGCCCGCGGTTGCGGTTGCTCTCCCACCAGTGGGGCGCGAGCGCCGGCATGAGCGCGATGAGGAGGAGGACGACAGCGAATGGGATCGCGGCCCAGTAGGGGAGCTGCGCCGCGATCTCGGCGGGGGTCATGAGCATGCGAGGCGACTCCAGAAGAAGCGGCGCACGGCCGAAAGAACAACCGGCGACGGGTCAGCAAGGCCGGCAGGGTTTGGATAGGCGGTCGGGTCGCAGCGTCAAGGTTTGCCGCGACCGTGGCCAAAACGACGAAGGGGCCCGAAGGCCCCGGCATCGCTAGGACGCTCGATTACTCGGCGACTGCCTTGACCTTGGTCGCGGCGACCGTGACGCCCTCGCCCAGGCCGGAGCCGATGCGCATGGAGTAGAAGGAGCGGTAGACGAAGACGGCGCTGATCACGAAGAAGAGGGCCGACAGACCGAGGCGGAGCGCCTGGTTATCGATGCCGATGGCCAGCTCGACGGCGAGGATGCCGAAGAGCGAGGTGAACTTGATGACCGGGTTCATCGCGACGGAGGAGGTGTCCTTGTAGGGGTCGCCGACGGTGTCGCCCACGACGGTGGCGTCGTGGATCTCGGTGCCCTTGGCCTTGAGGACGACCTCAACATACTTCTTCGCGTTGTCCCAGGCGCCGCCCGCGTTGGCCATGAAGTTGGCCTGGAAGAGGCCGAACATCGCGATTCCGATGAGGTAGCCGATGAAGAGGAACTCGTTGAGGAAGGCGAAGGAGAGGGCGGCAAAGAAGACGGTCAGGAAGATGTTGAAGGTACCCTTCTGGGCGGCCTCGGTGCAGATCTGGACGACCCGCTGGCTGTCTTCGGTGGAGGCCTTCTCGCCGTCGAGCTTGATGTTGTCGCGGATGAACTCGACCGCGCGGAAGGCGCCGGTGGCGACAGCCTGCGTGGCGGCACCCGAGAACCAGAAGATGACCGCGCCGCCCAGGATGAGACCGATGAGGAAGCCGGGATTGAGGATGGAGAGCTTCTCGATGGCTGCTGCGTCCGTGAGGCCGCCCGTGAGCTTCATGACCAGCGAGAAGATGAGGGTGGTCGCGCCGACGACGGCAGTACCGATGAGGACGGGCTTGGCGGTCGCCTTGAAGGTGTTGCCGGCCGCGTCGTTGTCTTCGAGGTACTGCTTGGCCTTGTCGAAATCGACGTTGAAGCCGAAGTCGCGCTTCACATCCTCCTTGAAGGTGGGGATGTTCTCGATGAGCGAGAGCTCGTAGACCGACTGGGCGTTGTCCGAGACGGGGCCGTAGGAGTCGACCGCGATGGTGACGGGGCCCATGGAGAGGAATCCGAAGGCGAGCAGGCCGAAGGCGAAGACGCCGGGGGCGGTCATCACATCTTCGGTGATGGGCAGCCCGATAAGAGCCGCGATTCCCATGAGGAGGGCGATGATGATGCCGAGCCAGTAGGCTGCGTAGTTACCAGCCACGATGCCCGAGAGGACATTGAGCGAGGCACCTTGGCGGGAGGCATCGACGATCTCGAGGACGTGGCCCGACTTCATCGAGGTGAAGACCTTGACCGCCTCTGGGATGAGGGCACCGGCGAGGGTTCCGCACGACATGATGGCGGCGGCGCGCCACCAGAAGTCAGGGCCGCCGATGTCGGAGAGGAGCCAGTTCGTGACGCCGAAGGTGGCGGCGATGGAGACGATGGCGGTGATCCAGATCAGGCGGGTGAGGCCGGCCTCAAAGTCCATTTCGGCAGCGTTCTTCTTGGCCGAGTCGAGCACCCACGAGATGGCGTAGGAGAGGAGCGAGGTGATGATCATCACGGAGGCGATGAAGAAGATCCAGGTGATGAGCGAGCCTTGCGCCTGCTCGCCCTTCACGGCGAGCATGATGAAGGTG
Organism: Deltaproteobacteria bacterium; assembly: GCA_013205435.1. GTDB lineage: Bacteria > Myxococcota_A > Bradymonadia > REDH01 > REDH01 > CAIWGR01. The sequence goes on from JABMMX010000034.1 coordinate 12,333, forward strand.
ATGAGCGCGACTGCGGTAACGCCGTAGGTCTCGAAGCCGTCTGCCGTGGGGCCAACCGAGTCGCCCGCGTTGTCGCCGGCGCAGTCGGCGATGACGCCGGGGTTACGGGCGTCGTCTTCCTTGATCTTGAAGACAATCTTCATGAGGTCGGAGCCGACGTCGGCAATCTTGGTGAAGATGCCGCCGGCGATGCGGAGGGCCGAGGCGCCGAGCGAGGTGCCGATGGCAAAGCCCATGAAGCAGGCGCTGGCGATGTCGCGGGGCACGAGCATGAGCGTGCCGATCATGATCAGGAGGGCAAGCGAGACGAGGATGAGGCCGACCGACATGCCGGCCTGCAGCGGGATGGAGTAGGCGGGGTAGGGGCGGCCCATGAGGGCTGCGAAGGCCGAGCGGCTGTTGGCGTAGTTGTTGATGCGCATGCCGAACCAGGCGATCGACGAGGCGCCGGCGATGCCGATCAGCGAGTAGATGAGGATGATGACGACATTCGTGACATTGGTGATGGTGTCGGCATCTTCGGCAAGCGGATGAAGGACCCCGAAGTAGAGGCTGACGACGATGGCGATGAGCACCCAGAGCTGCATGATGAACTTGATCTGCGTCTTCACATAGGTGACGCAGGTTGCGTAGATCAGGTCTGAGATCTCGAGCATGGCCGTGTGGACAGGCAGCGCCTTGACCTTGAGGAACATGAGGATGCCGACGATGAGGCCAAGGACAGAGATGCCGGCGCCAGCGGCGAGCAGCATCTGGGCCGACATGCCGGCAACCTGCAGGGTGGCGAAGTCGGGCAGCATGATGGCTGCATCGCTCGCCTGGGCCGGAGCCGCAGCGAAGAGACCGATGATGGCCACAAACAGGGGGGCTAGGAGGCGCTCCAACCGCGTCAGACAGGATTTCGAGACTTCACGGATCATAAAAACCAACCTTAAAGCGGGGAACATGATGCTTCGTTTCGCCGCATAGAGGCGGCTTCGCGATTTTCGGGATGTATCAACCCACAGTTTTGCCGTAAAAAACGGTACCATGGATGCGGCGCGGCGGTTACCCCACCGATCTTGGAGTGTCAAGAAAGGCGCCGCCCTGCAGAGATAGACGGCGCCGTGCTGCTTCACTATCGCCAAACCGTCAACACGAGGTCACCGATGCGCTGCTACACCACCCTAATCGCCGCCCTGCTCGCCCTGCTCACGCTCAGCGCCTGTGCAACCGACTCCGATGCAGACGGCCCCATCCAACTCCAGCCGGAGGGCTCTGCCGACACGACCAGCGACGGCACCGGCGACACCGAACCTGCCGACACCACGCCCCAAGATGTGGCCGCCGACACCCAGGGCGACGAGGGCAGCGCAGACACCTCCGACGGAAGCGGGAGCGGTGACACCGGCCCGGACGACGCCTCGGCCGATACCACCGACGGAAGCGGGAGCGGCGATACCGGCGGCGCAGACACCTCCGACGATACCACGGCCGATACGGATTTGGCCGACACCACCGACGACGACGTCATCGACGACACCACCGATACCACGCCCGACCTCGACGCCACCGATACCACCGACACCACGCCGCCCCGCGTCTGGGTCCTCCCCTGCGACGCCGGCTGCCCCACCGGCCTCACCTGCGACGAGACGGGTTACTGCCGGCGCGCCGTCGTCGCCGAAACCTATGCGGAGGGCAGCGGAGATCCCACCTCCGGCGTCTCGCTCTCCAACCTCGCGCTGCCCGATCCTGCCGGCACCACGCCCGACATCGCGCCGCTCGACTGCAACGGCACCACCAGCTGCCTCTCGCCCTTCGTCTGCAACACGGACGGCAGCTGCACCGCTCCCTGCACCGCCTGCGGCGGCGCCTGCGACTACGAATCGCTGAACTATGCCTCCCGCAACCACATCCAGACCGACCTGCTCTACGCAGGCACCCCCGCCGGCGGCAGCCACCACCTCTGCTGGGCACCGTGGGGGATCTCCACCACCCCGGTCGGAGATGAGCACTGGGTTCACAACCTCGAGCATGGCGGCGTCGCCTTCCTCTACCGCTGCACTACCGACTGCTCGTCCGAGGTCGCCCAGCTCACCGACTATGTCTCCACGCTTCCCGTCGGCACCGCCGTCATGAGCCCCGAGCCCATGCTCAACCAGCGCTTCACCGTCGTCGCCTGGGGCTACCGGCTGGAGACAGACTGCCTCGATCTGGCTGCCTTCGAAGCCTTCTACATCGAACATCAGGGCCACGGCCCCGAAGCGACCACCATGCCGCCCCCGCCCCAATGCCTCTAGGATTGCCTGTGCGACACCTCCTCCTGCTCCTCCTCCCTGCCCTCTTCTGCTCCGCCTGCGCCACCGACGGCGACAGCGACGGCTCCATCGATGTATCCTCCGACACCGGTGCCGACAGCGCCGCGGACGAGAGCCTCCCCTGCACGGCGACCTCCTGTCTCGGCGGCCTCCGCTGCGACGAGAGTGGCTTCTGCGCGCGGCCCGTCGCAGACGAGCTCTTCGCAGAGGGGAGCGCCGACCCCCGCTCCGGCCTCGGCATGGCCAACACCTTTGCTCCCAATCTAGGGTCGTCGGAGCCCGACATCGCGCCGCTCGACTGCAACGGCTCGGGCGAGGCCTGCGCGGAGGGCTTCGACTGCCAGACTGGCGGCGCTTGCACCGCCGCCTGCACCGCCTGTGGCGGAGACTGCCGGTACGAGGCCTCGAGCTTCGCCATCAGCAACCACATCGCTGCAGACCTGCTCTACGCAGGGCTGCCGACGGGCGGAAACCACCACCCCTGCTGGGCCGCCTGGGGCGAAAACTCGAAGCCACCCGGCGATGAGCGCTGGGTCCACAACATGGAGCATGGCGGCGTGGTCTTCCTCTACCGCTGCCCGGACGGCTGCGAAGCAGAGGTGGAGCAGCTGCGAAGCTACGGCGCAACGCTTCCCGAGGGCACCTGGCTGCTGGCGCCCGAGCCCAGCCTGAGCAGCCGCTTCGCCGTGGTCGCCTGGGGCTTCAAGCTCCAGACGGACTGTTTCGACCTCGACGCAACTACCGCCTTCTACGACCTCCACGAGGGCAACGGACCGGAGGCGACCTCCATGGCGCCGCCGGCGCAGTGCCTCTGAGCACGGACCGCGAACGGCGCTTCCCACCGGGCGGCGACGCTGCTACCGACGCGGCCGTTGCGACAGGCTGGCGGAGAGGCGAATCATGTGCGGCGTCATCGGAGTCTTTGCGGCGGGTCGGGACACCTTCGACGAGGTGGTCGCCGGCCTCTTCCAGATGCAGCACCGCGGACAGGACGCCTGCGGCATCGCCATGGCCGACGGCGACCGCTTCTCGCTCTACAAGGCCACCGGGCTGGTAAAGGAGGTCTTCGGCCTCCGTCCCGAAGGCATGCAGGGCTCCGTCGCCTGCGGCCATGTCCGCTACCCGACGCAGGGAGGCAACCAGGCCTGCAACGCCCAGCCCCACCTCATCCATGAGGAGGGTTGCGCGCCGCTCGCCCTCTCTTCGAACGGCGATGTGACCAACTACTGGAACCTTCGCGCCGAATACGAGGCGCGGGGCGTCACCTTTGCCGGCTCCAACGATGCCGAGCTCATCCTCCGCATCATCGTCGAGGCAAGGAAGGAGGGCGCCAGCCTGCTCGACGCCATCCGCTTCATGCAGCGTACGCTGCGGGGTGCCTACTCCGCCTGCATGGTCTCGGAGGGGCGCCTCTGGGGCATCCGCGACCTCTATGCCGTCCGGCCCATGAGCCTCGGCCGACTCGAAGATGGCTGGATGCTGGCGAGCGAGACGCCGGCCATCGACATCAATCGTGGGCGCATCGAGCGGGAGCTGGAGCCGGGTGAGGTGGTCGAGATTTCGGCGGCGGGCTGCAGCTCGCACCTGCACCCCGACCTGATCGCGCTCCGCGGCGGACGGACGACGGCGGCCCATTGCTCCTTCGAACATGTCTACTTCAGCCGGCCCGATTCCAAGACCTTCGGGCTGAGGGTCTACGAAGCCCGCAAGCGGATGGGGGCCTGGCTCGCAGACCGCGACAACACACCTGCCGACATCGTCGTCCCCGTCCCCGACTCCTCGACGGCGGTGGCGCTGGGCTACGCGCAACGACGCGGCATCCCCTTCGAGTTCGGCCTGGTCCGCAACCACTATGTGGGCCGCACCTTCATCAGCCCCACGCAGGAGCGCCGAGATGAGGGGGTACGCTTCAAGTTCAACCCAAACGCCGACCTCCTCGAGGGGCGGCGCGTCATCCTTGTGGACGACTCCATCGTCCGCGGCACGACGCTCCGAAAGATTGTCCGCATGGTCCGCAATGCCGGCGCAGCAGAGGTCCACCTCCGCATCGGCAGTCCGGTAACCCGCCACTCCTGCTTCTACGGCGTCGATACCCCCGACGAGCAGAGCCTCATCGGCAACCGGCTGGATGCGGAGGGCATCCGCGAGCACCTGACCGCAGACTCCCTCGCCTTCATGACCGTCGAAGGGCTCCAGTCCTGCCTCGACGATCACGGCCAGTTCTGCGTGGCCTGCTTCGACGGCAACTACCCCATCGCGCTGTCCGAGACGAAGCAGGCAGAGGCGTGAGTTCCGACCTGATCTTCACCACACTCCTGATCTTCTTGGCGCGGGTGACGGATGTCTCCCTGGGGACCATCCGGACCATCTATGTCATCCGCGGTCAGCGATCGGCGGCCTGGTGGATCGGCTTCTTTGAGGTGCTGATCTGGGTCATCGCGGTGTCGCGGGTCATCAACGACCTTGATCGCCCCGCCTACGCGATCAGCTATGCGCTGGGCTTTGCGACGGGGAACTTTGTGGGCGTAACGATCGAGCAGCAGCTGGCGATGGGAAACCGGGTGGTCCGGGTCTTTACGCGGCATGGGGATGCAATCGCGGCCGCCATCCGAGAGGCCGGCTTCGGTGCGACGGTCTTCGACGGTCGCGGCAAGGATGGCCCGGTCGAGCTGGTCTACATCGAGGTGCCGCGCCGAGAGGTGAAGCGGGTGGCGGCGATGGTGCGAGCGGTAGACCCGAGCTGCTTCTATGTGATCGACGACATCCGCGAGGCCTCGACGGCAGAGCCGATGCGGCTCGACGGTGGCGGGCGGAGCGAGCGATGAGCAGCCTGCGGGTTGTGGCAGCGCTGCTGGAGCGCGACGGGCTGCTCTTCGCAGCACGGCGATCGCCCGAACGCAGGGAAGGGGGCCTCTGGGAGCTTCCGGGGGGCAAGGTAGAGGCAGGCGAGAGCGACCAGGAGGCGCTGTCGCGCGAGCTCCGCGAGGAGCTGGGCGTGGAGGTTGAGGTCGGCGCCTTTGTGGCGGAGTCGACCCATGCCTATGCCCACGGGACGGTCACGCTGGTGGGGTACCGGTGCCGGTTGGTGGCCGGGGAGCCGGTGCTCCGCGATCACGACGCGTCGCGCTGGCTCTCTACGCGCTCCATCCACGAGGTGGATTGGGCGCCCGCCGACCTGCCGCTGCTCGCGGCATGGGGCGCCTGAGCAGAGAGCGGGGAGCCAAAAAGCGGCGAACCCCGCGACCGTGGAGGGCGCAGGGCTCGAAGGTAGGGCTGGCCTGACTACGGTCCGAGGACGGGGTCGCGGTCGTCGATGCCGTTGTTGTTGGTGTCAACCATGTAGAGTGCGTTGAGCGCGGCGGCGCGGTAGAACTCCGTGAGGTCGCCAATGCCATCGCCATCACTATCCGTCACGCGGGTGCCCGTGAAGCTAGCATCGGTGCGATAGTCCAAGGTGATATTCGAGATGAAGTAAGAGGGTGCCGCCACCTGAACGGAGCGGATGATGCCTCCGGCCGTGCCTCCGCTGAACAGGGCGACGCCGGTACCGAGCCCCGTAATGTCTATGGCATTCACGCTGCTGGTATCGGTGCCGGCGAGAGACGGAATGGTCCCATCAAAGGATTTGAAGGTTCCGATTTGGCCCATCGTGAGGGGCGAATTCAGCGCGGAGCCGAAAGCGGAGATTCCGAAGAGGTCTCTCAGCGTGGTGCTCAGAACCGCCTGCGTTGCGGTACCTGAAGTGCCACGGTTCCACGCCCAAATGACCGAGCCGCCGCCCGCCATGAAGGTCTCGGTGTTGGTAATGGTCGACACGGGAACACTGCTCAGGGAGGGCGAATTGCCCTCAAAGGCGGCGATGGAGAAGCCGCTGGTGTTGAGCGCCGCGTCGCCGAAATCCAAGTTGGTACAGGCAAGGAAGAGTGTGTCGGAGGGGCGGGTGGCCACTGCGCCGTCGCACACATGCCTTCTCATCATGTCTGCCACCCCGGCCGTAACCCGGACCGCGACCTTTGGTCGATTCAAATGCGGCCAGATGACGAACCGGGTCGCGCCGAGGGACTGGTTGGTCGCGCCACGGAGGTTGAGGCCAATGTTGCCTGCGCCGTTTTCGAGGCCGACGGCCCGCAGCGCGGAAGCAGAGGAGGGTCCGCTCAGGATGCGGATCTCGATGCGACCTGTGGTCTCAAAGAGAACGATCTGGAAAGAGGCCAAACCGGCTCCATTTTGAGTCGGGATCGCGTCCCACTCGACGGTGAAGGTCTGGGCCGGCGCGACGCCCTCCGTCAGCGTCGTGACCGTTCCGCCAGCTGATGGGTCGAGATCGGTCCAGAAGCCAGCGATGAAGTCCTCGAGGCTCGAGGCCGAGGGAAGCTGCGTGGCACTCAGACCTGTCTCAGCTCCGGGGGAGGAGAAGGCGAGCTGACCGTTTGACCCTACGAAGAAATTGGTCTTGGCCACGCCAAAAAAGGAGAAGGCAAACGGCAGCGCCGTGCTGCCACTGAACGCGTCGTTCCCAAGAGAGATGGTCGTCGCCGCTGGATCGGCAGCGATGCTCTCATAGGCGAACGGTGCGCTATGTCCGGTGTAGGAGGCGCTCGTAACTCCCGTGCGGAGGGCCGCGGCCTCGCATGCGTCACCGAAGCCACCGGCGGTGAAGAGGTCGCCCTGACCAACGTTCGAGACGAGCGGGCAGTTGTCGATGCAGTCTGCGACCGCGTCGGTGTCGGTGTCGGTGTCGGCTGTACCGCATCCGCAGGCGCCCGCCGCGATCTTGCCAATATCAAGCGGGCAAGCGTCGAGGTTGTCGGCCGTGCCGTCGCCGTCGGTGTCGCCGGTGTCGCAGGCATCGCCAATGAGGTCGGTGTCGGCATCCGCCTGCGAGAGGTTAGCGATTGCGGGACAGTTGTCGACATCGCCGCACACCGTATCACCGTCGACATCATTGGCGGCATCGAGCGGGCAGGTGTCGCAGACGTCGCCGAGGAGGTCCGAGTCGCTGTTGAGCTGGTTGGTGTTGGCAACGATCGAGCAGTTGTCGACATCGCCGCACACCGTGTCGCCGTCGGCGTCGTTCGCCGCATCGTTCGGGCAGGTGTCGCAGGCGTCGCCTTGACCATCGCCGTCGGTGTCCACCTGGGCGGCTTGAGCCAGCGCAAGGCAGTTATCGGAGCCGCGGGAGTCGAAGCCGTCGTTGTCCGCGTCGTTGAGCGTGGCGGCCGCGAAGTCGGCAGAGGCAAGGTCGCTCGTGCCGCCCGAAAAGAGGGCCGCGAGGACCATGTTGGCCGTCCAGTCGACAGCGTCTGCGCGACCGTCGGCATTCACGTCGGTAGCAGCATAGTCGTCAAAGGCATTCGAGGAGACATAGGTGCGGCCGCCGTTGGCGCGGAAGAGCTGCGCCGTCGCCACGGCGAAGGTGCCGCCGGTGGCGGTAAGGGCAAAGCCGTTGTTGTTGTCGCCGGTGATGGCGTCGACGCCAGCGAGGGCACCGACCGGCTTGAAGGCGTGGAACTGACCCGTGAGGGGGGCGCTGAATATGGCCTCGGTGGTGTGGGCCGCACCGGCGGTGACGCCCAGGAGTGAATCGATGCCCGTAAGCGGCTTCGAGGTCACCCAGACGAGGCGACCCGGAATCAGCGCCGCGCTGCCGTTCACGAAGGCGGTCAGGTCGGTGATCTCCTGTCCCGTGAGGGCGGTGGTCTCTTTGCTCGAGACGACCAAGACGGAGCTCGAGCGGAGCGCATTGGTAGCGATCAGGCCTACGCAGCTGGAGATGCTAGTGCAGGAGACGCCAAGCGCACCGAGCAGGTTGGCGTTGTTGCTGGCCAACTTCGCGCCAGGCCTGAGGGTGCCACCGAACTCGACCACGCGGAGGCGGTCGGGGTGGGTATGGCCAACAAGCCGCAGACCGGAGAAATCATTCACGCGACCGGAGCGGAGCCCAAGCGCCTTGCCTGTGGAGCTCTCCGCGCCCATCCACCGCTGGTTGGCATTGCCGGAACTACCGTCCTTAATGCGGAACTCCATCCGGCCAGCTCCGATCGATGCGGGGTTGGAGCTGATGTCCGACTCGGCCAGCCGGATCTGGAAGGTTACCGTGTCGGCATCGTCAGCGTAGGGGACCTGATCGAACTCGACGACGAAGGTGCGGTTGGGGGCAGTGCCGATCACCTTGGTTGAGACCGTGCCGCCAGCAGAGGGGTCAAGGTCGGCCCAGAAGGGGGCGTAGCGGCGCTTGGGGCCGCCGTGGGTCGCGGTGGCCGCGTTGCCCGTCGCCATGGCAGCACTGCCGAGCGCACTGAGGGGGTCCGGAGAACTATCCGCAGACGAACAGCTGGCGTCAAGGTGATACCAGCCATTGGAGCCAAGGCAGATGGTGGTGTGGGCCGTGCTGTCGGCCGCCATCGTCGTGTTCGTGCCGATGAGGCGTCGGAAGGTGAAGCCGATGGCCACCGAGGTCATGTCGTCATTGCCGAGCGTGACTGTCGAGGCGCCTCCTGTGCCCGTGATGGCCTCATAGGCAAAGGGCGCCTCGTAGAGGTTGAGACCAACCTCCGAACGGAAGCCGAACACAGCATCACAGGCGTTTCCCTCACCATCGCCATCGGCGTCGGCCTGACTGGCGTTGCTGTTGAAGGCGCAGTTGTCGGTGCAGTTGTCGACACCATCAGTGTCGGTGTCGGTGCCTGCGCTGCAGGCGGCGCGCACTACTGATGGAGCAAGCAATAGCGCTCCGGCTACCAACAACATCTGGAATCGGACGGCGAGTCTGGCGTTCATATTGCCTCCAAAGGATGGGCAAAGGTACTGAATCTATGACTTACGGGATAGCCCTCGCGCCGTCCTGACGCAAGGTAGTCGTTCTTGGCGAACTTTTCGCACTACAAGGTCTGCTCGGGCCGAAGTCGACCCCCTCAGATACCGGTCCCAACTCCTTGACCATGCTCCCGATTCTCCCACAGGCTCGCACCTCGTCGCAGGGCAGTTCTGCGCCCGGTTAAGAGCACCCTAAGGCTGCCGAGCCAGCTTAGATCTTCGCAGGGACCGAAGACGAGGCGCCCTTCCACGACTCATCGAGGAAGGAGACGAGCGAGAGCTCCTGCGGGTCGACCTTGGCGCTGTTCTCCAAACGGAGCACGCCCCGCGGGCAGACCTCGGCGCATAGACCGCACCCGACACAGGCTGCCCGCGTGAAGCTCAGGCCGGCCTGGGCGTAGCTGCGCACATCGATGCCCATCTCGCAGTATTTCGAGCAGAGGCCACAGGAGATGCACATCTCCTTCTTCACCCGGATGCGGAAGCGGCCGAGCTTCTGGATGATGCCGAGGAAGGCCGCCATGGGGCAGAAGTTCCGGCACCAGACCCGGGTGCCACCGATGGGGTAGAGGCCCGTTCCGATCGCGCCCGAGAGCGAGGCGGTGACCACCAGACCGTACCACTTGCGGGTGCCTGTAGCGGCAGCATGCAGGCTCGAGCTCTCCGGCAGAACCGCTGACGCGAACCAGAGTGCGGTGGAGAAAAAGGCGACGCCCATGACGGTATAGATGGCGACCTTCTCGAACTTCCATGCGTTCGAAGACTTGTTCGAGAGGTGACGCCAGGGCTCACCGAAGGTGTTGGCCAGCCCGCCGCAGCCACAGACCCAGGAGCAGTACCAGCGCTTGCCATAGAGGAGCGTCATCACCGGCACGACGGCCAGCGAGGCGAAGAAGCCCCAGAGCACCAGTCCTTCGCCGTAGTAGGCGAAGTTTCGCGGGTCGAGGTAGTCGATCTTCAGCGGCCACATGTAGCTGAAGTAGTACTCCGGTTTGTGGAAGAACTTGAGCAGGATGGGCAGCGAGAAGGCGAAGGAGGTCTGCACCATCATGACAACGCCCGTTCGGATGATCTGGTAGCGGTTGTGCCGGTACTTGAAGCAGATCCAGGCGCCGCCGAGCAGGATGCCAAGCGTGTAGAGCAGGCCGTAGATGGTCCAGCGGTTCCCGAAGTGCTCCCAGTTGTCGATCACGCCGTTCTTGTTCTCGTCCCGGGCGAGGGTGCCGTCCGGTCGGGTTGCAGCGTCGACCGAGGCGCCGAGCTTCCAGCCGAGCTCGTCGATGTGGACCGTGGCGGTTCGGTAGAGCCAGTCTTGGCCCCGCTCGAGCTGGCTCTCGCGGACACAGGCGCCCGCCTCACAGACCGCCCCTTCGCTGTAGCAGGAGGCGTTGTCGGTACAGGGGCTATCGGGCGTCCAGTAGTACTGGCCGAAGTAGAGGATTCCGTAGAAGGCAATCAGCAGGAGCGAGAGCGTCCAGGCCGATAGACCGCGGTTCTTGAGGTCGTGCAGGAAGAGGCCTGCTGGGGTGCGGCGAATCATCTTGCGAGCTCCTTCGCGAGGGGCAGTTCACGCTGGATACAGGATGCGAGGTTGGCTCGGCCGAACTCGACGTCGAACTGGGCGTCGGCGAGGTGGGCGACCACCCAGGCAGGCGACCGCCGCTCGCGGATCCAGCGTTCGAGGATCTCATGGTTCCAGCGGGAGCCAAGCATGTTGAAGCCGAGCACGCGGTCGCCGTTGTGCAGAATACGCTGGCAGAGCGGCTTGGTCGGGTGCTTGCGGAAGAGGGTCGGGGTGCCCTCGGGCAGCGACATGACCTCGCCGACCGTGGTGTACTCCACCTCGAAGAACTTCGACGAGTTGAAGAAGATGGGGGGCGCGTAGCGGAGCTGGTCACCGAAAAGGTTGGCAGCGACATGGCGCCCCTGCCGCTTGGCGGAGTACCAGATCATCTCGACGTAGCTGCGGCCCTCGATGGGCTGGATTTCTGCGCAGTCGCCGCAGGCGAAGACGTCGGGGAGCGAGCTCTGTAGCGTCTCGTCGACGACAACGCCGCGACTGAGCTGCGGCGGGTCGGTGAAGGCCTTGAGCCTGTCGATGGAGGGGCGGACGCCGACGCAGATTCCCAGCATCTGGCAGGGGATCGTCTCGCCCTTGTTGGTGAGCACGCCTGAGACCCGGCCGGCGGCGTCGACCTCGATGCGTTTCATCTCCTCCATGTAGCGCACCTGTACGCCATGGGCGCGGAGCTGCTCGGTGACGATGTCGCCCTCTTCTCGGCCCAGCGCGAGCGGCCAGTAGTAGGGCTCTCGGATGAGGAAGGTGACCTTGACGCCGTGGTGGAGGAGCGACTCGACGAGCTCGATGCCGATCAGTCCGCCGCCGACCACGATAGCCTCGCGGGTGGTGGGCGTGAGCCGCTCGCAGGCGTCGAGGTCCTGCATCGAGACAAAGTGAACGAGGCCATCTTTGACGTCGTTGATGCCCTCCCAGCCGAACCGGTTGGGTGTGGCGCCCAGCGCTAGGACAAGCTTATCGTAGTGGAGCGTGGTGCCGGACGAGAGGTGGACCGTCTTCGCATCCGCGTGGTGGTCGATGACCCAGTCTCGAAGCAGGGCGATGCGCTGCTCGGCATAGGCCTTGCGCTCGTAGGGCTCGAGATCGCGCCGTGTCATGCGGTCCATGAAGGAGTACATGAGCGCGGTGCGGGAGAAGAAGTAGTCGGTCTCTCCGCCGACGATGGTGATCTCGGCATGCGGGTCGCGCTGCCGGGCGGTCATGGCGCAGGTAACTCCGGCGACGCCGTTTCCAACGATGACGATCTTCACGGTGCACCTGCCGGACAAAGAAAACCAGCTGAGAGAGCGGGCACCTGCTCGATGCCAGAGCCGCGTGAAGGCGGCAACCTTTTGACGGGTGTGAGGGCTGCTTCCGCGGGTCAGTCGACCGATGGTCCCGTGTGGCGGACATCGGGGATGCGGGCAAAGAGCGCCTTCACGGGATCGGTCTCTTCGCCGTAGACGTAGGCGGCGCCGAGCTCGATGGTACCGGCCTTCTGGCCGAAGCCGCCACTGTTGTCCGACTCCTTTCCGCGGCGGAATCGGGCGAACCGCTCGGCGACACGGCGGGCCTCTTCGGCCTGTACGGCGAGGAGGTCTTGGAACGAGGCAGGCAGCGCGATGTGGCTGGGGAGCGCGAGCATGACGCGGCCGGCGGCCTCGGCGTCGTGGTCAGCGCGGTGGGCACTCTCCAGCGCGATGCCCATGTGGGCCGCGATGTCGACCAGTTTGGCCGTCTTGGTCTTCTTGGCGACCTTGAAGGCCTCGTAACAGAAGGGGAATGGGTCGAGGAAGACGGGGAGCGCAATGGAGCGACCCAGCCGGCGGAACTCGCCCTCGACCATGCCGCGATCGAAGTCGGCGTTGTAGGCTAGGAGTGGCTGCGCGACGAGGCGCTGCTCGAGGTCGTCGGCGAGGTCGGCAAAGACCGGCTTGCCCACCAGATCTTCATCTTTGATGCCGGTGATCCGGGTGATTTCCGGGGGCAGCAGACACTCGGGATGGATGAGGGTCTGAAAGCGCTCTACGACCTCCCCGTTGTCGAAGATGACGAGGCCGAACTCGATGATCCGGGCGGAGCGCGGATCGATGCCGGTGGTCTCGGTGTCGAAGGCAGCGAAGCGGCCAGTTTGCCAAGGCTGGGAGAGGTCGAACATGGTGAACCCGGGTCAGCGACCGAAGCGATCGCGCAGAATGCCAAGCTCCGCCAACGGGCGGCCCGGCCGGAACAAGAAGGCAATGAGGATGAGGATGACGCCTCCGAGCAGCAGCTTGCTCGGCAGCCCCCAGAGCAACATGTTGGAGGCGATGCGGGCGCGGGTGGGCTGCTTGGCGTCGTAGAGGACCGGAACAGACTGTCCTGCGGTCAGGGTAAGCGCGGAGGACTGCTCCTCGATGGCAATGATGCGGCCGGCGTCCGAGGCCTTGAAGGTGATGGGGCCACGGTCGGAGGTGACAAAGACCACCTCGGAGTCAAAGCAGGGGTCTTCTCTGAAGACCGAGCATGGGACCTCCGTGAGCGCCGTGACGATCCCCTCCGCCTTCTCCACGCGGGTCCAGTAGAAGGTGGTGTGGCCGGCGATGATGCCCGCGACGATCCAGGCTAGCAGCCCTGTCACAGCTGCTAGTCCTGAGATGAAGGTGCGGACTGTCTGAACCATGGCCAGCTGCGCGAAGAGGTGAGAGGCAGACCCTACTACGGTGTCGGCGCGGCCGTCTACGGGCAGTGGGTGGCGACGATTTCGGAGCGAATCGGTGTGATCGGGCGGACCTCCAGCTGGGTTTCGATGCGGCTCCGAAGCGCCTCCACATGGGAGATGATGCCGACCGCGGTGTCGCGCTGCTTGAGCTTCTCGAGGGTCTGGATGGCGGTCTCCAGGGAGGCGCTGTCGAGGGTTCCGAAGCCCTCGTCGAGCAGGAGGGTCTCGATGGAGAGGGTCTCGCCCCGCTCGGAGGCGAGGCCGAGCGCGAGGGCGAGCGAGCAGAGGAAGGACTCGCCGCCGGAGATGAGGTTGATGCCGCGGGGCGCATCGGCGTGGAAGGCGTCGATGAGGTGGAAGTCGAGCGAGTGGGTTCCGTCGGCGTTGAAGCTCTGGCGGAAGGAGTAGCGGGCATCGAGCTTACTCAACCAGATGTTGGCGGCGCGGATGACCCGCTCAAGGTTGAGCGCCTGTGCAGCCTTGTGGAAGGCTGCGCCATTGCCGGCGCCGATGAGGTCGTAGATGAGCTTCCACTGACCGAAGAGGGCCTCCGCAGCTGCGAGCGCGACCTGGCGATCGGCCTGCAGGGCGATGGTCTTCCGCGCCTCCTCAAGGGCGCCGATGAGCCGCGAGACCTCGGCGAGGGCAGCAACGATGAGGCCCTGCAGACGGAGGGCCTCTTCGGAGGCCGCGGCAGAGCTGTCGAAAGAGCCTGGCACAGAGGTCGCGCGATGGCCGGCGACGGCCGCGACGGCCTCTACCAGCGCTTCGCGTGCGGCACGGAGCCTCTCTTCGGCCGTTGCGAGGCGCTGCGTCGCATCGGAGAGCTCGGCGGGCGTACGGAGATCGGCGATGAAGAGATCGAGGTGGCGGCCTGCATCGAGCAGGCCCCTGTCGCGGAGGGCGCGGGCGGTCTCGGCCTTCGCGATTGCCTCGGAAGCAGCGTCCAGAAGCTGCCGGTGCAGGGTTGCCTCACGGGTCAGATCGAGCTGAAGGGCCGACAGGATCTCTGCCTCCTTCTTGAGCTGCGCCTCGGCCTTGGCGAGCGCGGCGGCGGCCTCGTTCACCACCAGGCCGGGCAACCTGCCGGACCAGCGCGACGCGACCTGCAGCATGGCAGACGCCAGCGCTGCCTCTGCAGCCGAGACCTCTGCGGCGGCAGTCGCGACCGCGGCGGCGAGCCCGGAAGCGGCCTCACGGAACTCAGCGACAGCCTTCGCGGCGATGGCCAGCAGCGCCTGCTGGCTGACTACTTCCGCGGCGGCGGTGGTGGCCCTGTGCAGCTGCTCCTGCACCGCCTTGAGGCGGGCATCGGCGTCGAGTTCGGACGAGCGGAGCGCGGGCAGCGGGAGCCAGGCGCATGAAGCGGAGAGCGACTGCTCCGCGGCCGTGCGGGAGGCCGCATAGGCCTCGAGCTCAGCCTTCAGCGCCTCGGGCAGACCGGCGGCGGTCAGGCCGAGCTCGGTCGCCCGCGTCGCGAGTGCAGAGGAGGCGTCGGAGAGCTGACGCTCCGCCTCCGTCACCTGGTTCCGACGCTGCGAGAGTGCGCCCGCTACCCGGTGCAGGAGAGCCTGCGCCGCCGAGAGCTCCGCCTGCCGTCCGTCGCGCGCCAGATTGCGTTGCTGCCACTCGCGGGCAGCGGCCTCGATCTCACGCACGCGGTCAGAGACTGGCGCGCCCGCAAAGGGGTGCTCTGTTGCCCCGCAAAGCGCACAGGCCTCGCCGAGCTGAAGCAGATGACGATGCTGCTCGATGCTCGCCAGCTTCTGGAGCAGGCCAAGCTGTCGTTCGCCGTCGGCCACTGCCTGCATGGAGGCACGGTGACGCTCCTCGGCGGCGCCAACCTGCAGGGCCGCAGCCTCCTGCTCCTGCGTGAGTATGGCCGCCGCAGCCTGCTCCTTGAGGAGCGACTGCTCGGCCTGCGCCACCTGCTTCACGAGCTCCAGCGACTGCTGGCGCTGGGTGACGATTGGCAGCTCTGCCACCACTGCCTTGAAGGCTGTGCTCGCACGCTCCAGCGAGGCGACATCGGCCTCTCGGTTGCGCCAGGCCTCGAAGCTCTCCGAGGCCGTCAGCGCGGCGGTCACCTTGGACTGCTGGAGGCTCTCGACTGCCTCAGACTGTGCCACCCTTTCGACCGCGACCTTGGCCGTGGCAGAAGCCGTTGCATGCTGCTTCACGGCGACCTCGAGGGCCTGTGAGGCAGCGGCGGCCGCAGCGTGGAGCGCCTGCACCGCGGGGAGCTCCTCGAGCACCTTGTCGTTCGCAGCACGCGCGGTCTCGACCGTCGCGGTTGCAGCGGCCTGCGCGACACCGGAGGCCTCAGCGCGCTGGCGCAGGAGGGCAATCTTGGCCTCGAGCTGCTGGGCCTCTCCCTGCTTCTGGGCTGCCTCGGCGAGGCCCTGCTGCGCGGCCTCATGATGAGGGATCAGCGATGCAGTCGCATCATATCGGGTCGACCAATCGCGAAGCGGCTGGAGCTCCTGGTGTCCGGTCTCCGCGAGCGCCTTCGAGGCCTCGGCGCTGCCGACCGCGAGCTCGCGCAGCGCGAGCTCCTTCCACCAGTTCACCCCGGCGGTCGCGACCGTCTCTTCGGTCGTCAGGCGGGCAGCCTCGGCCCTGTGCGCGTCCTGCTGACGGAGGTTCTCGGCGACGGCCTCGTCGCTCCATGGAGCGGCGCCCTTCATCTCGGTCTTGATGCGCTCCACCTCTTGGTTGGACAAGCGGTGCCGTTCGGATGCCTGCAGGCCAATCCTGCGGAACTCCTTGGTTCCGGTGAGCCCCTCCAGCATGTTGGCACGCTCTTCGGCGTCGGCCGTGAGCAATGCCGCGAACTGCCCCTGTGCGAGCAGCACGCTGCGCCGGAACTGCTGGCTGTTGAGCCCGCCGAGCGCCTCTTCGAAGGGGGCCTTGAACTCCTTCTCCTTGGTGCTCGATACGCTGAGGCCGCCGGCCTTGTCGGTGTAGTCCGGGTTCAGTTCGACGAGCAGGCGGCGGGTGTCGGACCACTTGGGCGGGTTGCCTTTGCGGACGGCCACACGCTCCACATACCAGCCGGCCCGGAAGTAGCGGCGGGAGCCACGGCTGAGGGTGGAGAAGATGAGCTCCGCAGAGGCCAACGAGGCGCCGCGAGAGATGATCTGGCGCGGGTCGTTGAGCTTGAGTTCGTTGAGCTCGAGCTGCTTCTGCTTGCCCTGCTCCACCTTCGAGATACGGGCCGTCTCGTCGTAGAGGGCGAGCGTGATCGCATCGAGGATGGTCGTCTTGCCGGCGCCTGTGGGGCCGTGGATGAGGAGCGGCGAGCCCTCATTGAACAGGGCGTCGAAATTGACGATCTGCTCTCCCGTGATGGTGGTGAGATTGCGGATGGTGAGACGGTGAAACTTCATTGGGAACCCTATTCGCCGGCAGAGATGGTACGGAACAGTTCGAGGAGTTGGTCGGAGGGCTGCTCTTTGTGCTTCGCCTTGAACATGCGGGCGAAGAGCTGCTCGGGCGTCACCTGCTCGAGCGGTGTAAGAGGGTCCGGGCCTGGCCCGATGACTGTGCCCGGCAGCTGCTTGCGGTGCCCGATCTTGATGGGCCGCGGCTCGGGCAGCGCTGCGATGGCCGCATCAATCGCGCTGTCGCCGTGGAGTTCGTGCTGCTCCACGGTCTGCTGGATATCGAGCAGCGTTGGGAGCTGGGTTGGGGCGAGGTTGGCAATCTTCGCGCAGATCTCCGGACCGTGACCGGTGAGTGTGAGCAGCGCCCGGTCTTGCGGCACCTCCACCAGCTCATGCCGCACCGTACCATCGGCCTCCACCTCGAGCAGGGTGACGCTGTGTGGCCGCCCGGCCTCCTGGTGGTCGAGCGCGACGGGGCTACCAGCGTAGCGGATCGGCGGCGCGCTGCTGACGGCGTAGGCGCGATGGATGTGACCAAGCGCGACGTAGCAGCAGCCTGCGCCGAAGATGTCGGTGGAGAGGCCCTGCAGTCCGCCAACGCCCTCCCACGAGTGGATGCGCCGGAGCTGCTTGTCTTCGGTAGCCGGCTTGCCCACCGTGAGGTGACCCATCGCGATGCGCGGCCGGCTTGGGAAGCGCTCCGCGGCGACCTCAGCGAGCCGCTTGTAGCAGCCGCCAATCGCCTGCTCGGCCCGCTCCTGCGACTCGGCCTGTCCCTCCATGCCCGGAGGCACGCTGCCGAGGTGGTAGGGCTGCACGAAGGGGACGGCGGCGATGACGAGGCCGGGGTGGCTGGCGTCGCGCGCCTCGAAGGAGAGCAGCGCCTGCTCCCAGCTCTCGGGGTCGGCGCTGAGCTGTCCGATGACGGTGGCGTTCACCCAGCGGAGCGGCTCCTTGGGAGCGGCCAGGTTGCGGGCCGCATCGTGGTTGCCGGCGGTGATGACCACATGGACCGTCTGCGGCAGCGAGCGGAGGCTAGAGAGGAAGTCGTAGTAGAGCTTCATGGCTTCGGAAGAGGGCATCTCTCGGTCGAAGATGTCGCCCGAGACGAGCAGCAGCTCGATCTCGCGGGAGACAATGAGCTCACGCAGCCAGGCCAGGAAGCGGCGCTGGTCTTCGGCGCGTGAGACGCCGTTGTTGGAGAAGCCGAGATGCCAGTCGGCGGTATGGAGCACTCTCATGGATGAAGGCATGACAAACCTGGTGGAGGGAGGGAGCGCTATGGTGAACACCTTTTCAGGTACCGCAAGTGCAGGCGCGAGATTGTTGTTTGCGCATCATCACATTGATTTCATTCTGTATTTGTAAGATTCACACCTCCGGTCAGAGAGATCTATGGTCCTGGCTGGACAGCGCCGCGGAGGGGGGTGGGCATCGCGGCGGAGGGGTTGCATACGGAGCCGGCTTTCGCTCCGCACGGTGCCGGTGGCTTGACGAACCGCCACGGTTGCAGCAGCAGGGGCAACCCCCATTTGAGGACCGATGACGCTCTACGCCTCCATCACCGAGCCGGTCGGCGACACGCCGCTTGTTGCCCTGCAGCGGATTGGCGCAGGCCTGCCAGGCCGTCTCTTTGTGAAGGTGGAGTTCTTCAACCCGCTGTCGAGCGTGAAGGACCGCATCGGGCTCGCGATGGTGCGGGATGCCGAGGAGCGCGGGCGGCTGTTGCCGGGCGGCAGCATCGTCGAGGCGACCTCGGGCAACACGGGCATCGCGCTGGCCTTCATCTGCGCGGCGCGCGGCTACCGGCTCACGCTGACCATGCCCGACAACGCGAGCACGGAGCGGCGCAAGCTCCTGCTCCACCTTGGCGCGCGGGTCGAGCTCACACCGGCTGCTCGCGGCATGATGGGCGCGGTCGATCGCGCTCGGGCCATCCTCCGCGAAGAGCCCGGCTCGTTGATGCTGCAGCAGTTCGAGAACCCCGCCAACCCCGCCGCCCACGAAGCTACGACAGGGCCGGAGATCTGGACCGACCTGCAGGGCAAGGTGGACTGCTTCGTGGCAGGCGTTGGCACGGGCGGAACGCTGACGGGGGTGTCGCGCTTTCTGCGGCGGCACAACCCTTCGCTCCGGGTCGTCGCGGTGGAGCCCGACAAGTGTGCCGTGCTCAGCGGCAAGCCTCCGGGACCGCATGCAATCGAGGGCATTGGCGCCGGCTTTGTACCCGCCAATCTCGACCGCTCGCTCCTCGACGAGGTCGCGTTAGTGAAGGCGGAACAGGCCTTCGCTGCGGCACGCAGGCTTGCGCGTGAAGAGGGCATCTTGGGCGGCATCTCGAGCGGCGCAAACCTGCACGCGGCGCTGGCCGTCGCGGCGCGGCCGGAGATGGCCGGCAAGAACATCGTCACGGTGGTCTGCTCCTGTGGCGAGCGCTACCTCTCCACGCCGCTTTTCGGATAGCGCCATGGCCGGACTGCTCCTCCAGACTGCGGCGCGCCTGCTCCGCACCCGCACCCCCTCTGCGCCACCCGATCGTCCCAACGCTGCGGCGCGGGTCACGCTGACGCCCGCTTCGGATGGCCCGCACGATCTCAGCGCGCTGCTGGAGGTTATCGCCGAAGACATTGAGACCGTCATGCGGCTCGACCCTGCGGCCCGCCACGCGCTCGAGGTGCTGCTCGTCTATCCGGGCCTGCATGCGCTCTGGCTGCACAGGGCGGCGCACGCGATGTGGCAGCGTGGCTTCGTGCTTGCGCCGCGGCTGCTCGCACATGCGAATCGGCGCTGGACCGGCATCGAGATTCACCCAGGCGCACGCTTCGGGCGGCGGGTCTTCATCGACCACGGCATGGGCATCGTCATCGGCGAAACCGCCACCGTCGGCGACGACTGCCTGCTCTACAAAGGGGTGGTCCTGGGCGGCACCTCGCTCGAGCGGAAGGAGCGCCATCCGACCCTCGGTCGAGGCGTTGTTGTGGGCACCAACGCGAGCGTGCTTGGCCCCATCCATCTGGGCGATGGCGCGAAGGTTGGCTCGAACTCCGTCGTCATCCGTGATGTGCCCGAGGGCGCAACGGTTGTCGGCGTGCCGGGCCGCGTCGTGACCTCCGAGAAGTCGATCGTGCGCCAGGGGCTCGACCACGCCAATCTCCCCGACCCGATCGCGCAGCTCATCACCCGGCTCATGGACAACATCGAGACGCTCGAGACGCGGCTGGCGGAGGTGGAGCGCGTGAAAGGTACCAAGCGGGGTGCGAAGCTCGCAGGACGCGACCACGAGTTGGCGGCCTTTGAAGGAGACGGAGAATGAGCCTTGAACTCGTCGAGCTCGGATTTGCTGCGGTCGCGCCGAAGTTCGGCGAGGGCGTTCGTCTCATTGGCGGATTTGTGGGCGGGCCTGTGTTGCCAGCGCTCCCCGCCGGTTGGGTCGATGTCCGGTTGGTGGTCGCGCTACCGGCTGAACGGATCGCGGGACTGCGCCCCTGGCGCGACAGCATCACGAAGGTCGTGAAGACCGAGACTGGGCGGACGCTGCAGGTGAATGCTCGGGAGGCCGGCACCTGGGCGCGCATGATGCTGCGCGGTCACGGCGGAACCCTGGCTACCATCCACAACGGCCGCATTGCCGGTGGCGATCGGCTGATGTGGACAATGCAAGATATCGTGCTCCGCTGCTGGACAGAAGAGACGCTCTCCTATTTCGATGCCGCAGGCCTACCTAAGCCGTCTTGGGATGACTGGCAGTCCCGCGCTCCGAGCTACGAGGGTCGGTTGAGTCTGGTCGAACACTGGCTCAGCGAGTGCCGGGGTTCAGGCGCTGAACCGCGCTGAGGGCCACATCCACATGCTCACCGGCGTTGAGCATCGAGTCGAAGGTCTGGGCGAGGCGGCCGTCGGGGCCGAAGATGAAGGTGGTCCGGCGCGGAATGAGGCCGAGATACTTCTTGAGCCCGAAGGCGCGGTAGAGATCGCCCTTCTCGTCGCAGAGGAGCGCAAAGGGCAGGCTGTGGTCGGAGGCAAAGCAGGCCTGGCGGTCGGGCGGATCCTGGCTCACGCCTACGATGGTTGCACCGGCTGCTGCGAAGGCCGGAGCCTCGTCGCGGAACCGCTTGGCTTCAAGCGTGCAGCCGGGCGTGTTGGCGCGCGGGTAGAAGAAGACGACGAGCGAGCCGAGCGCCCGGAGCTCGGCGCCGGTGACCGTGCGGCCATCGTGATTCAGGACAGAAAAATCGGGGAATGGCGAGCCGGTCTTGAGCATGGCGAAACTCTCGAATGAGGACAGCAAGAGGATGCGGACGCTACCGAGAAGGTGCGCGATCTGCTAGGGTGGAGCGGCTGCGCAACGCCGCGTAACGAATGGAGTGTTTGCCCGTGACCCGACCTATCGCTGCTCGACTTCAGGAGGGAACACTCGCTCAGCTCATCCGGCAGCGCATTGTCGTACTGGATGGGGCGATGGGGACGATGATCCAGCGGCACCGGCTGAGCGACGCCGACCTCCGCGGGGAACGGTTTGCCGACTGGCACCGAGACCTCAAGGGCAACGGCGATCTGCTCGCGCTGACGCAACCTGCGCTGCTCGAGGAGATACACTGCCAGTATCTGCGCGCAGGCGCAGACATCATCGAGACCAACACCTTCTCGTCGCAGCGGATTTCGCAGGCAGACTACGGGCTCGAGGAGCTCTCGCGTGAGCTCAACATCGCCGCCGCGCAGGTCGCCCGCCGCGCTGTCGAGCGGGTCGCAGCGGAGCAGCCTGATCGCCCCTTCTTCGTCGCAGGCGCCGTCGGGCCAACCAACCGTGCGCTCTCGCTCTCGCCCGATGTGAACAACCCCGGCTTCCGCGCGGCGACCTTCGACCAGGTGCGCGAAGCCTATGCCGAGCAGATCGACGCGCTGATGGAGGGCGGGGTAGACCTGCTTCTCATCGAGACAATCTTCGACACGCTCAATGCCAAGGCGGCGATCGTTGCGATGGAGGAGGTCTTCGCAGCGCGCGGCGTCCGCATTCCGCTCATGATCTCGGTGACCGTCACCGATAGCAGCGGGCGCACGCTCTCAGGCCAGACGCTGGAGGCCTTCTGGTACTCCATCGCCCACGCAAAGCCGCTCACCATCGGCATCAACTGCGCGCTCGGTGCGACCCAGATGCGGCCCTACGTGGAGACGCTCTCACGGGTCGCCGATTGCTACACCCTCATCTACCCCAACGCCGGCCTTCCGAACGCTTTTGGAGAGTACGACGAGGAGCCCGAACAGACCGCGGCCATCCTATGCGAGTATGCCGCGCTCGGCTGGATCAACGGCGTGGGCGGCTGCTGCGGGACAACGCCGGACCACATCGAAGCCATCGCAAAGGCGGTCGCGGAGATCTCCCCGCGCCAGCTCCCCGAGCCACCGAAACGGAGCCGCTACGCAGGGCTCGAGCTGCTCGAACTCCGCGATGAGACCGGCTTTGTGATGGTGGGCGAACGGACCAATGTGACGGGCTCTGCGAAGTTCGCGCGGCTCGTCCTGTCGGGCATGTTCGACGAGGCGCTCGAGGTGGCGCGCAGCCAGGTGGAGGGCGGCGCCAACATCCTCGATGTGAACATGGACGAGGCGATGCTGAACGCCGTCGAGGCGATGACGCACTTCCTGAACCTGGTGGCGAGTGAGCCGGCGATTGCGCGGCTTCCAATCATGATCGACTCGTCAGACTTCCGCGTCATCGAGGCGGGCCTCCGCTGCGTGCAGGGCAAGGCGATTGTGAACTCGCTGAGCCTCAAGGAGGGCGAGGCCTCCTTCCGCCGTCAGGCAGCCATCTGCAGGCGCTTCGGCGCGGCGGTGCTGGTGATGGCCTTCGACGAGACGGGGCAGGCGACCGAGGTCGAGCAGCGGCTGCAGATTGCGGGCCGCGCGGTGGCCATCCTTAAGGAGGAGGGCTTCGACGAAGAGGACATCCTCTTCGACCCCAACGTCCTCGCCATCGGCACCGGCATGGAGGAGCATGCCAACTACGCGGTCGACTTCATCGCCTCGGTGCGGGCGCTCAAGCGGGCCTTCCCGGCGATGCGGCTCAGCGGTGGCGTGAGCAATCTCTCGTTCGCCTTCCGCGGCAACGCCGAGGTGCGGGAGGCGCTCAACGCTGCCTTCCTCTACCACGCGATCGCGGCCGGCCTGGACATGGGCATTGTGAATGCCGGCCAGCTCGCCGTCTATCGCGAGATCGAGCCCACGCTGCTCCGGATGGTCGAAGACCTCATCTTCAACCGCCGGCCCGACGCCACAGAACGGCTCGTCGCACACGCTGCGACCATGGTTGCGTCGGTGCGTGCGGAGGCCAAGGTAGACGCCTGGCGGAGCGGCACCGTAACGGAGCGGCTGACCCACGCGCTGGTGCAGGGAATCGACGCCTTCATCGAGGCCGACACCGAAGAGGCGCTCGCCGAGCTCGGCCGGCCGATCGCGGTCATCGAAGGGCCGCTGATGGCCGGCATGTCGGTGGTCGGAGACCTCTTCGGCGCGGGCAAGATGTTCCTGCCCCAGGTGGTCAAGAGCGCGCGTGCCATGAAGCGGGCCGTGGCCTGGCTCATCCCCCACATGGAGGCGGAGCGGCTCGCAAATCCGGCGCTGGTGGAGCGGCGGAAGCGCATCCTGATGGCGACCGTGAAGGGCGACGTTCACGACATCGGAAAGAACATCGTCTCGGTCGTGCTTGCCTGCAACAACTACGACATCGTGGACCTCGGCGTGATGGTCCCGACCGACCGCATCGTGGAGGCTGCGCTGCGCGAGCAGGTCGATCTGGTGGGGCTGAGCGGCCTCATCACCCCCTCGCTCGAGGAGATGGTCTATGTTGCGACAGAGCTGGGCCGTGCCGGCCTGAGCGTGCCGCTGCTCATCGGTGGCGCGACCACCAGCCGGCGCCATACCGCGGTGAAGATCGCGCCGATGTATGCCGGCCCCGTGCTGCATGTGCTCGATGCTTCGCGGGCAGTCGGCGTGGCGGGCGCGCTACTGTCAGAGGAGCTCCGCGGCGACTTCCTGCGCGACAACGCAGCGCTGCAGGAGGCGGAGCGGACGAAGCATGCCGACCGTCAGGCCTCCAAGCTGCTCTCCATCAACGCAGCCCGCGCCAACGGCGAGCGCACGGAGGTGGGCCATGGCGCGCCCATCGTTGCGCCCCTGCGGAGGAGCTTCGATGCGCTGCCGCTCGAGCAGCTCGTTCCCTTCATCGACTGGTCGCCCTTCTTCTCTGCCTGGGAGCTGAAGGGGAGCTATCCGCGCATCCTCAAGCACCCCGAGTATGGCAGCGCGGCGCAGGAGCTGTTCGACAACGCGCAGCGGATGCTTGAGCAGATCATCGCCGATCAATCTCTCACCGCCAACGGCCGCTTCGAGCTCTTCGCTGCCAACCGTCGCGGCGACGACATCGTCATCTGGAACGACGCCGAGCGCACCGAGGAGCGAGCCACGCTCTGCATGCTCCGGCAGCAGAAGGTGAAGGCCGGCGAGGAGCAGAGCAACCTCTGCC
>JABMMX010000315.1 GCA_013205435.1 Deltaproteobacteria bacterium
AGGGAGAGGTGACTATGCATGGCGTGCTCACTGCGACGGAGAATGGTGGTGGGATACCAACCCGCGGGGGGTGTCGCAAGGAACGGGCGACCGGCGGTTTTGAGGTGCTACTGCGGTGGCGCCGAGGCGGGCAGCGCTGCATCCGGGAGCCAACGTAGGCTGAGTCCGAGCCGGACGCCTGCGCCACGCTCCAGGTTGAGTTCGAGGCCGACTTTGCGCTGGAGCGGGATGCCGACCCGGGCGGTGAAGTAGCCGCCGAGGGAGGTGCGGCCAACGGGGCGGCTGTCGCGCTGTTCGTAGCCGAGTCCGAGGTTGACGCTGGGGGTGAAGTTGGCGGAGACCTCGCCACCGACGGGGAGGCGCCAGACGAAGGCCTCGTCGGAGAGGGCGAAGCGGTCTGCTGGGTCGAAGCGGAGCTGGGAGAGTTCGGCGCCGCCGTGGGCGCGAACGACGACATTGGCGAAGTGGGTGGCGATGGAGCCAAGGTCGGCTTCGAGCGAGAGGCGGGGCTCGGCGGCGAGGCGTCCGGCGCCGGCATCAGTGAGTCTCTCGTCGCTGATCGCGACGCCAAACTCGGTGTCGGTCAGGCCGCGCCTTCCGATGGGGATGCGGGCGGCTGCATAGAGCCCGAGGAGCTGGTAGCTGTCGGCGGGATCGGCTTCAAAGTCGGCGATCGCAACAAAGTGGCGGAGGCGGAGCGGGATCGTCGCACCGAGCACCGTGACGCCGTCGCCCTGCAGGACAGTGGTTGCGTAGGAGAACTCGGCGGAGAGTCCTTCGCTGCGGGAGGTGTTCTGAGGCAGGGGCGCGCCGGTACCGCGGAGGGTGCCTAGGAGGTCTCCGGCCCAGGTGAGTCCAAAGCCTGCGGTTCCGGCGACGGCCAGCGCCTCGCCGGAGGCGTGGAGCCAGCTGGTGGAGGGGTTGGCGTCGACGAGTGCGAGTCCGCCGAGGCCGACGGCGATGCTGGCGATCTCACTGCCGAGGAGGATCCAGGCGGTGGCATCTTCGCCCATGACGAAGTGTCCGGCGCCGTGGACGACCGAGCCAACGGTGAGCGCGGTGATTCGGGCCGTATTGGAGCCGGCCTGACCGCGTTCGGCGTCGAAGTGCCAGTTGTCTCGGAGGAGCTCTTCGTCGGTGAGCTGCCAGGGCTGCCGGGGGCCGTCGTCGGGTGTGCGCGAGGTTGGTTGGTCGGCTGCGCGGTCGTCCGTTGCCCGCGCGGGGATTTGGTCGCCGGAGCCTTCTCCGGAGCCCTCGTCGATACCGGAGCCCTCGACGGCGCGGGCCGGTCTGGCACCGAGCAGGAGGCCGGCGATGAGCGCGGCGCAGCAGGCGGCGCGAACCCTCAAGGGAGCGCCTCGAACCGACCGTTTTTCACCGTCGCCAGCCGCGGCCGGAGCTTGGGGTTGCCGTTGGCGTCGAAGCGGATGGGACCAACAACGCCCTGTGCGCTCCAGTCGCCGTCCATGCGGCGGCGGAGCTCGGCTGCGCTGTGGAGCCCATCGGTCAGCATCGCCCGGCGCATCAGGGTGATGGCGTCGTGCGAGAAGGCCTCGGCGCCGCTCGGCTCGCGCCCGAAGTGGAAGAGGAAGCGGTTGCGGAAGAGGGCAGCCTCGTCGGTTGCCAGCGGCGCAAGGAACCAGAAGGGGATGATGGCGCCCTGCAGGTAGGCCGCGGCGTTGCGGAGGAGGTAGTCATCTGCGGCCATGCTGCTGAGCAGGTAGGTGACGCGGCGGCGGCGGTCTTGGGTCTCGCCGTCGGCCGGGAAGACATCCCTGGCGGCGAGGTTGGATACGACGGCGGAGATGACGGTAGAGGTGGCAGCGAAGAGGACGACGTCGGCGCCCGATCGGGCGATGGCAGCAGCGGCCGAAGATGCCGAGGTCTGGAGGTTCTTCGCGGTGGTGTCGACCTCGACGGTGACGAGCTCTTCGAGTCCGCGCTGCTTCGCTTCGCGCAGCGCGGCGTCGCGGAAGAGGTCGAAGAAGGCGCCATCCGGGCTGCTCTTCTCAGTCACGAAGGCGATGCGGCGTGCGCCCCGTCGGGTGACCGCCGCTTCGACGGCGCGGGAGGCCTCTGCGGCGGCGTCCACGAAGAGGCGGAAGCTGCCCGGCTGATGGGTCAGGAGTGGCTTGGGGCTCAGCGCCAGGTGAGGGAGTCCGTTACGAACCGCGGCTGCGCGGGCAACCTCGACCAGCTCGGGCTCGACGGGCCCGACAATGGCGATCGCACCGGCTGCGGCGAGCTCATCGACAGCGCGGGTGACGGCGGCGGCATCGCTGAAGGTATCGCGGATGAGAAGCTTGGAGGCGGGCTGGTCGGCGTCGAAGCTGCGCTGGGCAAGGAGGGCGCCGCCCAAGAGGGCGCGACCGGCGCGACGGGCAGGGCCGGAGAGTGTGAGCAGGAGGCCGAGCGTGGGCGTGGGGGCCGCCGCGGACTCGGTCAGGACCAGGCCGCAGGAGGCTGCGGCGAGGCGCTCGACGCGTTGCGAGAGTTCGGTCGCGAGCGGGCGGTCGCCCGAGGCAAGCGCGAGGGAGGCGAGCTCGCACCCGACCCGCTTTCGGGTGGCGTCACTGGCAGCGTCCCAGACCCTGAGCATGGCGGAGGGCGGCGTGTTGAGGACGAGTGCGGCGCGGATGCGGTCTGTTGCGTAGGTGGCGAGCGGACCGGCGTCGGCGCGGAGTTCGAGCGCTGCGAGTGCGTCGAGGGCTGGCGCGATGTTGTTCTCGCGGAGCTGTGCTTCGGCAATCAGCGCAAGGGCGAGGGGCGCGTCGGCAGGGAAGACCGAATCGACCATCTTCTGTTGCTCTGCGGGCTGACGCGTCTGTTCGCTGAGCGATTCGAGCGCGCCGTCCACATCTCCCTCGGAGACCCGCTGGTACTCGAGGTAGTAGGAGGCGGCCGCAGCCTCGGTGACGGGGGTTCGAGAGAGCTGACGGAGGCCTTCGCGGGCCCCTTCTGCATCTGCCGTGGCGAGCTGACAGCGGCTGACCATCAGGTCGACCTCGTCGGAGCGGCGGTCGCCGGGATAGCGGCTGGCGAAGAGGCGCAGGGCGTCGAGCGCTGCCTTGAAATCGTTGCGGTCGAAGAGGGCGCGGGCGGTTGCGTAGTCTGCGTCGGCCTCGTCCGCGGTCCAGGTCTGCGGAGGCGGCACCGGTCGGGGAATCTCGATGACGACGGGCTGTGGCGGAGCTCCGCAACCGGCAGCGAACGCGACGGAGAGGCCTGCCGCAAGGAGCGGGGCAACAGCGACGGAGCGCACGATGGCGGAGAGGTTAAAGCGGGTCATGCGGCGCACCGATCGTGAGGTGGGAGCAGGGGCGGTCCCGACCCCCGCCGCCTCTCTAACAGCGAAACCCCGCAGGTGGAACCTTCGCGCGGGAGGTGCGCGCTAGCGGGAGACGGTGAGCGTGTATTCTGGAGCGCGGGTCTGGTCGTGGGCACCGACGAAGAGCTGGTAGACTCCGCGGTCGAACAGGGCTCGGATGGCTGGCGTCCAGCCCTCGAGGTCGTCGTTGCAGAGCACCCGTCCGTTGGGCCCGACGACGACGAGCGTGGTGTCGGCGTCGGCATCGGCGCGGAGGGTGAGCTCCATGGGTTCGAGGACCTCGAGCAGGTGGTCGGGGCCGTCGGCGATAAAGCCGGCACAGCCGGTGCCTACAATCGCAGCCTCGCGGGGGCCGCCGGCGACGCCTGTGAGCTGGCCCGGCGCGGTACCCTCTGCGAGGCGGAGACCGCCCGAGGAGCCGCCCGCCATGGCCTCGAGCGGGGTGGGCTGCGGGC
>JABMMX010000316.1 GCA_013205435.1 Deltaproteobacteria bacterium
GCATGCATGCCTCCAACGGTATCCTCTTCAACCACGAGAGTCCGCGCCGCGGCGAGACATTCGTGACCCGCAAAATCACCCGCGCCATCGCCGCCATTGTGCACAAGCAGCAGCAGTGCGTGCATCTCGGCAACCTCGATGCCAAGCGCGACTGGGGTTACGCGGCCGAGTACACCGAGGCGATGCGGCTCATGCTGCAACAGCCTTCGCCCGACGACTTTGTCATCGCCACGGGCCGCACCTCGACCGTCCGTGAGTTCGCAGAGCTGGCCTTTGCCCGCGCCGGCATCGAGCTGGTCTGGAAGGGAGAGGGCGTCGACGAAGTTGGCGTGGATGCGGCCACAGGCATCGAGCGGGTCCGTATCGACCCCGCCTACTTCCGGCCGACCGAGGTGGATCTGCTGCTAGGCGACCCGTCGAAGGCGCGGGAGCTGCTGGGCTGGTCGGCCACCACCTCGCTCGAGACGCTCGTTCACCTCATGGTAGATGCCGATATGGCGGCCGGCGGAACGCTGTCGCAAGGCGTGTCGTAATGCGGCTGCTGCCCTCATCCCGCATCTTCGTTGCCGGCCATCGGGGCATGGTTGGCTCTGCGATTGTCCGGGCGCTTCAGCAGGCAGGCTGCAACGAGCTCATCTTGCGGTCACGGGCCGAACTCGACCTCACGGACGAGCGCGCCGTGCGCAGCCTCATCACCGCAGAGCGGCCCGACATCGTCGTGCTTGCGGCTGCCAAGGTCGGCGGCATTCAGGCCAACAACAGCTTTCCCGCCGACTTCATCCGCGACAACCTCGCCATCCAGTCCAATGTGCTCAACGCCTCGCTCGACGCCGGCGTGCAGCGGCTGCTCTTCATGGGCTCGAGCTGCATCTATCCGCGCGAGTGTCCGCAGCCCATCCGCGAATCCTACCTCCTGACGGGCCCGCTCGAGCCGACCAACGAGGCCTACGCGGTTGCCAAGATTGCAGGCATCACCACCTGCCGAGCCTTCAACCGGCAGCATGGCACCGCCTATCTGCCCGTCATGCCCTGCAACCTCTACGGCCCAAACGACAACTACCATCCGACCAACAGCCATGTGATTCCTGCGCTGCTTCGCCGTTTTCACGAAGCGGCACGGCGCAGCGACCAAGAGGTGGTCATGTGGGGCACGGGGCAACCGCTGCGCGAGTTCCTCCACGCAGACGACCTCGCCGCGGCCTGCCTGATGCTGCTGCGCGACACCGATGAGGCCGAACTCATCAATGTTGGCGCCGGTGCAGACCAGTCCATCCGCGCCATTGCAGAGCTGATTGCCGAGATTGTCGGCTTCGGCGGGACCATCACGCACGACCTCTCCAAGCCGGACGGAACGCCGCGCAAGATCATGGATATCGAGCGCATCCGGGCACTGGGCTGGCAGCCGAGCATCTCGCTCCGTGACGGGCTGCGCGGCGTCTATGGCTCGCTCACCGCACCCGGCGGTCTCTGGGCCGACTAGGTCGCCTCAGCCCGCTGCGGCTGCGTCGAACAGTCGCCCGTAGGCGGCCGCCACCTGCGCGGGATCGCAGCATGCGGCCACATGGGCCCGCGCAGCAGCGCCAAGCGCGATGAGGCGCTCCGGCTGCTCGAGGAGCTCCACGATTGCCCGACCATAGGCTGCCACATCGAAGGCCGGCACAAGTGCGCCCGTGACGCCGTCCACCACCAGTTCTCCCACACCGCCCGCATCGAAGGCGACCGCAGGCAGCTCGCAGCCGCCGGCCTCGGTGAGGATGTTCGGCAGATTGTCCTGGCGCGAAGGCAGCGCCAGCAGGTCGCAGGCAGAGTAGGCGAGCGCCAACGTCTGCTCGTCGCGGAGCGTGCCGAGCATCGTCACGGGCAGCCCAAGCTCGGCAGCAACGCCCGGATCTCGTCCGAACGCCACGATGTGCGCGCCCAGTTCGACCAGCCGCTCGCGCTGTGAGCGGACAGCCGCTGCCAGCAGGTCTGCCCCCTTGCGCGGATCGGAGAGCGCGTGCGCGCCGAAGAGGATTGCCGGCCCGGCGTCGGGTATCTGCAGCACCCGCCGAGCCGTGGAGCGCTCGGTCTTGGCGAAGCGAGCCAGGTCGAGCGGATTCGGGATGACCTGCACCTCGCGCCCACCCAGAAGCGACGAACGTGCCACCTCCCCTGCCAGCCACCGGCTGGGCGTCACGATGCGCAGGTTAGTCTTTGCCCAGAGCCGGCGCTTGAGCCCAAGGTTGATGGCGCTCAGGTCGAAACGGCCGGGCTGCTTGAGCTGCGGGCAGAGGCCACAGCCATCGGCAAATCGGCCGCAGCCGCCATCATAATGGCAGCCGCCGGTGAAGGCCCACATGTCGTGAAGCGTCCAGACGAGCGGCCGGTCGAGCTGCGCGATGATCGCAAGCGACAAGAACCCGTCGTTCACCCAATGCAGATTGAAGACCTCGCCCGGAAGGCGGTTGAGGGCGGCGGCAGAGACGCTGCCTAGGTGGGCATCGCTCCAGGTCGCTGTGCCGCGCAGGTTTCGCTGGCCCACCTCGCGCGCAAGCCGCCGCGCCACGAGCCCCCGTGCCCGCTCCTTCATGCTATCGAACTGCACAACGCCGGCGCCGCCGACCTCGCGATGGCGCACCGCCAAGGTGCTCTGCCGGCCCGCTGCAGTGAGCGCATCGTGCAGCCGCCGTGCCGCGATTGCCGCGCCACCGCCGCCGTCGGCGGTACTCAGCAGCGTTGGCGCAGCCGGTCTCATCGCCCCACCAAAGCGGCGACTGCCTTGCCGATCGTAGCCCGCGCCGAGCGCGCCGCGTCGGCCTGCGCATCGGCCCGCTCCTGCGCCGAACAACGCTCCGCTGCGAGCAGCTGGGCAGCCGCGCGGGCGCCGTCAAAGCCGTCGAAGGGCTGCAGCACATCGGCCAGCCCGCGCTCCTGCAGCAAGGCCGCGCTCTTGCCGCCAGCCGTGTAGTCCACGGCCGTCAGCGGCACGCCAAGTCCGAGCGCGAAGACGAGGCTGTGAAAGCGCATGCCGAGCAGGCCCGAGAGCGAGGCAAAGTCGGCCGCATCCTCGGCGGGCGAGCGGTGGCGCCAGACCATGGGCTCCACCCGCTCCAAACCAGCAAAGAGCTGCCGCAGATAGGGCCGGTCGTCGCCACCCACCGCCAGGCGATGCATGGGAAAGGGGACCACAACCGCCGTCGGATCGGCCGCGAGGAGCAGCGAAACGCACCGCCTCACCTCGGACTCAAAGCGTGAGACCAGCGCCAAGGCCTCGGCCTCAGACCGCTCCCGCGCATACTCCGCATGCGGAAAACGGCGGAGCGCGAAGCCCCAGCGTGGCGACGTGGGGCGCTGCCGCTGCAGCGTCTCGAGCCAGATCATGGCTGGGTCGGGCACCACCGTTGTCGTTGCCCCGTCGGGACGCCACGGGCTGCAACGCTCCGCCGATCCGGCGTCGCGCACCAGACAGATGTCGGAGCTCGCGACCAGCTCGCGGATGGCCAGATCGCGTACGGGCAGCCCCATCGGCCCGATGCCGCAACCGAGCAGTCCCGTCGCCAAACCCTGCCCCCGCGCCTGCTGCTGCAGCAGCGCCAGATCCACCACCTGCGCCACGGGCGCCATCATGGGCCCGCCCGCCACAAAGACTGCGTCGAATCCACCCCGCTTCAACAGCGCCGGCGCATCCCGCAGCGCCACCACGTCGCAGCCTGCAAGCTCCCGCATCTGCCGCTGCGTGTTGACCGTCACCCACGGCTCCAGGCTCGCGATGGTGAGCCGCGCGCCGGGCACAGCGTCGCGAATCGCCAGCACCACGCCGGCCAGAATCGCCTTGTCGCCCAACGTCTCGGTACCATACCAGCCCGTCAGCAAGATGCGCGGCGCGGCGCCCACGGCCACCGCCTTGCGCTCCGCAGGAAGGCGGCGGGCAACCTCGCCCGCGAGCAGCGAACGGAGCGACTTCGCCTCCGCGGCGAGCCGCTTGGCCTCGCCCATGCCCTCGCTGAGCAGGTCGGGCAGCTCGGCGCGCACGTTACGGCGGAAGCGTGCCGACACCTCCGAGGCTGTTCCAGGCGCCGTGTAGTCGTGCTGACAGCTGTCGCAGCGGGTGTCCCGAATCTCCTGCAGCACCGGCTCGCTCGACCAGTAGGCCTGCTCCACATCGTCCTGCCGCACATTCCCGATGACGGGGCTCGCGACCGCACAGTAGGCGAGATCGCCGTTGCTCAGGACGGTTGCGCCATGGTTCTTCCACGGGCACCCGGCGCTGCGCGGCAGCCCGTAGGCAAGCTGGTTCCGGAGCGATAGGTAGAAGGCCGCGCGGGACGGTTCGCGCTCGTAGTCGTGCCGGAGGGTGTCGAGGAAGGCGACGACGTGGTGGCGCTCCTCGTCCGTCAGCGCGAAGATGTCGCGGCCATCGTTGGAGTAGAGCCGTTGATGGGGAATCGCGACTCGGAAGCGGGCCGGAAGCTGCCGGTCCACGGCCCACCACAGCAGCTCATCCACATGCTCGGCGTTCGGCCGCGAGATGGTGCAGCCCATGTTCACCACGCCCAGCCGGCTGTCGCCCTGGTAGCGGTCGAGCACCTGGACCGCCGAGGCGAAGTTGCCACGCCGGCCGCGGACACGGTCGTGCACCTCGCCAAGCCCGTCGAGCGACACCATCACATGGAGTTTCGAGGCTGTTCCAGACAGCGCGTCGGCGATGCCCTCCACGCTCCGCACCACATCGGGCACCCGGATGGCGTTGGTGATGAGGTGCACGTTCTGAAGCGACGGCAACGAGGCGGCCAAGGCGCCAACCAGCTCCGGCAGGTCCTTGCGGAGCGTGGGCTCACCGCCATTGATCCCGACCGATCGCACGGCCGCAAAGAGAGGTGAGGCGAAGCCCTTCCGTACCTCGTCGGGCGTGATGTCGTCGGAGCGCTTCTGCATCCAAATGTCGCACATCACGCAACGCGAGTTGCAGATGTTGTTGACGGGGAACTGGATGACCTCCGGCAGACGGAGCGTAGGCGTCGCAGACACATCGTCGAAGGCGCGCTGGTAGCGCTCCACGGTGGCCCGGATGGACTGTCCTGCGTTGTGCAGCGAGGAGGTCATCGACGACCCCTCTCTCTGTATGCTGCGATGAGCCACTGCACTGCCTCTGGGATGACGCGGGGCGGAGAGAGCACCGCGCGTGAGACATAGCCTGCGAGGTGTCGGACGCGCGCCGAGAAGAGAAAGGCGACATAGCAACTGAAGGCGTAACTGACGAGTGTGGCGACTGCGGCGCCGTGGGCACCCCAGCGCGGAATCCAGAGCAGGTTGAGACCCACGTTGAGGAAGGCCCCCAGAATCTGGCGATAGATGGTCTGCGAGAGCAGCCCCTCCGCATGTGTCAGTTTGCCCGTGGAGACATTGAGGGCCACAAAGACCACCGACCAGGACTGCAGCGCGAGCAGGCCCGGCGCGTCGGGATAGACCGCACCGAAGAGCAGCCAGCAGATGGGCACCGAAAGGGCCGACATCGACAGCGCGATGACCAGGCCGAGGGTGAACATGGCGTCGTGAAGTTTCTGCGCCGTGCGCCGGTAGGCCTCCAGGTCGGTCGCATGGAGCCGGAAGAGCAGCGGCGACACTACGCCGGTGACGATGACCGGCAACACATAGGTCGACTCCACCAACCGCGTCGCCGCGGCATACTGACCGAGCTCGGACTGCGAGGCCATGTTGCCCAGCATCACCTGGTCGATCTTGAGGTAGATGGTGACCGCGATACCACTCACCAGCTCGGGCCAGCCAAACCGGAGCAGCTCGCGCGCTCGTCCGCCGTCGAAGCCCGTGGTTCGGCTTCGCGCCGCAGCCCACCACCAACGGGCCGAGACCAGGAGGCCGGCGAGCGCGGTCTCTGCGACTGCGACCCAGGCGAGCGCCACGACACTCCCATCGAGGAAGATGACCGCGAGGCGTGTGAGCGTGATCACGGCAAACGAGGCCAACCGGACGCGCGCTGCATCGCCGGTACGGAAGCGGGCCTGAAACCAGATATTCGCCGTGGCGAGCGGGTTGGCGATGAGCTGAAAGCCGTAGACCCAGGCGGCCAGCGCGGCCTCGTTGGAGGGCGGCTGGACCAGCCGGATCGTCGCCCAGAAGGCCAGCGCCATCACCAGCGCGCCGACCACCTTGAGCGTCAGCGCGGTCCCCATCACCCGCCCCTCATCCTCGGGTCGTTCCGAGATGAGCCGCACAGCAACCAGGTCCATGCCCATGTTGGCGGCGATGGCGAAGAGCGAGAGCATCGCCCCACCCCAACTCAGCGCACCCAGGTTGTCGGGGCCGAGGTGGCGCGCCACCAGCGCCGACATCAGGACCGAGACAACGCTTACAACCGCCCGCTCGATGAACTGGTGGCCGATTCCCTCTGCGATTCGACCCGGTCGCGGTCCGTTGTTGGCCTGCGGCTCCAATTTCCGTTCCTTCGCATCGCGTGGTCGGCTAACCTACGGGTGAGCCGTGCGCTCTTCTCCCCAAATGCCCTGCCCGTCAAGGGGCGGCTATCACCTGCGGCCAGCACCATGGATGCATCAATCAGCGCTCTTCCCTCCGCAGCCGACCTCAAAGCACAGTTTGAGCGCGACGGCTTTGTCATCCTGCGTGGCGCCCTCACCCCGGACGAGACAGCCCGCGGTCGGGCCGCCTTCGAGGCCATGGCGCCGCACGTAGACAAGAACCCCAAAGACCTGCTCTCCAACTACTACCTGCCCCACCGGCCCGACCAGGGCGTGCTCTACGACCTCTACCAGCGCAGCCCCGCCTTTGCCGCGCTGGCCCGCACGCCGGCCATCGTCGATGGCATTGCCGCCATCTATGGGCCCAACTTTTATCTCTACGAAAACAGCCTCGTCTACAAGCCGGCGGGCCGCTCCAACGCTGTGCACTGGCACCAAGATTTCATGGATCGCCCCAACGAGCCGGTGAAGGTCGTCGCCTGGATGGCGCTCGACGACGTCACCGAGGCCAACGGCTGCATGTATGGCGTGCCCGGGAGCCACAAGCTGGGCTTCCTCAAGTCGGAACGGGTCGCCGGCGAGACCCACCACACCCGCCTCGTCCTCGACGGCGTCGACCTCTCCTCCGCCATTCCCCTCGAGATGAAGTCGGGCGATGTGCTGCTCTTTCACCAGCTCCTCGTTCACTCCTCGCGTGAGATCGCGCTGGTCACCAACCGGCGCGCCTACCGTGTCTCCTACCAGAGCATGGATGTCTCCTACACGCCGCGCGGGACCCCCATCGTCATCTCGCTCCGAGACCCCTCGGTGCTCGAACGCCCCTTCGCAGAAGCCCACCCCGAGATCTCCTTCCGCGGCAGGCTCCGGCGCTTCGGCCACAAGGTGGTCGACCGGCTGCTTTGAGCCAAGAAGCGACGCCCAGCGAGGGGGCGGCGAAGCCCCCTCTTCTTTGGCGGGCTTACGGAGTTGCGCGCGCTGGCTGCGGTCGCCGTCGTCGTCTCTCACGTGGAGTACCTCCGCAAATCCTGGGGCCTGCACTCTTCTCACGACCTCGCCCCCGTCGCCAATCTCGGCAGCCACGGCGTCACGCTCTTCTTCTGCCTCAGCGGCTTCCTCATCACCTCGCTGCTCTGCGTGGAGCAGGCGCGGACCGGTCGCATCGACATCCGCCGCTTCTATCTGCGCCGCGCACTCCGCATCTGGCCGCTCTACTACCTCACCCTTGCCATCGGCCTCTGGATCGCCCCCGCGCTGCTGCCCCACCATGGATTTCGGGTGGCGGCCAAACTCCTGCACACCGACTATCCTTGGCTGCTCGCCTTCATGCTGCCCAACGTCGCAATCACCCAAAGCGGTAGCATCCTGGGCCTGAGCGTGCTCTGGTCGGTGGGTGTAGAAGAGCAGTTCTACGCCGTCTGGCCTTGGGTCGTACGGCATTGCCGCCGCATGCTCGCCGCACTTGTGACCGCGCTCCTGCTCCTCGCCCCTATCGCGCGCGAGTACCTTGCAGCCACCTTCCCACCCGAACAGACGAGCGATGAGAACGTGCGACCGATGCTCGCGCTTGCACGGCTCTTCCCCGTCGAGAGCCTGGCGGCAGGCGCACTCCTGGCCCTCATCCTTCACGGTGGCAAGCTGTGGTCCCGCGCGGGGAGCACGGCCGTGGCCGTCGGCGTGACACTCCTCTGCCTGCTCTGGCTCTGGTTCGCAGAGCCCTATCACCCGCTCTTTCACCTCAGCTCGGCGCTGCTCTGGAGCGCGCTGCTGGCAGTCGTGG
The DNA here is from genome assembly GCA_013205435.1 of Deltaproteobacteria bacterium. Taxonomy (GTDB): domain Bacteria; phylum Myxococcota_A; class Bradymonadia; order REDH01; family REDH01; genus CAIWGR01. The sequence continues at coordinate 8,251 of JABMMX010000316.1, forward strand.
TGAGCCGCGGAGCCCTTCGCGGCGCCGCCGGCGCGGTGCTGCAACGGGTGGGTGAGGTCTCGTATGGCGTCTACCTCTACCACACCTTCGTCATCGCCGCGGTCCTGCTGCTGCTCCGCCGGGCCGGCCTGCATGACGGGCTCCTGCACCATGTCGCCACCTACCTGCTCGTCTTCGGGGCTACCTTTGCGCTGTCGTCCGGCTCCTACCGCTGGTTCGAGACACCCTTCTTGCAGCTCAAGGAGCGGTTCGCCGTGGTGGCGAGCAGTGCTCGGTCGAAGGCCTCGTCACCGCGCGGATAGCACCACCCGCTCCCACGGCCCAAAGGCCGCGCCGAAGGCCAGCTTTGCGGCCAGTTCGCTCGCCTGCGCATCACCCGTCGTCAGCATCCGAGGCGCGCGTGGAACCTCGCCCTCCCCGAGCGCCGGCAGGCCAGCCGCCAGCTGTCCCACCAGCTCCGTTACCGGGTCGAGCCACCGTATCGCCGGCAGCAGCTCCGCAAGACGGTGGAGCAGCGCGGGATAGTGGGTGCAGGCCAGCAAGACAGCGTCGCAGTCAGCGAGCTCCGCAACCAGCGGAAGGAGGTCTGCGTCGAGTTCAGCACCCGACAGCCGCCCCGCCTCCACATGGGCCGAGAGCGGCTGCGCGACGAGGCCCCGCGTGCGTCGCCCTGCAGCCTCGAGCGCCGCAGCATGGAGCCCCGCCTCGATGGTCCGGCGCCCGCCGAGGATGCCGATGCGCTCGCCGGGCGCGGTCTGCCGGAGCGTGAGCGCGATGCCCGGTTCGATGACACCAACCAGGCGACAGGCGCAGAGATTGGGCACCAGCGCCGCGCTCGCCGCGTTGCAGGCCACCACCAGTAGGTCGGGCGCAAAGGCCTCCGCTACGGCCCGGATGCGGGCCCGCAGCGCCTCGTCGTCGAGCAACCCGTAGGGTGGCTGTCCGCTGTCGGAGAGATAGACCCAGTCCGCAGCGAGGCGCCGATGCAGCCGCTGGAGCGTATCGACGCCGCCGATGCCCCAGTCCATGACCACAACGCGCGGCAGCGAGCTCATGGATAGGTCTGAGGCGCAGCCTGCCCCGGCTGCAGCGGCCCCGAATCAAACGCAAGCACGCGGCTCTGCCACCCCACGTTGAGCACCTCCACCTTCTGGCCGGGGAAGCGGCTCTCCAGATACCAGACGAACTCATGCTGGGCGCGGATGGGGTTGTAGCGGATCATCTCCTGCCACTGCGGGTCGGCGGTGAGCCGCTTGAGCGCCTCGCGGAAGGGCCGGTTGCGCGCCCGCTCCGCCAGCGCACGCGCGGCATCCAGACCAAACCTGAGCGTCTCGCGCAGCCCCACGGGCGACGCCACCATATCGACGATGAGCAGCCGCCCGCCCGGCGCCAGCACCCGCCGCACCTCCGCCATCAGCGGGTCCCAGTCGAGATAGCGGAAGGAGAGCAGGCTGGTGACCACATCGAACGAGCCATCCGCGAAGGGGAGCTGCGGGCCATCCACCTTCACAAAGTTCAGCGTCGACGAGCCCTCGGTGCGGCGGCGGGCCTGCGCCAGCATGCCCTCGGAGCCATCCACCCCCACGCCCGAGGCGATGCGCCCCTCGAGCGCCCGCAGCAGCGCGCCGTTGCCGCAGCCGATGTCGAGCACCCGCGGTGCAGCGGTTCCATCGAGATGGGCGTTGAGCCAGCGCCACTCATCGCGCCGCACCCGGATGTCTTCAAAGACCGCATCGTAGCGCGCCGCCACCCCGTCATAGCTGGCCGCCTCCCCAATCTCGGCGGGCTCGAAACGCTTCATGGGCTCGGTCTCCATGAGTCCCGCATACTTGCGGGCGCTGCCCAGCAGCCCGTCGGACTTCTTGCCGCGACAGCCGACGAGGAAGAGGGGCGCCTCTGCGCTGCCGAGCCCGGGCCAGACGAAGCGGTCTTCGCGGAGGGTGAAGGTGGTGTAGAAGTGGTAGCCCCACGCCGGAACGCCGAAGGTGCGGGCGAAGAAGGGGGCAAACCAGCGGGCGGTGCGGCAGGCATGGAAGAAGGCCTGCGAGCCGGCGCCAAGCGGCAGCTTGAGGCCACGCGGATGGGCGAGCTCGGTTTGCGGCGAGAGCGAGCGCCACTCGTGGGGGCTGAACTGCTCGGGCAGCGCGGTGGTGCCAAACATGGGGCCATAGAGGCCGGAGTGGCCGAAGAAATGGAGCTCGGTGAGCAGTGTGCCCGCATCAACCAACCGCTGCATCTCGTCGAGGAATTCGGCCTTGGACTCGATGGCGACGCAGCGCACATCGTGGCCCGCAGCCCGCAGGCGCGCAGCGCTCTCCTCCGAGGCCCGCTTGAGCTCCGGGCCGCCGTCACGGTAGCGGGTGGTGTAGCCAATCCAGTGGGTGGTCATGGGGCGCTCCAGGGCTCGATGGCGACAATGGCAGCTGCATCTTCGGGGATCCAGGCGCCGCAGTCGTCGGGGACGATGACGGTGCGCCGGCCTTCGGGGTCGTAGATGCGCATGCTGGCGATGCAGGGTTCGTAGTGATGGATGGAGAGGGTGAGCGTTGCGTCGGGCGAAGCGGTCATGCGGTGGATGAGGCCGGGTGGCACCTCGATGGTGCAGGGCGCGACGTGGTGCAGGGTCGTGGTGTGGCAGAGGCGCTGGCCGTCGAAGCTGAACCGCTCTTCGACGAGCGCCCCGACGACAAGATGAACGCGACCGGAGGCGGTGGCGCCGTGGTCGTGGACGGCGCAGGTTGCGCCCTGCTTCCATTGCATTGCGATGATCTCGCGCTGCCCGTCTGCAAAACAGACAAGCCGCCCATAGGCCTGCTCAAACATGGTTTCCCCCTCGGTTGTTACGGCAACCATAGACGATGGAGCGCGGCAGGTCGAGGGGTGGGTGTATCCGATCAGGCGACTCGAGAAGTGCCGATGGTGCTCGACAATCTGCCACCTATCTGGCTAGGCCAACTAGGGTTGTGGCTTTGAGACAAATCAGGGGGAATCATGGAGAAGGAAAAGTCGAGCGGCTGTGGCTGTTTTGGTGCGATCATCGGCGTCCTCATCATCCTTTTCGTGGGCTATGCCGCCTACAAAATCTTCGATGTTCGGCGCGAGGGGAACGCCTACCTCCACGACCGGCGCTGAGCCCCCGCCCCTACCTGCAAGGCAGCTCGCATCGCAGCCTGCCGCCACCGTCCGCCAGACAGACGAGTTGGTCAATCCAACATGGTGAGAACTGGCTCCAGTCGGTGTTTGGGTCGCAGGCAGCGCAGCAGATGCTCGTCACAGCCTGCATGCAGACGGGCATGTCGCCCTCGTCGCCCATGCAGTTCGACATTCACCTCGCGAGACATTTGGGCCAATCGCCCGAGACCGAAGGCGATAGACATCCCTGCAAGATTCAGGCCAATTGAAAATCACCCACATATTCGAAGGAGGGAACATGAGCCAGGAAATGATCGAGTCACCCGTGAGCCAATCTCTTGATAATTCTGTCCTCGACGTGGAGCGACTCCGACACCCGGATGAGCATGTCTCTGGCATCTGGCTGTGGATACTGGGAATCCCCATTCTGCTCTTTGCAGCCTACATCTCCATCATCAGCATGGGCCTCTATCCCGCTGCCCTATTCCTCATCGCTCGAATCACGCAGTTGATGGCGTTGGCCTACTTAAAGACGAACAGCATTCGTGTGGGCCCCCATCAGTTCACTGAGATCCACGAAACGACGACCCGCATGTCTGCGCGACTCGGCATTGCGAAGCCGGAGGTCTACATCGTGCAAGAAAACATGCTCAATGCCTTCGCCGCACGCCTAGCGGGCAAGAGCGTCATCGTCCTCTACTCTGGCCTCATCGACAGCATCTATCGCAGCGAGACTCCACGCGACCTCGACTTCGTTATCGGACACGAACTCGGACATATCGCGGCAGGACATTTGAGCTTGAAACATCGCCTCATGGCCGTCGGGGGTTGGTTCCTTTACGTTGGCTTCTGGCACCGACGCTCGATGGAATACACCTGCGACCAGATCGGGCTCCATCTTGTGGGAGACGCACAGGTTGCGCAGCGGGCCTTCTCGCACCTGGTTGTGGGAGGCGTGCTCGCCGGAAGACTGAACCAGGAGCAGGCGCAATCGCAATTGCGCGAGCACGAAGGCGAATTCTTCGTTCGCCGTCGGAACCTGATGTCGCTCTATCCGTCGCACCTGGCCCGTCTTCAGCGCCTGTCGGACCTCGGACAAACGCACGGACGCTGACGCCGGCATCCCTCTTCTACGAGAGGGCGTGCGCGGGTTGACCACGCGGGGTGCCGATGAGCCGTCGCCTGTCGGGGTGCTACCGGCAAACCTGTCCGCACCGCAGGCGGCCGCCGCCATTCGCCAGACACATGGCCTGATCAATCTCGCACTGCGAGAACTGGCTCCAGTCGGTGTTGGGGTCGCACGCCGCACGGCAGATGCTCTGCACAGCCTGCATGCACATGGGCATGTCGCCCTCGTCGCCCATGCAGTTCGGCATCAGCATCGACATGCAGCTACCAGCATCCCCGCCGTAGCATTCCGGCACGCGAACACCTCGGTTGAAGAAGGCCAGGGCGGCAACGATGACAACGAAACTTCCGACCGCGATGAGTCCATATTTGACGGCATTCGACGGCGCCTGCGGATTCGCATCACTCATGTTCCCCTCCCTTTGTTTGCGCCACGCTGATGGCGGCAGGCGGAATATCTCCCAACGGCTGCGCCTGGTCAAAGATTTCGTGCGCCCTGCTCCGGTCACGACCGCACGCGCGGTTTCGCTTGCGCGGGGCAACCATCGCGGCGAGGGTCGAATTCCAACCACAATCTGAGGCGGGCAATGGATTACGAGACGCTAAAGCGAGATTTCGAGCAGAACCCAGCATTTGCCCAGACGGCTACTGCGCCCGCGCAACCTCCAGCGACCTCGGCGTTGCGAGAAGCTGCTCGCGTCCGTGCCGCATCTGAAGGTCCGACCGGCGTGGCCGCGGTTCTCCATCTGGTCGGGGCATTGGGGATCATCGCCGGCGGCGTCATCTTCGCAGGCGCAGATACCTCCATTCACGAGATTGCTGCCGTTCTGATCGTGATCGGGGGGCTCGTGAGTTTCACCGCAGGAGCCCTGCTCACCGAACTTCAGCGCATCAAGACGGTGCTGCTGATGGGCCTGCCGCCGGTGGAGTGAGGTGGGGCGCCCCTACCGCGCCAAGGCCGCCAGCGCCGCGCGGGCCTCCGCTTCGGTCTCGTAGAGCGCCCACGCACGCACGCTGCTGTCGCTGCGGACCGGCTCGGCACCGCTCAGCGAGGTGATGCACCAGCCCGTTGGGGTCTCGCGCAGTCCGGCCGTCTGGACCACCCGGGCCAGGCCCCACC
>JABMMX010000317.1 GCA_013205435.1 Deltaproteobacteria bacterium
GCCCCCGCACCCGCCCGCTCCAACCGTCTCGCCGGTGCCGTCGGAGCCCTCGTGCTGGTCGCCGCGGCCGCCTTCTTTGCGCTCCGTCCCACCGATGAACCCGCGGCGACACCAGACGAGGGCTCCGCCGATGCTGCGGCCGCGCCCACCGGCGACAAACCCACCCCAGCACCTGTCGCGGCCGCAGCCGGCGGCTTGGGGGCGGTGGTGGCTGCGGGCTCTGGGAGCGGCGCGGCGGTCGCAGTGGCCGATGGCTCCGCAGCAATGCCCGTCGCCGCGCCGCTCCTGCCCATGACCAACCGGCAGCTCGGCCAGCCCTGCGACCAGTCGACGCAGTGTGCCTCCAGCCTCTGCTCCAACAAACACTGCGCGCCCGAGGGGTTCGCCTACATCCCCGCAGGAACCTTCACCCGCGGCACGCCCGCCACCGAGCTCGGACACAAGAGCAACGAGTGGCAGGTGCAGGTGGACATCGCCAGCCCCCTCTTCCTCCAGATGGCGGAGGTATCGCAGCGGGACTGGAAGGCGGTCATGGAGAGCAACCCCTCCAAGTTCGCCGCCTGCGGCGACGGCTGCCCGGTAGACAGCGTCTCCTGGTGGCAGGGTGCCGCCTACCTCAACGCCCGCTCCGAGAAGGAGCAGCTCACCGCCTGCTACCAGCTCGACGGCTGCACGGGCGACGCCAAGCAGGCGGGCAGCAAGCCCTTCGCCTGCCAGAGCGCCACGCTCCGCGACGACTGCACCGGCTACCGCTACCCGACCGAGGTAGAGTGGGAGTATGCCGCGCGGGCCGGCACGACGAGCGCCACCTATCGGGGCAACATCCGGCTCGACTCCAGCCGCGGCTTTGTCTGCGGGCCGGAGGCAGCGCTCGACGGCATCGCGGTCTGGTACTGTGACGCGGAGGTCCGCTTCGCCAGCGGCGTCTCGGGGACGGGCCACGAGGGGCCTGCTCAAATCGGTCCAGCGCGCGCCAGAATCCGTACCCCAAACCCCTGGGGCCTCTACGACATGCTCGGCAATGTGGCGGAGTGGACCGACTCGGCCTTCATCAACAGCCCGACGGAGTCGCTGCCGCGGACAGCAGGGGCGGTGGAGAGCCGCGTGGTACGCGGAGGCAGCTGGAACGACCCGCCGCTCGACCTCCGAGCGGGCGCCCGGAGCCAGATTGCGGCTGGATCTAGCTCCCCGCAGAGGGGGTTCCGCGCTGCCAGAAGACTGACAACATCCGCCACGGCAAAAAACGATCAGCCCCATTGACCGTCCAAGATCACCCCTCTAGACCGCCGCACGCAGGTTAAAAACTGCAAGATTGAGGGCGTTTCGGTCTGGCAAGGAGCGGCATGGCGATCCCGGTAAATCGCAAGGAGATCGAGCAGATCATCCTCGCTGGGAGAGAACGGGGCTTCGTTACCTGGGACCAACTCAACGAGGCCTTCCCCGCCGGCGCCGTCGACACCGAAGAGATGGATGATGTGCTCATCCTGCTTGAACAGCTTTCCATCGCGGTAGGCGACGGACCTCACGAGAGCCGGTCGAAGCGGACGGCGCCCAAAGGCCCCCTGTTCAACACCTCGGCCCGCCCGATGGATGTGCGGGCCCCCTCGGAGACGGGCGGATCGCCGGTCGAGGGCAACGACGAGAACGACGACGAACCGGTGGAGATCGCCGGTATGCGCGGTGGCGACCGGGGTTCGACAGCCAGCAAGGACGAGGAGGTCGACATCGACTCCTTCGCCCGCGGCAGCGACCCTGTTCGGATGTATCTGCGCAAGATGAGCACGGTGCCGCTGCTGACCCGCGAGGGCGAGGTGGTGCTGGCCAAGCGGATCGAAGAGGGCGAGGAGATGGTCATCGCGGCCATCATGAGCTCGCCCATCGGCGTGCGCGAGGTTGCCGCCATCGGCGACCACATCAAGCGCGGCCGGCTGAAGTTCAAGGATGTCTACCGCGAGCCCACCTTTGTGGAAGGCGTCGAACCGCCCTCCTACGATCAGGTGCACGCGGAGTCGGTTGGCCACATCGAGGATGTGCGCCGGCTGGAGCTCGAGCTTCGCCGCGTCAGCCGCGAGCTTCGCACGGGACAGCACGAGCCGCGGCGCAAGCAGCAGCTCCGCGACCAGGTACGGGCCCACAAGTCGCGCATCTACGATGCGATGCAGCGCGTGCGGCTCCACCCGCGCCAGCTCGAGCGCATCATCGAGCGCATCCGCAAGTCGATGCACCGCGTAGAGACAGCGGGCCGAGAGCTGCATCAGGCGGAGCGCTCCTGCCGGCTCACCTACAAGCAGGTCCGCGAGCTCGCCGAGACGCTCCGGCGCACGCCCAACAAGGGGCTCCGTCAGCTCGAGGCGGGCCGGCTCACCCATGAGCGGCTTCTGGCGGTCGAAGAGAAGATGATCGCCTCCAAGCGGCAGCTCCGTGCGGTGGAGGTCGAGTATGGCCTCAACCTCGACAGCCTCTACATCACCTGGCAGGCCATTTCGGTAGGCCAGCGCAACGCCGAAAAGGCCAAGAGCGACCTGGTCGAGGCCAACCTCCGGCTCGTCGTCTCGATCGCCAAGAAGTATACCAACCGCGGGCTGCAGTTCCTCGACCTGATCCAGGAAGGCAACATCGGCCTGATGAAGGCGGTCGACAA
>JABMMX010000318.1 GCA_013205435.1 Deltaproteobacteria bacterium
ACATCGCCTCCACGAGCCCGCGGTTCGAGTTGCTGCGTTCGATGGAGCCGATCGCAGCAGCGTCGAGGGGCAGGGCGGCGTTGCCCCAGCGCGCCATCAGCCACCTGTCGGGTTGCGGTGGCTCGGTAGTCGTCATCGCATACTCTTCGATCGCACCGGCACCTTCGCTGCGGCCGAACCGGCGGTGGGCCAGGTCGACAAAGAGAAGCTCGAAGGAGTCGTCAATCTCGGGTCGGGCGAGCGCGGCGAAGGCCTCCACGATGGCGGCCTCGACCTCCTCAGGCGCAGGCCCCACGGGCGCAACTGGCGTTGGCGTCGTCGAGGCCGTGCAGGCTACCAGCAGCGTTGCGGCGAGCGATGTGAGTTGGCGTCTGAGACAGATTGCGGCATGCATGTGCGTGACCTAGCGCGGGTGGCAGTGTCGAGCGAGGGAAAGTCACCGTGCGGGGTTGACCGCAGGCAGCAGCGGCGGGATACATTCTACTTGGTGAGGTCGCAAATGGGTGTGTCGAGACGGCAGGTGTTACGGGCAGGCTGGGTGGCGGGCGCCTCCCTAGGCTTGCCATGGCTGCAGCTCTTCGCCGATCCGCCTGCTGCTCGGGCAGCCTCGCGACCTAAGGCTGCCGCGACGCCCGCCCGCATGGGTCTCTTCTTCTGGGGGAGCGGCGTCATCCCCGAGCGCTGGGTGCCAGAGGCAACGGGGCAGGGCGTGGCGCTCAGCCCGCAGCTCGCGCCGCTCGAACGACACAAGAACCGGCTGGCTGTGCTGAGCAACTTCAGGGTTGCTGTCCCCAATGTGACCACCCACCTGCCGGGGCCTGCCGGTCTTCTCACGGGCCGTGCGCTCCGCGCCGGCGTAGGCGGCGAGTGGCAGTTCGCAGGCCCGACCGCAGATCAGCAGCTCGCCGCAGCGCAGGTGGGACTCACCCCCTTCGGCTCCCTGGAGGTCTCCGTGGACCCGAACGGCAGTGGCATGAGCCATCGGGTCGCGGGCGATCTGGTCAGGGCGGAGGCGTCGCCTTTCGCCCTCTACGAGCGCCTCACCGGCCAGGCACTGCCCGCCGGCCCGGACGCTGCGCTCGAACGCTCCAAATTGCTTCTCCGACGGAGCGTCCTCGACCTCGTGGCCGACGACCTCAATCGACTGGGCAGTCGCGTCGGCAGCGCCGATCGCATCCGCCTCGAGCAACACACGGCCTCCATCCGCGCGCTCGAACTCCGCCTCGCCGCACTCGGCGACGAAAGCGCAGCGCCGGCCTGCATCCCCTTCGAGACACGGCCGCTCACGGGCGACGAGCGGGTGCACCCCGCCATGCGCGAGCGGTGCGGGCTGCTCGGAGACCTGCTCGCCGTGGCCCTCGCCTGCGACCTCACCCGCGTGGTCTCCGTCTGGTACTCCGACCCGCTCGCCAACCTGCTCTACGACGGCGTCACGATGGGCCACCACCAGCTCACCCACGAGGAGGCCGGCGACCAGCCCATGGTCGATGCCGTCGTGCAGACCATCATGGGCGACCTCGCCCTCTTCCTCGACAAACTTGCCGCGCTCCCCGAGGGCGACGGCACTGTGCTCGACAGCCTTGGTCTGCTCTGCACCAGCGATTGCTCCCGCGGCCGCAACCACAACCTCGACGACTACCCCATCCTCGTCGCGGGGAGCATGGGCGGCCGGCTGCGCACGGGGTTCCATCACCGCGCAGCGGGCGGTGCGAACGCGGCCGACGTCACGCTCACGCTGATGCGTGCTGCCGGTCTCGACCTTGCGACCTGGGGCGAAGGCGACGGGATGGCCGCGCGCGGCGTTCCGGAGCTTGAGGCATGAGGAGGGTCCTCGGTTTATCGGTGCTCGCACTGGTCGCTGCGTGCGTCGAGCAGGCCGCAGACAGTGCTGAGTCGGCAGACAGAGGCTCAGCAGGTGACTCTGGGATCGATGGGGCCTTCGGCGGTCAGCCAGTCTCGCTGGCCATCGCCTTTCGGCGCTATCAGGTGATTTCCGTAGAGGATGGCATCTCTGCCGGTTTCAACCTGGACGGTCTCATCACCGCCGACGAAGGCTCCGGTTGCGGAGGCTCGGATGCAACAGCATCCGATGGAACGCCCGGAATCGACAACGGCGTTGGCCAACTTTGGGCCGACTTCTACGAGGTCCTAGGCGAACCGCTCCAGTCGCTCTTTGAGGAATCGGTCAGTCGAGGCGGCAAAATTCCCGTTTTGGCGTTTCCTGCGGATAGACCTTCGCGGTTTTCCACCGCTCGACTCAACGGTGCTCAGGTCGATTTTGACGGGCTCCTCGCCGGTTATCAGACCTTCGACGTTGAGCAGCCGGGTTGGCAAATCGACCTGGTTCGGACGGACAACGAACTGGTGTTCGGTCCGGCGAGTGTCGAAGTCCAGGTCGAAGGGTTCAATGTTTCTATCCCGATTCCAATCGAGCAGTTTCAGGGCGCACTGCGCCGCGGGCCGGACGGGATCTGGCGCGGTATCGTAGCCGGCTCCTTCGGGGTGGCCGCAATCCCCGAGGTGTTTGGCGAGACCACATCCCTCTCGCGTGGCGAGGCCTTGGTCGACGCGCTGCGCCGGGCATCAGACCTGCCCGCGTCTATTGGCACCTGCGACCGCATCTCCTTCGCTGCCACGGTGGAGGCGGTCGAGGGCTTTGTCGTTGCGCCCGGCGAGCCGTAACCGAGAAGTTGGCCTTCGCGCCGGCATCGGGGTAGATTGGGCCATTCCCACTCACTCGACGAGGCATTGCCATGCGCAGCACCAGTCTACTTCTCTCTCTGGCGCTGGGTTCCGGCCTCGTTGCCTGTTCCAGCGAAACCGACACCAAGACCACGGCAGACACGGGCGCCGCCGACACGGGCTGCAACCTCTTCACGGGTGAGGGCTGCGAAGATACCGGTGGCGGCAGTGACACGGGCGGTGGCAGCGGCACGGGCGGCGGCAGTGACACCGGTGGCGGCGCCGACACCGGCTCCACCGATACGGGCGGCACCACCAACCCCCGCGACGAGAGCCAGGCACTCCTCTCCTTCTGCGCCGACGCCGTGGCCTCCATCTGTGACCATCTCTACGACTGCACCGCGGAGTTTGCCGACCTGCGTCTGGAGTTTGAGACCAACTTCGGCTTCGCAGACGCGGAGGGCTGCAAGCTGGCTCTTCCGCCGGTCTTCGAGGGCCTCTGCGCTCCCGAAGTCATCGCGGCAGCAGAGGGGCGCGTGCGCCGTGACACGGGCCGATTTGACCGCTGCGTTGCCTTCGCAGCCGTCACAGACTGCGCGACCTACCTCGCCAATGCACCCGAGAGCGACCTCTGCTTCGCCCCCCTGCCGGTCATCGGCACCATCGCCGACGGCGCAGCCTGCGCCCGAAGCTCGGAGTGCGCCAACGCAACCTCGCGCTGCTCGGTGAACGACCCCACCGGTATCAGCGCCGGCGGCATCTGCGAGCCCGCCCTGGGAGCAGCCTGCCAGACCGCAGAGACCTGCCTCGCGACCCAGTACTGCGACCAGCCCGGCAGCGACTGGGAGGTTGCACCCGGCGTGCCCGGCCTCTGCGCCCCACGCGCTGCTGCGGCTGCGGCCTGCGAAGACCAGGACGGCTGCCTGGGCGACCTCACCTGCACCTCCAGCACGGGAAACGGGCCGAATGGCGAGCCCATCAACGGCAGCTGCCGCTGAACGCACCGCAGCCCTCACGGGTGCCATTCTGATGCTCGGGGCCCCCCGTGCCTCGGCTATCTCCCTGTGTTGCTCATCCTGCCTGCCTCGCCATGCGAGCAGGGCGGCTTGCCGGATCGGCTAGGAGCGAGCTCCAGCGCTGGCCGCTGCGCACCGGCTTCGCGCACTCGACCGCTGCCGCGGTAGCGACCCCTATCGCGGCGACCAAAAACGCCGCGAGGCGCAGCCGGAGCCGCGCCTCGCAGAAGAGGGCTACCGAACTTAGAAGTTCCGGCCGCCCGAGGCACCGGCTGTGCCGGCTGCGCCGCCAACGCCCGAGCCAACACTGCAGGAAGCACCGCCGCCGCCGCCAGCACCACCCGCGCCGCCGCCGGCCGAGCTGTTCGTAAAGGCCGCGGTTCGAGTGGCTGCCTTCGAT
>JABMMX010000319.1 GCA_013205435.1 Deltaproteobacteria bacterium
CCGACTACCCCGGCAACCGCGGCCTGCTCTATCGCCAGATCTCGCCCCGCCGCTTCGAGCCTGTCGCGACCGACGACGCCTTCGAGCACAACCGCAGCCACGGCATCGCCGTCGCCGACTTCGACCGCGACGGAGACCTCGACCTCGTCGTCGGCCACTCCCGCTCCCGCTGCGACGCCAACGCGCCCAACGACTGCTACCCCACCTCCCGCGTCCGCTACTTCGAGAACCTCTCCGCAGACAGCGGACACTGGCTCCAGCTCCGTCTCGATGGCGGCCCGGGCACCAACCGCGCCGCCATCGGCGCCCGCGTCGAGGTCACCACCAGCGCCGGCACCCAGAGCCAGCAGGTCGGCGGCGGCCACGGCCACTACGGCATGCAGCACGACCTGGTCCTCCACTTCGGACTCGGTGCTGCCTGCGACGCTACTGTCACCGTCCACTGGCCCAACGGAACCCGCTCGACCGACAGCCTCACGCTCACCGCCGACCGCCGCTACCACCTTCTCGAAGGGGCCACGCCCGTCGCAGAGTAGGGCAGGGCGCGGCGCGTCACCCGCAGCAATCGCCGAAGGGTTGCGTTGAGACCCCTCAATGCTAAAGCCCAACTCAGTTTTGACCGCTCCGCTGCCACCCGCGCAGCAGAGTCTCCGCGCAGCGTGAGAAATCCATGAAGCAGACCAGCCAGCTCGGCGCCCACGCCCACAACTTCCCCCGCGGTCGCGCCGCAGAGCTCCCCAAAGAGACCCTGCTCAAAATGTACCGCGACATGGTCGAGCAGCGCCGCTTCGAAGAGGCCACCGGCCGTGCCTACGGGCTCGGCAAAATCATGGGCTTCTGCCACCTCTACATCGGCCAGGAGGCCATCTCCGTCGGCGCCGCCGCCGCGCTCCGCCCCTCCGATGTCATGATGAGCGCCTACCGCATCCACGCCCAGGCCATGGCCCGCGGCGTGCCGCCTCAGGCCATCATGGACGAGCTCTTCGGCAAGGCCACCGGCTGCGTCCAAGGGCTCGGCGGCTCCATGCACATCTTCGACATCGCCAAGGGCTTCTGGGGCGGATGGGGCCTCGTTGGCCAGCAGGTCCCCACCGCTGCGGGCGTCGCCTTCGCGCAGAAGTATCAGTCCACCAGTAACATCACGATGGTCTTCTTCGGCGACGGCGCCGTCCACCAGGGCGCCATCCACGAGACCTTCAACCTCGCCTCCGTCTGGGGCCTCCCCATCGTCTTCGTGGTCGAGAACAACCAGTACGGCATGGGCACCGCCCTCTCTCGCGTCTCCTCGCTCGAGCCGCTCCACGAGATGGCCGACGCCTACAAAATCCGCCACTACGAGTTCAACGGCATGGACCTCCTCGAGTCCTACGACGCCTTCGCAGACGCCGTCGACTACGCCCGCGAACACTCCCGCCCCGTCTACCTCGAGGCCCACTGCTCGCGCTTCCGCGGCCACTCCATGAGCGACCCCGGCAAGTACCGCACCAAGGATCAGCTCGAAGAGGAGAAGGCCCACGACCCCATCCCCGGTTTCGCCGCCTTCCTCGTCGACTGTGGCGTCACCACCCACGAGGCCCTCGAGGCCATCGACGAGACCGCCAAAGCCGGGATGAAGCTCATCCTCGAGCGTGCCGAGGCCGCCCCCTGGCCCGACCCGGAGCTCATCTCCAAGTATGTCCTCGTCAGCCCCTAATCTTCGCTTCAAGCCCTCTCCCGTCGAGCACCAACATGGCGCAGCTCCTCTTCCGTGACGCACTCAACCAGGCCATGTCTGAAGAGATGGAACGCGACTCCCGCGTCTATCTCGTCGGCGAAGAGGTCGCCCAGTATGACGGCGCCTACAAGGTCTCTCAGGGCATGCTCGCCCGCTTCGGCGAGAAGCGGGTCATCGACACCCCCATCGCGGAGCTCGGCTTCGTCGCCGTGGCCGTCGGTTCGGCGCTTGGTGGGCTCCGGCCCATCATCGAGGTGATGACCTACAACTTCGCCATCCTCTCGCTCGACGCCATCATCAACACCGCCGCCAAGGCCCACCAGATGACCGCAGGACAGCTCTCCTGCCCCATCGTCCTCCGCGGTGCCACCGGCGCCGGCGGCGCACTCGCCGCCCAGCACAGCCAGAGCCTTGAGTCGCAGTATACCCACATCCCGGGTCTCATCTGCCTCTCGCCCTCCACGCCTGCAGACGCCAAGGGGCTCCTCAAGTCGGCCATCCGCGACCCCAACCCGGTCATCTTCTTCGAGCACGAGGCCCTCTACTCCGCAAAAGGCGAAGTCCCCGACGGCGAACACCTCGTCCCCATCGGAAAGGGCGACATCAAGCGTGAAGGCAGCGACGTCACCATCATCGCCTGGTCACGCCAGATGAAGCAGCTCATCGAGCAGGCCGACGCCTGGTCTGAAGAGCTCGGCCTCGACATCGAACTCGTCGACCCGCGCACCCTCCGCCCGCTCGACATGGAGCTCATCCTCGCCTCCGTAAAGAAGACCGGACGCGTCGTCATCGTGGAGGAGGGCTTCCAGTTCAACCACGTTGGCGCCGAGATTGCTTACCGCATCCAGCGCGATGGCTTCGACCTCCTCGATGCACCCGTCGAGCGCGTCACCAGCATCGACGTCCCCATGCCCTACTCGCCGGCGCTCGAAAAACTCGTCCTGCCGAACGCCGACCGCATCAAGGCCGCCATCCGCGCGGTCTGCTACAAGTAGCCAACGCTCCCAACCCAGGTCCCGACCATGGCCGACTTCGTACAACTCATCCAGCTCAGCCCCACCATGGAAGAGGGCCTCATTGTCTCCTGGAGCAAGAAGCCCGGCGACAAGATCTCTACGGGCGACATCATCGCCGAGGTCGAGACCGACAAGGCCACCATGGAGATGGAGTCCTACTTCGACGGCATCCTCCTGGAGATCTTCGTGCCTGCCGGCTCCACCGCCAAGGTGGGCACCGCCCTCGCGGTCATCGGCAAAGCCGGTGAGAGTTACACCATCCCCGGAGCCGCCGCCGCCAAGGCTGCCGCCGCTCCTGCCGCAGCGCCAGCCGCAGCGCCTGCCGCCGCGCCCGTACAGGCCGCCGCAGCTGCCTCCGCACCGGCCCCCGCGCCTGTCGCCACCGGTCGCCTCCTAAGCTCCCCGCTCGCCCGCAAGGTCGCGCAAGAGGCCGGCGTCGCCATCGAGACCCTCCAGGGCTCCGGCCCTGCTGGCCGCATCATCCGCCGTGACGTTGAGGCCGCGGCCTCCGCGCCCGTCGCTGCAGCCCCCGTCGCCGCAGCACCCGCTGCGCCCCGTGCTGCAACGCCGGCGCCCGCTCCCCGCTCCACCCAGCCTGGGTCGCTCCGCACCGGCCCCGAAGGCCGCGTCGAGCCCCTATCGCAGATGCGCAAGGCCATCTCCCGCAACCTCACCGCAGCCTGGACAGCACCCGCCTTCACGCTCACCCGTGAGATTGCGATGGAGGCCACCCTCGCGGCCCGCCAGCAGGTCAACGAGGCCCTCGCCGCGCAGAAGTCCGACACCAAGGTCTCCGTCAACGACTTCGTCGTCGCTGCCGCAGCGCGCGCCCTCCGCGACGTCCCCGAGATGAACGCCGCCTACGTCGAAGAGATGCTCCACCTCTACGACTCTGTCGACATCGGCATCGCGGTCGCCATCGAAGGCGGACTTATCACCCCCGTCATCCGCGACGCCGACCGCAAGGGCCTCCGCGCCCTCGCCGAAGAGGCCAAGGCTCTCGCCGAACGCGGCCGGAACAAGAAGCTGGCCCCGCACGAATTCACGGGCGCCACCTTCTCCATCTCCAACCTCGGCATGTTCGGCATCGACCACTTCACAGCCGTCCTCGCACCGCCCGCCGCAGGCATCCTCGCAGTCGGTCGCACCCGCGCCATCCCGGTCGTCGACGCGAAGCAAAATCTGGTCGTCGGCCAGCGCATGAATGTCACCATCACCTGCGACCACCGCGCCGTCGACGGCGCCGTCGGTGCCCGCTTCCTTCAGCGCTTCGCTGCCTACCTCGAGTCTCCCGCACTCCTCCTGCTGTAAGAGTTATGACATGAGCAAGACCGACTGTTCCACCTGCACCTCTCGCCGCTCCTTCCTCGCCTCCAGCGGCGTCGCCTTCGCAGGCCTCGCCGCCGCGCCCGCCTTCGCCACGCTCCAAGGGTGCGGCGAAAATGAAGACGGCTCCACCATCCCTCCCCTTTCCGCGCCGATCACGGTCTCGCTGAGAAGCTTGAACATCTCGGCCGCCAGCTCAGATTCCAGCTTCGCCGATAGCAGCTACCCCTACAAGATCATCGTCCGCCACAATGGTGAAAGCCAGTATCAGGCCTGGAGCAGCTACTGTAACCATGAGGGTTGCGAGGTCGACTACGTCGGCACCGGCTTCGACTGCCCCTGCCACGGCGCCACCTGGAACGCCCAGGGCGTGCTCAAGACCGGCCCTGCCACAGAAGGTCTCCTGCAGTTCGTCGTCTCCGTCAGCGGCGACAACTTCACTGTCTCCAACCCCTGATTGAACGCGCCGTGGAGATGACCACACCGCTGGCCGATCTCCTCGCAGTCTATGCCGTCACACCCGACGGCTTCGACCCCGACCTCCACCGAGCTCGGCTCGAAGCCGCCTTCGCGGCAGGACTCCGCTGCATCCAGCTCCGCGACAAGGCCGCCTCGCCTGAGCAGCTGCGTCGCCTTGCGGAGCGCTGGCGCGCCATCACCGCCGCCCACGGCGCGCTGCTCTTCATCAACGACCATGCCGACCTCGCCGACGCCGTCGGTGCCGACGGCGTCCACCTCGGTCCAAGCGACGAACCCCTCCCCGCCGTCCGCGCCCGCCACCCACACCTCCTCCTTGGAGGCAGCGCCTCCTCGACCGATCGCGCCCTCCTCCTCGCAGGGCAGGGCGCAGACTACCTCGGCATCGGCGCCATCTTCGACGCCTCCGCCACCAAGCCCGACGCCCGCCACCACCGCGGCCCAGACCTCCTCCGCCAACTCCGTCTCATCCCGGAAATCGCCCACCTCCCCCTCGTCGCCATCGGCGGCATCACCCTCCACAACGCCAGCGCCTGCTTCCATGCCGGCGCCGACGGCGTCGCCGCCGTCCGCGCCCTCCTCGGCGAACCAGACCCCGCCGCCGCAGTGACCACGCTCCTCCGCCTCCGCTACGAAAGCGGCGGCACCTCGAGCAGCGCCCGGTAGGCCCGCGTCCGCGCCCGCCGCGCTGCCGCGGCGTCCGCTCCTCGGCGCTCACGCCGAAGCATCCGCTGCGCCTCCTCCTCGAGCGCCTCCTGCTCCTCGTCCGGAAGCAGCGCGACCACCGCCTCCTCCAGCCGCAGCTCTAGCCCCAGCAACACATCGAATTGGACCAGCGCCTCCGCCGGCATCAACCGGAGCTCCTCGCACAGCCGCTCCGATGCCGCCGCAACCTCAGCCCGCGGATGCCGGCAGAGCAGCCGCAACTGCCGCAGCGGCCCCGGCTCATCGTCACAAAAAGGCGCTGGCAATCCAGCCTCCGGCGCCTCCTCGCTAGGAGCCTCAGCGCCTCCGTTTGTGGAAGCCTCAGCCGGCTTCTCCCGACGCGCCTCCACCACCTTGAGCACATACCGCCGGCACTCCGAAATCGACGCAGGCGCCTCGCGCAGCTTCGCGAACGCCACGTCGATCCCCTCCACCACCCAGCCCTCAGGGATGCCCTCCGCCTCCCAACCCAGCAGCAGATGAACATCCTGCGAAGAGAGATCGGTGCCCCGCGCACGGCGCGTTACGAAGTGGTCAAACAGACCCCGTGCATAGGTCGACGGCAGCGATGACGCTGCACCGCCGGCCCCCGACTCCGCCTCCGAATCCTCCGACACCCTAGATGTCGAGATTCTCAACCGACAGCGCGTTGCTCTCGATGAACTCCCGACGCACCTCGACATCGTCGCCCATCAGCACCCTGAAGGTCTGTTCCACCTGCACAAAGTCGCCCATCGTCACCTTCCGGAGCGTCCGGCGCGATGCGTCCAGCGTCGTCTCCCAGAGCTGCTCGGGGTTCATTTCGCCCAGACCCTTGTACCGCTGCAGCTGCATCCCGACCATGCCGCGGTCCTCGATGAGCGCAACCAGCTCGCCAATCGTCCGAAGCTTCAGACGGTTGTCGCCCGACAGGGCAACCTCCATCCCGTCGCTCCCCGACAGCTCCAGCCAGACACGGTAGATGCGCGCCAGCTCGCGCCAGTCACGGAGCGCAAGCATCTCGTCGTTGATCGGCGTCCGACGCACAGCGCCGCTCACCCGCGTCTCCCACACCGCAGCAAAACGCTCGCCACGCTCAACCACCAGCGGCTGCACGAACTTGCTCGCAGGATAGGCCACCTTCAGCTTCTCGAACACCTTCGTCAGCGCCGCACGAAGCGTCTCGCCCGACGCGAACGAGTCGCTCGACAGCTCGCCCTCGCGCGCCAGCGCATCCACCACACGCTCGTCCCAACCACGCATCTCAAAACGCCGAAGCGCCTTCTTGTGCGTGTAGGCATCACGAACCACGGCGCCGAACTCCTCCGCCGTGTTCTCCTTCGTCCCGTCGTGCGAGATCAGCTTGCTGTTCCCCGTCACATTCGTGACCTTGATTGCGTCCAGCGCCGCATCGTCCTGCACATAGATCTGCTTCCGCGTGAGACGGTAGAGCGGCGGCTGCGCGATGTAGAGGAAGCCCGCATCAATCAGCGGCTGCATCTGTCGGAAGAAGAAGGTCAGCAGCAGCGTCCGAATGTGCGAACCATCCACGTCGGCGTTGGTCATGATGATGACCCGGTGGTACCGCAGCCGCTTGAGGTCAAAGGCCGCCTCCTCCGAGCCGTTGCCGATGCCCGTCCCCAGCGCGCTAATCAGCGTGGTGATCTGCTCACTGTCCAACTGCTTCCGGAGGTTCGCCTTCTCCACGTTCAGGATCTTGCCCCGAAGCGGCAGAATCGCCTGGTTCTGACGGTTCCGACCCTGCTTCGCAGAGCCGCCGGCCGAGTCACCCTCGACGATGAAAATCTCGCTCTTGGCGGGGTCTCGCTCCTGGCAGTCGGCCAGCTTGCCCGGCAGCGCCGAGCTCTCCAGCACGCCGCGGCGCTTCACCAGCTCACGCGCCTTGCGCGCCGCCTCACGCGCCCGAGCCGCCTGAAGCATGTTGCCGACGATGATCTCCGTCACCGCAGGGTTCTCCTCGAAGAACTCCTTCAGACGGGCGTTCGTCACGCTCTCCACGTAGCCCTTGACCTCGCTCGAGACCAACTTGTCCTTCGTCTGCGACGAGAACTTCGGATCCGGCATCTTCACCGACACGATCGCCGTCAGACCCTCGCGCGCATCTTCGCCCGCAAGCTCAATCTTCTCCTTCTTCGCCTGCTTCGACTCGTTCGCAAAGTGGCCGAGCGTCTTCGTCAGCGCGCCACGGTAACCCGTGAGGTGGGCGCCACCGTCGCGGTTCCGGATGTTGTTCGTAAAGCAGAGCACATCCTCACGCGACGAGTCCGTCCACTGCATCGCAACTTCGACCGTCACGCCCACATCCGGCAGCGTCGTTATGAAGCTGATCGGCGTCGGGTGCAGCGACGTTCTGCCCTTGTGTAGCGCCGTCACATAGGCCGCCAAGCCGCCCTCTGCGCGGAAGTCATTCTCTCGCCCATCGCGCTCGTCCCGAAGCCGGATCCGAACCCCGTTGTTCAAGAAGCTCAGCTCCCGAAGACGCTGCGACAGCGTGTCGAACGACATCTCTGTGACCTTGAAGATGCTCGCATCCGGCCAGAACGAAACCTTCGTCCCCTTGCCCGTCACATTCTCCGCCGTAACGCGCGTTGGCGCCACGGTGATGCCCTCGTGGAACTCCACCTCGTACAGCTTCCCGTCGCGCCGAACCTCAACCTTCATCTTCGCAGAGAGGAAGTTCACGCACGACACGCCCACGCCGTGAAGACCGCCTGAAACCTTGTAGCTGTTCGAGTCGAACTTTCCGCCCGCATGCAGCTTGGTCATGATGACCTCTACCGCGCTCCGGTTCTCCGTCTTGTGGATGTCGACCGGAATCCCTCGCCCGTTGTCCTGCACCGAACAGCCGCCGTCGGCCAGCAGCACCACATCCACGTAGTCGCAATGACCGGCCAACGCCTCGTCGATCGCGTTGTCTACCGTCTCATAGACCAGCTGGTGAAGCCCCGAACCGTCGTCTGGGTCGCCGATGTACATACCGGGACGCTTCCGCACCGCTTCGCGGCCTTCGAGCACCTGAATGTTGTCTGCAGTGTAGGTAGGCTGTTCCATCTCGTTCACTCTCCTCTGGACCCCCTCGCACGCGGGCGCGCGAGCAAGGGTCAAGGCTAGCCGACCTCCTCCGCGATGTCACCCGAAACCGCCACCCTGCACCCCCCTTTTCGACCTCCAAACCGGCCCGAAAACCTGCACACAAACCGGCCAACGCCGACTCACTTCCCGATGCAGAATCCCGCAAAAATCCGGTTCAGAATCTCGTCGCTCGTCACGGCCCCGGTCATCCGGCCGAGCCCATCCAGCGCCTCACGTAGGTCCATCGCGACCAGCTCCGCATCCAGCCCCATCTCTGCCGCCTCTGTGGCCCGCCGCGCCGCACCCAGCGCCTCGGCAAGCGCCTCCAGATGCCGCGCCCGCGTGATGAGCCCCGTGTCCTCGTCAAACCGCACGCCTGCCGCTGCTGCCAGCCCCTCCAAGAACCCCCACAGCCCCTCCAGCCCCTCGCCCGTCAGCAGCGACACCCAGGC
>JABMMX010000320.1 GCA_013205435.1 Deltaproteobacteria bacterium
GGCCCCTCCGGCGCAGGAAAGACAACGCTGATGATGGCGCTCAACGGCTACGCAGTCCCCAGCGAAGGCCAGAGCTTCCTCAACGGAACCGACCTCTACGAGAACTACGACGCCTTCCGCGGAAACATCGGATATGTCCCGCAAGACGACATCATCTTCCCGCAGCTCACCGTCTACGAGTCGCTCTACTACACCGCCCGCCTCCGCCTGCCGGCAGACACGAGTCACGAAGAGATCGACGCCAAGATCGAGCGCATCCTCGCCAAGCTCGAGATACAGCAGACCCGCGACGTGCAGATCGGCGACGCCATCCGCAAGGGCATCTCCGGCGGCCAGCGCAAGCGGGTCAACCTCGCCCAGGAGCTCATCACCGAGCCGGCGCTGCTCTTCCTCGACGAGCCTACCAGCGGCCTCGCCTCCGAAGACACCATCAACGTCATGCGGCTGCTCCGCGGTCTCGCCAACGAGGGCAAGACCATCCTGCTCACCATCCACCAGCCCTCGCTCGAGGCCTACCGGCTGATGGACAGCGTCATCTACCTCGTCCAGGGCGGCATGGCCTACTACGGCCCCACCTACCCCGACTCCATCGCCTACTTCCACCCCGAAGTGACCGACCCGGCGGAGCTCGAGCAGCTGCTCAACGACCCCGCAGCCGCCCTCCGCCCGCTCGCCCATGAGCAGCGAGATGCGCTCTCCGCCCCCACCGCCGAGGAGCGGCAGCAGCGGGTTCGTGAACTCATCGATAGCCGCGCCGCAACCTACGCAGCCTCCACCTATCACCAGGAGCTCGTCGTCGAGCGGCGCGTCGGACAGCGCTCCGTCGAGCTCCGCGCCGGCAGCAAACAGAAGACCAACCGCCGCGGCCTCTGGCGGCAGTGGCGCATCCTCAGCGAGCGCGCCGCCCGCATCAAATGGAAGGATCGGACCAACACCGCCATCCTCACCATGCAGGCGCCCATCATCGCAGCGGTGCTCGCTTTTGTCTTCTCGCGCGGCGGTACCACCTACTTCGACCAACTCGCCCGAGGCCCCGCAGCACTCTTCCTCCTCGTCGCCTCCGCGGTCTGGTTCGGCTGCTCCAACTCGGCCCGCGAGATCGTCGGCGAGCAGGCCATCTACCGCCGCGAGCGGATGGTCAACCTCATCATCCCCAGCTACGTCTTCTCCAAGTTCGCCGTCCTCGGCGCCGTCTGCGCCCTGCAGTGCGCCGTGCTGCTCGGCCTCACCTACGCGCCGCTCCATCTCTCGGGCGACCCGTTCGTCATGTATGGCCTGCTCCTGCTCACCTCGCTTGCCGGCCTAGGAATGGGACTCACCCTCTCGGCCCTCGCCAACAGCTCCGAGGCGGCCATCGCGCTCGTCCCGCTGCTCCTCATCCCGCAGATCATTCTGGGCGGCGTCATCATGCCCATCCAGGACCTCTCGCCGGCCATGCGGACGCTCGCCTCCACCATGGCGGCCCGCTGGGGTTTTGAGGCCATGCTCCACGCCGAGTATGGCGACGACGACCTCTCCGCGATGCAGAAGGAGTGCGGCATCCCCGACTGCGTCTGGGGCGTCAATCCCGCCACGAGCAAGTTCATCTACTACCCCGGCGACCCCTCCAAGCGCGAGGCCGCCGCCTCCATGGCCGGCATCGCTGCCGTCGGTGAAGGGCTCATCCCCGCCGTCGAACCGGCCGTCTCGAGCGCCGTCTGCCAAGCCTTCTGCGTGGCCATCCAGAACGGCCACGATGTGACGCCCCTCGACCGCTCCTTCGGCGCCAGCGCTGCCGACCCGCTGCGCACGCAGGCATTCACAGAGATCGCCGTCGTCGGTCAGGCACTCGGCCAGTATGAGGCGCCGGGCCAGAGCCGCCGAACGAGCCTCGCAACCAGCGCCGGCGTCCTGCTGGGCGGCAACCTCTTCCTTCTCATCCTCGTCATCGCCATCCTCCGCGCCCGAGACGTCGAGGTCGAGTAGACGGCTAGGGCTGCCCCGATCCTGCCGCTGCCGGAGGAGTGGCCGGTGCCTCCGCAGCCGCTGCCGCTTGCGGCGCGGGCAGGGAGCAGGCGGGGAACTCCTCGCGAAGGCGTGCAGCAAAGGCGGTCAACTCCTGCTGGCGCGGCTCCAGGATGGCCCGCTCGTAGTCGAGGAGCAGCGCGCTGCCGAAGGCCTCTTTCAGCCGGTCGAGCGACCGCGCCACCTGCGTCGCCGTCATCGTCGCGTCGGTGCAGGGGTCCGATCCGTCGCGAAGCGCCACGCGGCCTCGTCCGTAA
>JABMMX010000321.1 GCA_013205435.1 Deltaproteobacteria bacterium
GGGCAGCCTCCACCGGATTCCTCGTTTCGAGATGCGGTAGCTTCCGCACCGGCGCCTGCTGTCTCTGCCTTTGATGCGGCCTTTGCTGATCTTGCTGCTGACCTCATGAACGACCCCTTAGGGCTCGACGATCTGGTCCCCTTTCCGCCGCCTGCCGAGATGCCGACGCTGCCTGTTCAGCCGCCGACTCCCGATCTCCTCGCTGCGATTGCTGCGCTCCGGTCGGACGACAGCCCCGTTCGGCTCCGCGAGTCTATCGATGCGCCAACGCCGCCTCGCGGATTCGTCGGAGCGCTGCCCTATGGCGACCTCGCTGCCGACACGATGCCGCCGATGGAGTTCGGCACGGTTGGTCGCTTCGACAACGACGCCACGCTGCCGCCAATGGAGCTGCCATCCAGCATTGCGAGCAGTGCCGGGGAGCAGGTCGCGACGCGCCGCTCGCTCGAGACGCCTGTGCAGGAGATTCCTGTGCTGCCGCGTCAGGCCATCGTCGAGCCGCAGCTTGCGGCGACGGTACCGTCTGTGCCCATCGTTGTGTCCGGTCCTTCGGACGCCGAGCTGCTCGTAGCGACGCCTACGCTCTTTGCTGCGCCGTCGGAGATCCGGAGCGCCTCGCTTGCTCCCAAAGAGATGTACTTCGTCTCGTTGATGGACGGCGCTACGATCGTTGAAGACCTGCTCGACATGAGCAATGTGCCGCGTCAGGAGGCCTTTGCGCTGCTGCGCCGGCTACTGAGCGAGCGGATCATCCGCATCGTCTAGTGGTCGCGGCCGAACCGGCCCGTAAGTGCCTTGAAGGCGCGGGATGATTGGTTTGCGCGCGGGGCATCTGCCGTCTCCCAGCCGTCGTGCCGCCGCTGCGCGTAGGCGACGAGCCTGTCAACGTAGTCGGGGAAGTAGGGGCAGAGGATGCCGTGCTTTCGGAGAAGTTCGCCTGAGCGCCGCGTGACGAAGAAGGCCTCGGTATCGAGTTCGTCGAGGTGGATGCGGGAGGCGTTGACGAGGTCCTCTCCGTAGGGGAGGCGGCGCATGATGCCGGCGACGCGGTCGCCTCGGGTTCGGCGCACGACCCGCTGCTCGGCGCATTCCGAGATGAGCCGAAAGGCGTCGTCGATGGCGATGGCGTTGGGGTCGGTGAGGTGGAGGGTGCGTCCGATCGCAGCGTCATCACCCGAGAGGGCGGCGATGGCATCGGCGACAAAGTCGATGGGCACAGCGTGGAAGGGGAAGCGGGCGGCGGAGCTGGCTGGCGGCGCGAGCCGTTCGGGGTCGTTGCTGAGGAGTTGGACGAGGAAGTAGGGGCCGTCGACGCGGCCGAGTTCGCCTGTCCGAGCGTGGCCGAGGACGAGTCCGGGGCGGTAGACCGTGATGGGGAGGTCGTGCATGGCGCGACGGACGTCGAGTTCGGCGGTGAACTTGGTGCGCTCGAAGGTGTTGCGGAAGGTCTGCCCCCGCTCGAGCTCCTCTTCGAGTACGACGCCGGAGCGGGAGCCGGCGACGAAGGCGGTGGAGTAGTGATGGATGCAGCGGAGTTTGGCGCAGCTACGCGCGAAGAGGAGGAGCTGGCGGGTGCCGTGCAGGTTGACATCCTCGAGGTGGAGTTTGTCGAAGCCGAGGTGGTAGACGCTGGCAAAGTGGAAGATGTCTGTGGTTCGGGAGACCTCTTCGAGGCGCTCATCGTCGGAGAGTCCGAGGGCGTGTGCGGTGACATCGCCGAGGATGAGGCGGCAGCGGTTGCCAAGGGGGCCCCAGGCGCGGAGCATGGTTTCGACGGCGTCGATGCCATCGCCTCGGACGATGAGGGTCGCAGTGGTGGCCGGCTCGGCGCCAAGAATGCGCTGCAGGACGAGCTCGGCGACGGCGTGAGGGAGGCCGGTGACGAGGAGATGTCGGGGCCTAGCGTTGGCGTTCATCATGGCGAGGGCCGTTGTGGAGAGGGACATGTAAGGCCCCAGCTTTGGGCGAGGCTGCAGGTTGCGTCGCGGAGGTCGTCGAGAGAGCCGTCGTTGTGCAGGAGCCAGGTTGCGGCTGCGGCCTTGTCTGCCAGTGGCATCTGGGCTGCGAGCCGTTGGTCGATCTCCTCCTGCGAGAGGCCGTCGCGGCTGGCGAGTCGGGCGCGCTGCAGGGCAGGGGAGCAGGTGACGACAAGGAGGCCGTCGAAGCCGCGGTGGGTGCCGCCCTCGACGAGCAGCGCTGCCGAGTAGACGATGAGCGGGGCGCCGGCGGCGAAGGCAGCGGCGATGGCCTGCTGACTGGCTGCAGCGATGCGGGGATGTAGGATGTCGTTGAGTTGTGCGCGTGCCTCTGCAGCTGCGAAGACGAGGGCGCCGAGCGCGGTGCGGTCGAGGGCGCCCGTATCGAGCAAGAGGTGGGGGCCGAAGGCGTCTACGACCTCTCGGAGGCCGTCGCTTCCCGGTGCGACGACGGCGCGGGCGAGCTGGTCAGCATCGATGACCGTTGCTCCGCAGTCATTGAGAAACCGCTCGACGGCGCTCTTGCCGCAGGCGATGCCTCCCGTGAGTCCGATGAGGCGCGGCGGCGGGTTGGCTTGCGTGGTCGGGAGGCTCAATTGACACCCATTTGACGGCCGTGATAGCGAGCGCAGCAGCCCTAACACGGGCCATGTTTCGCGCCAACTTTGCCCCCTTGCTCCCGCCGAAAGGGTCGGGCCAGGTCTCCGCTTGAACCCGCAGTCGTCGCCCACTCTCCATTCCACCGCGCTCACGGTCGCCGGTTGGCTGCTCGTCGCTCCGGCGGTGACTGCTGCGGTTGCGGCGGCGTCGGGTGGTTCGGCAGTGCCCTTCGCTCGCGTCCTTGCGCTGCTGGCCCTGGTGGTTTCGCTGGGACTGCTTGCGTCGTTGCTCTGGCTGCCGGTCGCCGGCTGGTCGCGGCTCTCTGTGCGGCTGCCAATGTTGGCATCGCAGCCGCTGCCCTTTGCGCGCTCGGAGTTGCTGTCGGGAGGTGCGTCGGCGCTCGACCAGCTGCGCAGCCCGATGCGGCGCCGGCTCTTCGGCCTTGGCCTGGCGCTGGTGCTGCTCGGTGCAGGGGTGACGGTGCTCACCTCGCTCTGGCCTCAGCCGCAGCCTGTGACGATTGCGCTTCGTAGCGGCGACCCCGTGGACCATGGCGAGACCAGCGACGGAGCTCGTCCGATTCTGGTGCAGTTGCCCTTCGCGCTGGCCGAGAGCGGAGCGCCGGATGCTGCAGTGCGGCGGGTGTCGGTGACGGCGCGCGACATCAAGACAGGGACGAAGAGCACCTTGGAGGTGACCCCAACCTCTTCGCACTCGCTGCGAGGTGGGCTGCTCCGGTTGGCAGCCTGGTCGGGCTCCTCGGACATCGCCTCGGTTACAGTTCTGGTCGGTGCACCGGATGCCAAGGCAGAGCCGTTGGTGCTGCCGTTCGGCAAGCCGGTCGCCTGGCGGGAGCAGACGCTCACGCTGCGGGAAGGGCGGAGCGACTTCTTCGGAGCAACGGGTCTTGCCGTGGCGGTCGAGGTGGCTTCGTTGGGGTCTCCGGCGCGGGTCGTCTGGGTCTTTTCGGCAGAGAGCGGCGCCGCGATGGCGGGGCGCGCGCCGGTTGTTGGGCCACCGATGGTGGTGCAGTCAGCCTATTACGACCCAGTGATTCTGCTCCGCTGGACACCTGACGCGAGCAGTACCGCGCTTGTCTTGTGCTGGGTTGGAGCGGTGGTTGCTGCGCTTGGCTTGCTGCTGCTATGGCTGCTGCCGCCCTTTGTGGTGGGACGAGATGGCGACTACCTCGTGGTTGGGGTTCGCGGCGGGCGTGGTGCGGCGCAGCTGGCCTTTGCGGCCTCGTCGATGCTCAGCTCTGCGCAGGTCTCGGAGCTCGATGGGCTGCTGGCAGACATGCAGGAGCGGACATGATGGCCGGTACTTCGCTTCAGCCGCTGGCGCTGCTAGCGCTCTGCGTCGTTGTCGGCGCGTTGCTCGGCCGCAGGTCGTCGTGGCGCGTCGGCGGGCTGCTTGGGCTAGCAGCAGCACTCGTGGCATTGTTGCTGCAGTTTCTGCCGGGTCTGCCGGTGCAAGTTGTACGGTCGGAGAGCTTGGCCTGGTTCGCCGTAGCGGCGGTCGCAATCGGCGCGATGATGCGCGCTGCCGCCGACGTGGGGTTGCCCGAGCGTGGGCGCTGGTTGGCCTGGCTGCCGCTGCTCGGCTCGCTGTTCGCCGCCTTTTCGGTGGTTGCGCCGGTGCTGCTGCAGAGCGGTGACTCGCCGCAGTTGGCGCTCGCAAGCGCGACCGCGGGTACGGAGCAGCATACCCGCGACCTGCTTCTGCCTCTGGTGCAGCCCATGGCGCTCTGGGTTCGTTGGGGCTGGGTTGTGCTCGGTGCTGCGACCGCACTTGTTGCCGGACGAGCGACCTCGTTGCCGCGCTGGCTAGCTCCGTTGCTTTGGATGGGTCTCGGTCTGGCGGTGGTGATTACGCTGCCGGTCGCCGCCCCGACGCAGGCCGCTGCGGAGGAGCTTGCTCGCGCCGCTTTGCGCCCGGGCGAGAAGGTCCTCAGCCTTCTCCCGCTGCCGGCAGGTCCGTTTGTCGTCGAGCCGAACTTCTTCGTGGGGCTGCTGTTGTTGACGTTCAGCGGCGCGGCTGCAGCGTTGCTCGCGACGCCTGGTGGCGTTCGGGAGGAAGCGGGGGAGGCGGCAGCGCGCGGATTGGTCGTATCGCTGGTGGCATTCGCGGCTCTCACGACCGCGCGGCTCTCTGTGGGGCTTGCGCTGCCAACTATGGTAGGGATGAGCGGCGTGCTGTTGGTCGCGTCGCTCTGTTTCGGCGCGGCGCTCTTCGGGCAGGCAGCGTCGGTGCGGATTGCGTCGCGGCTGTTGCTCGCGCTGCTGTTCCTCTTTCCTTGGCTCCTGTGGAGCTCGCTCGGAGCTCTGCCATGAGGCCCAAAGTCTGTACCTTCGTGAAGAGCGGCACCAAGCCCGACC